>CAZROJ010000007.1:0-12951 GCA_964601665.1 uncultured Pirellulaceae bacterium
GGGAAAGCTTCGCTAGGGAAAGCCTTACTTTTTAGTTTTTCATGGCCCAAGGTAGCTCGGGGCGAGACCTTCGTTGGGGTTCAACAACCTGCGGGGTGAGGGCGGGGCAAAAAGGGGGGCTAAAAGGACAGGCATTTTTTGTGTTTTGCCGGCGGGGATCCCATGTCGGTAGAAAAGATATTCCCGAGTCGAACGCGTCCCAGTAGGGAAGCAATTATACGGTCGAGGGTCTCTGTAATTCACGACGCAGCAATTACGCATTGTGGCATCCCTAACGGGACGCGTTGGACAACAAAATGACGTTTTTTTTCTACCGATATTGGATCCCTAACGGGATGTTCAATACTGATCGGCAGAAGTGTGTACATGTCGCTCGGCTGAACACCACTCAGATTTGCACTCGCGTCAGCATCCAGCGACCGCTAGAAGTTCATCGGAAAACGTATCCCGCCAAACCGGCCATCGCCATCAGCCCGTCGACTTGTATCGATTGCAAGCTGGCCGTTTCTTCTATCACCGACTCCATTTCATCTGCTTCAAATCGATGTTTGGCCGGTTCTCCAGAAATATTTACCTCCAACAGCAGCCGAGCTGTTTTCGATTGTTTGGTGGCATGACCATCGATCGACCTCAAAAGCCGCAAGCTGTCAATTCAAACATTAAGGTGTGACAAAGCACTGGGAAAGGCTGCGAAAGTATCCAGTTGATCTGATTTGCTGTCAATGAATGAAGAAGCATTAGCACATGGTTTTGTCGCCTCGAGCTGACAAGGCGGTGTCAGCCTTTCTGGACTGGGGACAATGACTCCTGCTCAACGATATCATGCCCATATCAAGACCACGGGATACGGTCACGTTTGTCAAAGTCGCTACAAGAGTTTTCCGGTTCAAGGTAATGATCATTTTTATAAGGTTTGTCGTTACATCCAACGCCATGCACTGACGGCCAAGGCATCGAAGGATAACTTTCAATTATTTTGAACGGACTATTACGGCATTGAGTTTGACGGGAAAGAAGCTGGTTTCAACTCTCTTTCGGGCGCTTCGTCAGTCTTGTCGAAATGGGGTACGGCCGGATTCCGATGGACGAGCCTTGAAGTTGATTCGATTGAAGTTCGTCAACTCGGTCGGCATGGTGTTCGAGCGTGGCCGCCGACAAGAAGTTGCTGATCAAACGAAAACCGCAGTCCGTTAAGACGGATTCCGGGTGAAACTGGAGTCCAAAAACGGGCCGCGAAGTGTGTTCGATGGCCATGATGGTTTGGTCGGCCGTGAATGCGGTGGCGCGTAGGTTGTCCGGCAAAGTCGTGTTCTGGCCGACCAGCGAATGGTAACGGCCGGCCGCGAATGGATTGGCGATTTGTTTAAACATTGCCGAAGCGTCATGGTTGACCGGGCTGCTGCGGCCGTGCATCGGTTCTTTGGCGGTCACGATCTTGCCGCCCATGGCTTGGACGATCGTTTGGTGCCCCAAGCAAATCCCCAAGATCGGAATTTGTTTATAGCATGATCGAACAACTTCTAGGCTCACACCAGCTTGGTCTGGCGAGCAAGGACCGGGCGAAAGAACGATCGCGGCCGGGGCGATCTTCTTGATGGCGTCGATTGAAATTTCGTCGTTGCGAACCACCTGCGTCGCACAGCCCAGCAGTCTAAAATACCGAGCCAGATTGTGCACGAAAGAATCGTAGTTATCGATGACCAAAATCATGCCGGCAACTCTCCGGCTGCAAGTTCGCTGGAAACAGTTGTTTCCAACGCCCGTAACATACCAGCCGCTTTGGTCCACGTTTCTTGGTATTCGGATTGCGGATTGGACTGTACCACGATGCCGCCGCCGACAGGGATCTGCCAGTAGCCTTGGTTGGCGGTGATGGTGCGAATCAAAATATTCGAATCGGCCGCACCGTCGAATCCTAAATAACCCAGCGATCCGCAGTAGGCTCCACGAGCGTTTGGTTCGAGTTCATCGATGATCTCCATGGCTCGAATTTTCGGAGCCCCCGTAATTGAACCGCCAGGGAATGTCGCTGCGATCAAGTCGCATAACGTTGCCGAGGGTTTCAGTTTTCCGGTGACCGAAGAGACGAGGTGCAACACGCTTTGATACGATTCCAGTTTGCAAAGCTGTTCAACGCGGATCGATTCGTCGGTGCAGACGAGCGATAAATCGTTTCGCATTAAGTCGACGATCATCGTATTTTCGGCTCGATCTTTCTCACTGGCCAGCAGTCGGTCGCGGGCTCGGATGTCGACCATCGGCCGTCCCGTACGCGGGCGAGTGCCTTTGATTGGGCGCGTTTCGACGATTCGGTCTCGCACCGAAACAAAGCGTTCGGGCGAAGCGCTTATGATTTGAGCGTCCGTTTCGGTGATGCCGGATAAATCAAAATAGCCAGCAAAGGGAGCCGGGTTGCAGTCACGCAGTCGCAAGTACAGCGACAACGAATCGGTTGTGGCCGGGTGCAGTAAATGCTGAGCGAGATTGATTTGGAACACGTCGCCGGCAACGATGTAATCGATGCACTTTTGCACGGCTCGAATGTAGTTTGATTTTGAAAAATTGCTGGTAAGCTGGTTCAGCGTTGGGTGGTCGGCGGGAAACTGTTTCGAAAGGTGCGGTGTAGGCGGCAGCGAGTTGTTTTGCGATCGGTTGTTTTGCGATCGGTTGTTTTGCTTTCCAGCGCTTTGAGTTGAGCAATGCGATGCGTTGGCTGCGGCGTGATTGACCGACGGGCTGGCGAGCAAGAGCCGCTCAAAATAATCCGCTCGGTCGATGGCTCTTCGATCGCGAGCGGGACCGTCGGTTTCGGGGAAGCCGTGGGAAATGATCCAGGTTTTGTTTTGCAGGTGGTCCCAAGCGATCACCGTGTCGTAGGCGCCGGCGGCGATCGAGGGTAAACGGAATTCATCGTGTTTGGCAGCAGGCAATGATTCGAAACTTCGATTCAAATCGTAACTAAACAGCCCCGCAACGCCGCCTTGCATGGGTGGCAGGCCTGCGATGGTTGGTGTTTGATAGCGAGCCAGCAAGTCAGCGATCGGCGATAGCGGATCGGCCGCGCCGACGGGTTGCACGATGGTTTCGAATGGATCGGCCATCAAAAAACTGAAGCGACCCAAGGGTTGTTTGTCCGCATCCAGCATTTGCTTGGCGCTGTCGAAGAGCAGGCAGCCCGGCAAGAACGCGAGTCTTTGCAGCGCCTGCGTCGTCGTTAAATTGGCGATTTCACGGTGCATTAATCGTCCCGTTTCTTGCGACGTTTTTTAAGTCGATGGCGGTCTTCTTCGTCGACGGTCAAAAAGCCCCAGTCGAGCGATTGGTCTTGGGCGTATTGTTTGCCCAGTTGCAAAGCGGTCATCGCCTTGCACATTTCGTAGCCTAAATAAAACGCGTGCGAAGCGTCGACATTGGTGGGCTGCGATTGCATCAATTGGTCAAAAACATCGAACGGGTCGCGACCGGAAAAATGCTGTCGACTGCCGAGCAAGTGTAGCAGGTCGTTTTCGGCCAAGATGCGGTAGTTATTGTCTTTGATGTTCGCGGCGAGTTGTTCGATTTGCTGCGGCGAATAGTTTAGTAATTTTGCGTCTCGCAGTAGCAGCAGTTGCTCCGAAAGGTGTTTGGGCGGGACGTTTTCGGTGATGCTGTAGTGGACTAATTGACGCGCGATATCGCATTCTTTGACGGAAGTTCGAGCCCAGTTAATAACTTGAGTTGTCAAAACTTTCGTGATCTTCAATTCTTGGCAAATGGCCAGCAGCAAAAAGTTTACGCCAGCGGAATCAACGTCGCTCAATTCGGTAATGTTACCGATGCCCATCATCATTTCCGCTTCAGGCCAACGCTTTCTTGCTTTGATGTAGCGCTGGATGCTGGCGGTAAAACCAAAGCCGATGGGTTCAAGGATCGGATCGATTCGAATTGGCACATTGTGGCCAGCCAAGAAATCGATTGTCGCATCCATCGAAGCGATGTCTTGAATGTCGTCTGGAATTACGATGACTTCGCAGCCCCAGTCGACCGCTCTTTTGTAATTCGATTGATTGACGGACAAAACCAATTCGGCCCCGGCGGCAACGGCAGGTTCAATTTCGTCCGGGTTTAGACTGTCCACCGAAACGCGATGCCCTTCGGCCTTTAACGCGCGAACGCACTCGGCCACCCCTGGCCAGCAGTTGTTGGGGTCGCAACCCACATCGATCAAGTTCGCCCCGTCCGCTCGCATTGACGCAGCCAGCGAAATGATTTCGTCCAAGCTCTTTCGCGGTGCATGATTGATTTCCGCAATAATCTCGATATCCCAATCGCCAAATCCTTCTCGCCGCGTGACTTGGCCAAAGTGATCCGGCAACCGCCGCAAGTCTTTGGGCCCGATGGCGATCGGGAGGTCCGTTACATTCCGGATTGGGCTCAAGTCGATATCGCAGTAACCTGGCAACATGATCTGAGTGGTGTCCGGCGGGATCTCCAATCGAGGGGCGATCCATTTTGGTGTGAGCAGTGCGGCGACGGTAATTGGTAAGGTTTGTACGGAATAATCGAAATCCGCTTTGGTGGCCAAGTCGCTTAAAACGTTGTCGAGTGCTGCGCGGGCCAACTGGCCAGTGATAAAGTGAATTTTTTCGCGAGGCATCGGCGAGATAAAGTCGAAAAAGACTAAGATGTTCCAAGGACTTGATTGTCGCCCAATTGACGCTCGACGGCTACCGGTAATTGGAATCGGCGGTAGGCGATGCCCGTTTTTAAAGTTGCGATTCGAGCCGACGATGCCTGCCAATCACTCAAAAAAGGACTCGACGATCCAGATGAAAGCGCTACGCTACACAAAAAGGCTGATTGGTTTTGATTCGACAAGCAGTCGTTCAAATAAGTCGATTAGTCGCTATCTGGAGATGAAGCTGACCAAGCAAGGTTTCGTGGTCGAGCGTTGCGAATACGAGGATGAAAACGGCGAAAAGAAGGTCAACTTGGTCGCCAAAAAAGGCGCTGGCGGAGGCGGTCTGGCCTACTTCGGTCACTCGGATGTTGTGCCCGCCGAGAAATGGTTCACGGAAAAATTCACTCCGTTTGAGCCCGCGATCGCGCGACAGCGATTGTATGGGCGTGGCAGTTGCGACATGAAGGGATCCATTGGCTGCATGTTGGCGGCGGCTCAGCAGTTCGATTGGGATGCGCTGAAGAAACCGTTGTACATTGCAATTACCGCCGACGAGGAAGTTGGCTTTGGTGGCGCTCGGGTGGTGGCGGAAGACAGTAAGTTCTATCGCGAAATGGTTGACCACCAAACCCGAGCGATCATCGGCGAGCCGACTTCGTTGGAGGTGGTTCATGCACATAAGGGCTCGGTTAAAATCGTGGCGGTCGCCAATGGAGTTGCGGGGCATTCGGGTGGTCGCCAAGGAGAAAACGCCAACCTGAAAATGATTCCGTTTTTGTATTACATGAAAAAGCTGCGAGATCGAACCGAAAGCCAAGCCGAGTGGCAGAACGACGATTTTGATCCGCCGACTCTGTCATGGAATATTTGCATCAAGGATGACTCACCGGCTTTGAATGTGACGGCCGGGAAGAGTGTTTGCACGATGTATTTGAGGCCGATGCCGGGAGTGGATGTGAAGCCGTTGCTGCGTCGAGTCGAAAGAGGGGCCAAAAAATACGACATCGAAATCGATATCAAGAATTGGGGGCCGGGAATGTTTTCCGATCCGGAGTCGTCGTTCGTTCAAGAAAGTTTAAAGCTGGCTCATCGCCATGCGTCGCAAACGGTACCCTACGGGACCGACGGTGGCGTTTTTTCAGAGCTGGAAAACAAAATTGTTTTCGGTCCCGGTAATATCGCCCAGGCACACGCAATCGATGAATGGATTTCGCTGGAGCAATTAAACTTGGGAACCGAAATGTACGCCAAGATGATTCGCCGCTGGTGCGGTGACGACTCGGCCGCCTAAATTTCACTCCGCTGATCCAATCGAATTCGATCCACGCACAAACTAACGCCGCGCTGCCGCCATGCCTTTTGAAATCTCACCCGCCACTCAAGACGACCTCGCCAACGTCAGCGAGTTTTTGCAGCCGTTTGTCGAAAAAGAATTATTGCTGCAGCGGACGTCTGTCGAGCTGCAATTGTTGTTGCGACATTCGTTCAAGGCCGTGCCGGGTGTCGAATCGGTTCGCGAAAAAACGCCCATTGTTGGTTTTTGTGCGCTAGAAATTTACTCGAAGAAATTGGCCGAAATCCAGTGTTTGGCCGTCGCGGACGATTTCCAACGTCGCGGAATTGGCAAGGCGTTATTGAAGCGATGTGTCGAGCGGGCCAAAGAAGAAAAGGTCCTGGAGATCCTTGCCATCTCCAGTTCGGACGACATGTTTAAAGCTTGCGGGTTTGACTATTCGTTGCCCAACCAGAAACGGGCTTTCTTTTTTCAGACTGACGGCGATTAATCGGCAGCGGTCAATGAGTCATCCAGTCCAGATTAAATAGCCCAGCGTGAAGATACCCGCGTCAACGATGGCGTGGCTGATCCACGGCGGCCCCAGTTTGCCATCGCGTTCGTACATCCCGGCCCAGACCATGCCCCCGATCGCAATCGCGGCCGAGATCACGTACGTCCACGGCGAGGTCCAGCCGAAGAAAAAGCCTAGTAAAATGACGTGGTGCGCGGCGAAACCGAGGCTTGAAACTATGTTGGACGCCAACGCCGAACAGAATTTTTTGGCCAAATCGTAGACGAACCAACGCCAGTAGTATTCTTCCATGAACGAATGCACGACGGTGTAGAAACAACCAACGGCAACGTATTTCCAAATGGCGTCCAAGCCCATCGAGTCAATTTTTTCGCGAACCATTTGAATTAAACGCTCGCCCGCGGCCGAAGGTTTGATGACCAGGTAAAACAAAATAATCATCGTCGCGACGACCAAGACGCCAAACGCGATCGCCACGATGTAGTCTATTAGTCGACCGGACGTTGGGTTGGTTAATTGACTGGACGTTGCGGTGGCTGGGTCGTGCGCGTTTGGCCGTCGCCGTAACCGGGATCGGTAGAAGGCGTAGACCCAAGCAATCGGGAACCCAAATTGCCAAGTCTTGCCGACCGCGTAAGCCGTTTGCTGAATCGTGGGGGCCACGTCGGCCAGTAACTGAAAATAAACGATCGTGACGACTGATGGAAACACGATGGCAAAAAGCAAGGCCGCCCAGTCGTACTTTGACCCAGCGGGAATTTCGATGTGGTTGGAAGTGTTCTTCATGAATCGGTTGAACCTTCTTTGATACACTGGACGATTAAGTCCAGCGTCGCGATATCTTTAAGCAACGCGGGGTGGTGCAAAAGCATGGTTTGTTCGGCCGCCGTTTTTGAATGCTCTAGATCGCCAACCTTTCGACAACGACGTTTGGACCGCCGATAGAATCCACGAAAGCTTTCGCCAATTGGCATTCCTTGATCGCAAAACCGAGCCAAAACCGCATCGCGCGGGAGCTTGTCTGACTCGATGCGAATGGGGACTTTATAAATCGCGTGCAAGTTATCTGATTCCAGATCGCTTTCGGGTAGCGTCGCCAGTCCTTGGATTGAGTTGATGCTTTTGCAGAGAAACTTGGCCGCGGCAAGCCTCTTTTTATTTGAGTCGTTCAACTGATCCAGTTGAGGGATCAGGGCCGCGGCTTGGAGCTGCGATAGTGGAAATGAATCGTTGCCTCGCTCGGAAAACACTTTGATGCGTTGAGCGATCGCAGGATCGTTGGTGGCGACCGCCCCGCCCCGCCCTGCAGACAGAAGCTTGCTGCCGCCAAAACTGAAAACCGAAACATCGCCGAACGTACCCAGAGGTTTACCCGTCAAGGTGCCGCCGGGCGATTGGCAAACGTCTTCCACGATCGCGACGTTTTGGCCGTGCGCGGTGGATTCAATCGCGGATTTGATCGCGGCGATATTGGCGATTTGTCCGTGCAGGTGAGACACGACGATGGCCTTGGTGGACTCCGATACCGCCGCGGCGACTTGGTTTGGATCCAAGACCCACCCGTCGGAAACGACATCCACCAAAACTGGCAATGCACCAATCGCCTCGATCGATCTGAAGTTTCCAGGGAAATCGTAGCCCGCCAGAATCACTTCGTCGTTGAGGCGAACGCCAACACCGCGCAGTGCTAATTCCACGGCGATCGTACCGCTGCAACACAACGTCGTATGCTCCACGCCCAACCAGTTGCAAAAACGAGCGACGAATTCGTCAGTAAATTGGCCGTGGTATTTTCCCCAGTCGCCACCATCCACTGCTTGTAAAATTGAGTCGCGGATTGCGGGCGTGGCAACGGGCCATGGGAAAGTTAAGTGATTCAGCATGTGACTTTTATAACGCAACCAACACTTTTCGTGTCGATCGTTGCGGATTCTTTGGATATCGAGTCGCGATCGTTGTCAATGAAGCGTTGTTCGGGGTAAAATCTAAGCAGTAAGTTTAACTTCAATTTCAAGAAGCGTATCTGTCAGATGAAACCAATTCGATTTTTGATGATTGGCGGCTTCTTGGGCGCCGGCAAAACGACCACGATTGGCAAAGTAGCCGCACACTACGTGTCCCAAGGTAAAAATGTCGCACTGGTCACCAACGACCAAGCCTACGATCTGGTCGACACCCATTCGTTGCGGGCGCAGGGTTTCAACGTCGGAGAAGTTCCCGGGGCTTGCTTTTGCTGCAAGTTTGACGACTTGATCGACACGGTTGGTGCCATGTCCAAAGAACAAACGCCCGATATCGTGATTGCCGAACCGGTAGGCAGTTGCACGGATTTGGTCGCGACCGTGATTCAGCCGATGCGAGAGCTGTTTGGCGATCGTTTTGAGATGGGCCCGTTGGTTGTGCTGTTGAAGCCCAACCACGGATTGAAAATTTTGTCACAACAGCAAGGCAAAGGGTTTTCGCCCAAGGCTGAGTATATCTTTTTGAAACAGTTGGAAGAGGCCGACTCGATTGCGATCAATAAGATCGATCGGCTTTCAGAAACTAAACGGGCAGAACTTCTTTCTTTGGTGGACGAACGATTCCCAGAGTCGGATAGCTTTGGGCTGAGTGCCAAAACGGGCGAGGGCTTTCCCGAACTGATTGAAGCGTTGGAGGCCGAACCGGTCAGTCGAAATTCGATGATGGAGGTCGACTATGTGATTTACGCCGAAGGCGAAGCGGAACTTGGCTGGCTAAACTGCCAAGTGACCGCGAAATCAGAAGACCGCTTTGAGCTGGATCAGTTGGTGATTGAAATGGTCAAAAGGATGGGCAAGCGATTGGCCGGATCCGGCAACGAAGTGGCTCATCTGAAAGTCCTTGGCCAAACCATCCACGATTCTTCGGTCGCCAACTTAGTCGGATCTGGCGTCGAGGCTGAGCTGAGCCTTGCCAGTGAAATCAAAACGACGGCTGCGGATTTGTTGGTGAACGCCCGAGTCGCGGCAGACCCGGATGAACTGGGGGCGATCGTTGCTGCTGTTGCGGACGAACTGGCCAGCGAAATGAGCGTACAATTAACTGTTGGAAATTTACAAAGTTTCCGGCCGGGAAAACCCGAACCAACGCACCGCGTTCAATAAAAATTTATTTCGATAGTCTCAATCGTTTTTGGCGGCTGTCTCGAAAACAGTTTCACTTTATCTTTAATTTTGGAATCAAATGAAAGTTATCATCTGCGTTTTATTCGCCTGTATCGGAGTCGTGATGTCTCCCAGTTTTGCGAATGCTCAAGCGAAGGAAGATATGAAATCAAAAGAGCTAAAAGTTGGCGACAAAGCGCCGGATTGGAAACTCAAGGGATCCGATGGAAAGACATATCAGCTTTCTAAATACCAAGGCAAGCAAGCGGTCGTCGTTTCTTGGTATCCGATGGCGCTAACTGGTGGCTGAACCATGCAATGCAAAGCCCTTCGTGAAAGTGGCAAAGAATTGGCTGGTTACAACGTGGCGTTGTTCGGAGCGAGCACTGATGCTGCGGCAAAGAATAAAAAGTTTGCCGAGAAGCTTGGGCTCAAATACCCGTTGCTCAGCGACACCAATAAAAAGGTTGCCAAGGACTATGGGATTTTGATGCGTGGGCGATTTGCCAGTCGAGTGGCCATTATCGTCGACAAGGACGGAAAGATTGCTCACATCGAAAAGAAGGTGAACATCCGAAACCACGGCAAACAGCTGGTGGACTTGCTGGAGAAATGCAAGGTCGAGAAAAGAACAGCAGGCGATGAATCTAAGGATTCAGACAAAGAGTCAGAGGAATCGGAAGGCAAATCTGGCGATTCGAAAACTGAGGATTCGAAGACCAAGGATTCAAAGTCCGGCAAATAAATTCGGCGTTGTCGAAACGCCCGAGACAGAAAAATAGCCCGGTTGCAATTGAGCGTCGGGCTATTTTTTTGTCAAAACCGATCGCCAAGGCGAGTCTTTCGGCAGACTGTTACGCGCGAAACACTGCTTTGACGCAGCCGTCCTTGCGATTAGAGAAAACGTCGTAGGCTCGTTTGGAGTCGTCGAAATCGAATTCGCGATTGATTAAACCCGCGAGTTCGAATTCTCCCGCTGCGACTCGGTCCGTCAGTACGTCCATGTAATGCCGAGCCGGGCAGCGGCCTGTTTTGTAGGTCAAGTTTTTGTCGTACGCGTCGCTTGGAGCAAACGCAAAGTTCGGACCGCAGTGACAACCGATCACCGACATGATCCCGCCGGCACGGATGATTTGATAAGCCAACTGTTGAGCGTCCGGAATGCCGACCAACTCCATCACCGCCTCGACGCCTCGACCTTTTGTTCGCGTTTTGATTTCGTCGACTGCTTTTTCGGGGGCAACGCCGATGGCACCAAACGCTTCGGCTTGTTTTCGTCTTTCGGGAACCGGGTCAATGGCGATGATGTTTTCCGCGCCCATTGATCCAGCGGCGATGATGCACAGCAAGCCAACCGTCCCGCAGCCCACGATGGCATAGTCACCGCCGGGTTTGATTTCGGCCATTTCAGCGCAGAAGTAACCCGTTGAAAAGTTGTCGCCCAATAATAAACCTTGTTCGTCGGACACCGAGTCGGGTAAACGCTTCAGCGTGGCAGCGGCCATTGGAACTTTTACAAATTCACTTTGGCAGCCGTGCAAGCCAACCGCTTCTGGATCAAACCCGGCTGGCACCGGAGCGTCAAGATCGGGTCTCGCATTCCGCCAACCAAATAGCTGTCCGGACTCGCAGCGCGAGGTCAAACCCGCGTGGCAGTAGTAGCAATCACCGCAATTGGTTGAAAACGGAACGTAGACGCGATCGCCTACCGCGATTTTTTTCGAGTCAACCATGCTGCCGACGGCTTCCACGGTTCCCACCATTTCATGTCCCATCACAGTGCCCGGCAGCAAACCGATTTCTCGACCCCAGAACGGATGCAGGTCACTGCCGCATAAGCCCGCCATGGAAACTCGGACGACCGCATCGTGGGGCGATTGAATTTGCGGATCAGCGATGTCGAGCGTCGCGACTTCACCGACGGATTGGAAACAAACTGCTTGCATGGTGGCTCTGCGGTCGTAGAGGGAAAACGTAAATTCCAATTGTACAAAAAATTTACAATTCGCGTTGCCTTTGCATTTGAAAGTTGGCGTTATTGCAGAACGCATCTAGTGCTTCGTCACACCTTAATGTTCGGGTTGTCAACTTGCGGAAACTGTGGCGATAAAAAATGAACCATTGGCGTTGCAATTACGTTTAACAGGTGGCTTGATCGCAAGGGATCGCGATTTGAACTGTTTTTCAATCCTAGTTTTTACGTGATCCAAAAATGAATTTACGTTTGCCCCACGCACCCGAAATTGCTCTCTGTTCCAACCGGTTCGAAGAGCCAATCAGTATCGCTGTCGATGCTTTTGTCGACTTTAGTTTTTGGATGTCCGAAGAGTTGCTTGAGCTGGAAAATCGGTTTGCGGATTCTCGGGTGCCCGCCAAAAACCAAAAAGTCAAGCATTAAAGGTTGCTCGTCCTGGGATCGTGATTGTTTTTGCCGGCTGCGCGGCGGAGCAAAGTCAATTCGTTGATTGAAGGATAGTCCAAGCTCCTTCCAGCGCTTCGACGGCTCCAGTTTGTATGTGCAAGTCGACAACGTGGGAGAGTTCCGTTTGGCCCGGATTGATTTCAACCGTCGGAACGCCTAATTGGCTTGCCATCAAAACTGGCTGAATGATGTAGGGGAAGTTACTGCTGGTACCGATCGAGATGACGGCATCAAAGGACATCGAGGCACAAGCCTGCAATTGTTCGATCGCGGCCGACGGCAACATTTCTTCAAACAAAACGATATCTGGCCGCACGCCTGAATCGCAATCAGGGCATATTGGCGGCAGTTGGAAGTTGGCATAGTCGTCGTAGTGCTTAACGTAGTCGCAAGCGGTGCACTTCATGCGATGCAGGTTACCATGGATTTCGATGACTTGATTTGATCCGGCTGACGAATGGAACCCGTCAACGTTTTGAGTCATGATCCAAATCGAATCAAAGAATAATTCCATTTCGGCCAAGATCTGGTGCCCGCGGTTGAATGTTTTGTCGCGTGCGGCCGCTTCTATCTCGGCTAAATATTTCCAAGTGATTTCAGGCTGGGTTTGAAACACGGGGCCCGAGAGCGCCTGTTCGATCGGCATGCCATCGTCGGTGTCGCAGTTGTTGTATAGACCGCCTACGCCACGGTAGGTTGGCAAACCCGATTCCGCAGAAAGGCCGGCACCGGTCACGACAAAGACATTTTTTGCATCGGCTAGAACGCTTGCGAATTCTTGAATTGATTTTTGAACAGTCATGTTGGTCGCTTGAAGTAAAACAGAATGGATGACTTAGTGCTTATCCCAAAACTCAAAATGTCCGCGGCTCGCTCCGTCGGCTCACTCGTGCTGTGTTCCAATTCGATTTTAGGGTTAGCCGTTTTGGCGATAGC
>CAZROJ010000007.1:13051-24081 GCA_964601665.1 uncultured Pirellulaceae bacterium
GCTCACTCGTGCTGTGTTCCAATTCGATTTTAGGGTTAGCCGTTTTGGCGATAGCTTGGGTTATCTCACTACAACCGTGGCGATCGCCAAAACGGCTCAAAGCGGCAATCCGAATTTTCAACTGGAACAAAGCACTGTGACATCAAAGAGGTCAGGAGGTTCGAGCGTTTTCGGTTTCACTCTGGGGGTGTCCACAAAAAAAGGCTTGCTAAAATGCAAGCCTATGTGGGTGTCAAGTTGTCGGTCGAAAAGTTGAGTCCGTGCGATTGAACGCTCGGCCTAGCCCTTGCGATTAAATTCCACTCGGCGACGACCCAGTTGTTGTTGCAAACGTTGCACGATGCTCGAGTGCATCTGGCTGACACGGCTCTCGCTCAAATCAAGTGTCAAGCCAATTTCCTTCATCGTCAATTCTTCGTAATAATAAAGAATGATGATCAAACGCTCGTTGCGATTGAGACCCTTGGTGACCAGACGCATCAGGTCGTTCTTGTGAACTCGACGCGTAGGATCTTCGCCGCGTTTATCTTCCAGGATATCGATTTCGCGGACGTCTTTGTAGCTGTCGGTTTCGTACCATTTTTTGTTTAGGCTGATCAGTCCAACGGCGTTTGCGTCGGACATCATTTTTTCAGTTTCCTTGACCGACAGTTCAAGCACTTCCGCCAACTCGATAACCGTCGGGGCTCGGCCCAGTTTGGTTTCAAGCTTGCGCGTCGCGTTATTGATCTTACTGGCCTTTGAACGAACCAAGCGAGGCACCCAGTCCATCGTTCGCAGTTCGTCCAGCATTGCTCCACGAATACGTGGGACGCAGTAGGTTTCGAATTTGACGCCGCGTTCTAAGTCGAAAGCATCAATGGCATCCATCAAGCCAAAGACACCGGCAGAGATCAGGTCGTCCAGTTCGACGCCGTCGGGAAGCCGTTGCCAAATTCGTTCGCCATTGTATTTGACGAGCGGAAAGTAACGTTCCATCAAGCGGTTGCGAAGGTCCTTGTCCGTACAGTCCGGTTTGTACTGATTCCAAACTTCTTTAATTTCGTCAACGTCTGTTGCACTTGTCGCCATGCAATCCTCCGTGATTGATATGCGAGACCGCCGCGATGCGGAAATATCGTTCGATTTCACTAACCAGTTGATTTCAACCAGTGATAGTGCCTTGGTTCGTTTTTGTGTCAGTCGATTGCAGGAGCAATTAACTGACGGGTGGTAAATATCAGATTCGGAGGTTTCGCGTCAATGAAAAAATTACACGATTCGTGTAAAAGTTAGACGGTTTTTCGCGAATATTTTCGACTGCTGATATGTGACCGCGCATTAACCCGCTCGGTCAACAAAATACGCCCAAATTTGAATCGGCATTTGATTCCTGAGACTTTGACGAAAAGTTCCGGTTGGTGGAAACAAGCAAATTGTTTTGCTAGCAAATGGCGAGTTCAAGTCGTAACCGACGTTGGCCGGGTAGAGTCGTTGGCTGGGGACCGACAGACGTGCCTTGGAAATGAATTGTGGTAAGGCACTATTTTTTGGGCCGAACAATCGATTGGTAGCTCGACGGCTGGCGGTCGTCGATGCGGTGTACTTCGTGTTTTCCCGGAACGCTAACCAAGTGTTTGTTGCGAGCGATCTCGGGATCGATATCGGCGTAAAGGATTTCTTCGTTGGGATGATCTGCAAGCGCCAGCGTATTACCTTTAGGATCGCAAATTCTGCTGTTGCCAATAAAGTCGAAGCCGCGTTCGGTTCCCACTCGATTGACCGCCATGAAATAGACATGGTTTTCCAGCGCGCGGGCGTTCGGGATAAGTTCCGAAGTTAACCCAGAGCCCGGAGGCCAATTGGTTGGCAACGCGATCAGATCGGCGCCTTGCAGCGTTAGCACACGAGCGGATTCGGGAAACGAACAGTCGTAACAAATGTTCATACCGACTCGAAGATCACCCAAGTCGTCGACAGCGAAGCCATCTCCTGGCGTGGTAAATTGATCAACGCCTAAAGTTGGCAGATGAACCTTGCGGTAACGACTGATGAGACCTTGGGGGCCGACCAGGGCAACCGAGTTAAAAAGTTTTTCATTTTCGGATTCAAGCAATCCAAAGATCACTCGGGTGGAAAACTGACGACACCAGCGGCTGACGGTTTGAACGGCGTCGCCATCCATCGATTCGGCGACCGCCATGGCTTCGGATTTCGATTCGAAACAGTACCCGGTTGTCGTGCATTCGGGGAAGACGGTCAGGTCCGCACCGGCGGCAACGGTTTCGTCCAGACGCTCGCGCATCGCGTCGAGATTTTTTTGGCGATCGGCGAAAGCGATATCCATTTGGACACCCGCAATTTTGACGGTCGGCATCGCTGGACTCCTCGGCTGCAAAGTAAAAGGGAGACGTTCGAAATCAGTTCTAGCAAAACGCTATTGAGCGGATTGACGTTTAATTTGTAAGTAGCCTTCGTTTGACGGCTCAATTTCTAGCAGGCGGTCGGCAACTTCGTCCGCTTTGGGGAAATTTTTTACATGCAAATAGTAGGCGGCCAAGGCAGAAAGATAGGCCGCATTTTCGGGTTGTTGATCGACGGCGATTTTTAAATGCTTTTCGGTAAGGTCCAGATCATCTTGGAGATAGCAAGACATGGCGAATCGATAATGCAGGGCGTGGGTACCAGCGATCTTTGCTGCGCGGCGAATGTCGACCTTCAGTAGTTCGTGCTCTTGGCTGCGCAGGTTTTCGATTTCGGCGACCAGTTCCTGACGGATTTGATTGGATGCCGCCATTCGAACTTTGGTTTCTAAAATCGCCGCTAGATTCGCTCGCGGCCCGGTTACGTTCGGTTCGACTCGGATGGCATCGCGATAATTTGTTTCTGCACGACGCAGGTAGCCGTCACGTTCCTTACGCGAGGACTGATCGCGATTTGTGTTGCGGCGGATTGCATTTTGCCAATTGAACCGATTGGCAATTTGTTCGTTTAAACTGCCCTGCATCGCGTGAGCCATCGCTTGGTCATTCGTCAATTGCAGAGATTCTTGAAGCTCTTCAACGGCCTGATCAAGCGCTGTTTGTTTTTGCCCATCGATGAATTCGGCCATGATCGAGGGCGGAATGCTAGTGGCAACTCGGGCTGCGGATATTCGAACTCGTTTGGCCCGATGGTCTAAAGATTTTAGAACCGCTCCCATGATATCGCGGATTTCGAATTTGATTTGTAGGAAATTCGCGTCTGGCTGGCTGGTAATCGCTGCAATTCGGCGGCCCAGATAGGCGAGGGTCGAATTGACCAGTTTTAGGTCTTGGTGGTCAACCAGGTTCAAGGCAATTTCGTCAAATTCGGGGTTGGAGGCCGCGTCCAGTGAGTCAATGGCGGAAGCGCGGATCAGGGTTGGGGCCGAAATGTCTTTGGCCAGTTGAACCAGTTTTGAAGTGGGCTGGGCGGCCGGGGCGGCGGTTTGTAGATCGTCTAAGGCGGTTGTGGCGGTGTCGCGGGATAAGGTGTCAACCTGCGGGGCGTTTTCTAGTTCAGGTGTGGTGGAATTTTGCAGAGCGGCGAGTTGTTCTTTGATGCCGCGGGCCAAATCGCGATAGTACTTCGTCCGTTCGATTTCAGGCGGTTTGTCGTACCATGAGTCAGTGGCGGCTTGCATGGCAAGATTGACTCGATTGAGTTCTTGGGTCACCCGTTCGTCGCCGCGTTCGGAAGCTTCGATCCAGTCGCGATATTGAAGCAATGGAATGGCGGGTTCGTGGTCGGCCAATTTCGAGGCGTCCAGGTGGCAGGCGGTACAGGCGTTGGGCGTACCAGTTTCGATGCTGAGCGTTGGGTCGGGAACACGAAAGCTATGATCGCGGCGTTTGTCGACTGCCATGTAAGTCGTTTGCGGCATGTGACAATCGACACAGTTTGAGCCGGGCGTGCCCGGGGTGTGGTGGTGGTGGCTGGGTGTATCGTATTTGCCGGCGGGATGTTGATGGCAGGAAGTGCAAACTTGGTTGCCGGAGTGGATTAGTTTGGTCGAGTGAACGTCGTGGCAGTCGCTGCATTTGACACCGTTGTGAAACATTTTTGACTGCGTGAAGGAGCCATGCACGTAGTCCTCGTCACGAATCTGACCGTCGGCATGATAGATTGGCTCGGCCACGGTTTGCAGAGCGAAGTATTCATCGAAATTGCAGCCGGGTAAAAAGCCCTCCTGGATTTCCGTTCTTCGGGAATGACAGGGAGCGCAGGATTCGATTTGCGGCAAGTTGTTTTTTGTTTTCAAATTGACCAAGCCAAACCCGTGCTTGCGATCCCAGAAAAGACTTTTCCGTGTCGCCAATTCAACGTGATAGCTCGCCGGGCCATGACAAGCTTCGCAGCTGACATCAATTTCTGAAAATGAAGAGTGATAGCTGGCGGTCTCTAAATCAAAGTTCTTTTTGAAATTAGTACTGTGGCAAACCGCGCAGGTAAGATTCCAATTTTGGGTGGTGCCGGTCCAATGCAGTGGGTCGGTCGGGTCGAGCTTTTCGAGGACGTCCGGTGGCGTTAGGTAAAACCATTTTTTGTTCAGTGTGTCCCACGAGACTCGCAAAACTTGAAGCTTGCCAATCTCACCGTCTTTCAGCTGTCCTTCTTGTTCCAGTTCGACCATGTACTGCTGGAGCGGTTCGTAACCAAAAGTATATTTAATCTCGAAGTCGCGGTTGATTCCGTCGGGGCCTTCGGTATTAATCATAAAGCGAGTCCCGTCGCGGAACATGCGCGAGGTGACGCCGTAGTGTTCGAGAGTTTGATTTTCGAAATTGCCCAAGACGGTTTCGTCGTTGGCAACCTCCATCGCCTTGTCGTGATGCGATCCGGTAAACGAAGCCGCTTGGGTCTGATGGCATTCGGCGCACGATGAACGTCCAACAAAACGGCCGGTGAAAGCGTCGGGGGTTGGGCGGAAGTAGTCGCCGGCCAGCACACCAAGGACGCAGCACAGTACAATAATGATCAGATAGAATAAGAACTTTTTCATTGACGATAGTATACGCTAGTGGGCGTGCGATATTAAAGTGCTTCTTCGGTGACAGTTGACATTGGGCCGGTTAAACAAAATGAAGTGGTGAGAATGAAGGGCGATGGAGCAAAAATAACGGTCAATGAGCCGGAGTCATCTGTGCAGTACTCTTTGTTTGCGAAATCGTTAACGTTGACGGCGGATCGGCCGGTGTCATCGGTTCGCGAAACGGAGTCGACTTACGCCGTGTCGAAAATTCGGACGCTGAGCGAAGGCGTCGACGATGAACGTTTGTCCGTTCGTGTGAGGAAAATCATCGCCAATATTCAGGCCATTGATTCGGATGGCTATTTGTTCGCGGGGGATCCGGTGACGCTGTGCGGTAATGTCGCAGGCGATGAAACGCGTCCGCAGTGTTTGCTGTGGATTCCGGGCAGGGGCAAACAGTTGCTGGAGTCCGTGGAAACTTGGATGCATGTCGCCAGTTCTCGTTTGGGACAAAAACTGGATCAAGAAACGGCTTGGTTTGACGCGATACGAACCGTTGCCGTGCAAGCTGTCAGCCAGAACGTTTTGTTGGCAACGGCTGATGGAACGACGGCTGACCCATTTATCTGCCGCGTCGGTAAACTGTTTCGAATTCCGGTTTTACGTTTTGCCGTTTTGCCGAAAGTGCTGGAACGAAAATGGATCCAGCGGCAGGTGCAAAACGCCGTGGACGCGGATACGTTGCGGTTGTGTAAACCGTCTTTGGCGTTTTTTAGTTGGCTGCCCCGTCGAGATGATTCGGTAGGTGAAAATTCGAAACGACGTCGAGTCAAGCGTTCGGATGCGGACGGGTTGTTGGCGGCGATGGCGACGACCCAGGTGTTGGTTTCGGTGCGAAGTGGCGGGAATGTTTTTAAGTCCGCTAACCGGCGACTGGCAGATCGGCAAGGCCTGGCGACGCGCGTGCTGTTGGACGGCGAATTGACCAAGCCAAGCGTTAGCGAGCGACTGCTGGACGCGGGAGCGGTTGGCTGGCGGTTGTTGCCGCCGAAGTTGAAAGCGGTTTCGGAGCCGCCAAAAAAGGAAACCTCGAATGACAATAGCACCACCACTGAATCATCGCAGGTCGCCGAACGATTAGATTTTTCAGACGTCTGCGATCGAGACTATTTGATCCATTGGACACGCCGCAGAATGGGGCCTTGGCCGGATTTAACTTACGACGATTACTTGGATGATTTGCTTTTTCGCAGTGGTCGTCGTCGGCAAAACGAGTTGGCGGCACTGTGTCGGATCTTGGCGTCGCGTGCTTTGTTTTCGACCGCTGATTTGACTCGCGATCCTCGGCCGGTGACTTGTTTTTCCCGGATGCGATTGTCGGAGTTGATCACCAAGCGGGTGTTTCGATCGCACTTGAGTCGTTGGGATTTTGAGCCATTTGGAATCGCATTTTCACCGGCGATGTTGCAAGATAAATTCGGCGCAAGCCCGGTTATTTATGGCGATGAGTCGAAATGGAATCGTCTGGATGATTCCGCGCGACCCTACTTTCAATTGCAAAACTCGGCGTCCGGGCAGATCGACTGGCGACAGGAAAAGGAGTGGCGAACGTTGGGGGATGTTGACTTGAATCAAATCGCAGCCGACGAGGCGATCGTGTTCGTAGGACGCGAGGCCGATGCGGATTGGGTCCGTCAAATTTCTGTTTGGCCTGTCGTGGTTTTACCGCAATCGAGCTCTAACGTGAATGGATTGACCGACGCAGGTGGCTCAACCAGCCAGCAAAAATGAATTGCGGTCGGTGCGATTATCGTTTGGACAGTTCGTCGCGCAGTCGAGCGGCCAGTTCATAGTCTTCGTTGGCAACGGCGGCCCCCAGTTGTTCGTTGAGCGTCATGCCGATTTCGTATTTGTCTCGCAGGCCTTCGCGAAGTTCTCGCAGGCGCACGACCAGATCGTCTTCTTCGTATTGTTCGAGCGCGTCGTATTCGATAAATAGGCCACGCATTTGCTCCAAGCCATCGTTGACTTCTTCGATCGCCTGTTCAACGGCTTCGCGATCGCTGGTTGTTAAGTCGTCTTCTTCGTCTTCAGAATTCAAGTGCGACAGAGCGGCCGCTTGAGTTCGGTGGTAAAGAACGAAGGGGCGATACTGTTCGTGCGATACGGTCCATTGATCGTCGGGTGAATGAGTTTTGCAGAAATCCATCAGCCTTAACGTGTGATCGGCATCTTTGACGGCTCGGCCAAATTCTTTCAGTTGCAACCAGCAGACGCGGCGGTGGTAAAACTGCACGAACTCTCGATCGATCTCGAGGCAAACGTCGTCATTAAATTCGAGGTCGCTGGCGGATGTATCGGAGCGTTGTTGGAGGAAATCGAAGTACGTTTTTTGGCCTTCGAATGAATGCCCATCCGGTCGTCCTTCGGTTTCCAATTGCAATACGCCCATGTCGACGCGCATCTGCAAAACCTGTCGCTGAGCGAGTTCGAGGCGGCGCACGTTGATCGCTTGAGGGTCAAACGGCCATTGGTTTAAAATGTAGTCGATGTCTTTTTGGTCCATGAATTCTTGTTCCAACTGATTGCGGTCAGTCGTATATCTTTCGCGAAAAAGGTTCTCAGCGGCAAGTCGAAATTTGCAATTTGCGACGATGTGCAAAAGTTTTGCTCTAATTGTATCCGCCCGAGCGAACTTTTTAACCAGCAGCTTTGTCGGAGCTGCAGAATTTTTAGTTCGGTTCGTTTTTATTCGGTTCGTAAAAGGATGTCAGATTGGCAAGTTGCGGTCGACCGTGCATTCAAGTTCGCAAAATGACAAACTAAACCGACACGTAATTTAATGCTGCCATATCTTTATGCGGTCGAGAGCTTGAACGCGATCGACTAACATGTTGACCGTTATGATTTATATCAATCAAAAACTCTCGATTCCGCGTGCCGAAGTCACATTTTCATTTGCTAGGTCGCCGGGGCCCGGCGGTCAAAATGTCAATAAAGTGAATTCAAAAGCGATTCTGCGGTGGCCCGTCGATGCCAGCGATGCTCTGCCTGCTGCGGTCAAACAACGTTTTCTAGCGAAGTTTAAAAATCGAATTTCCAACGAAGGGGTTTTGATTTTGACGAGCCATCGCTATCGAGATCAGCCGCGAAACGTTCAAGACTGCTTGGATAAACTGCGGGCCTTGGTGTTGTCCGTGGCTGAACCGCCCAAGCAACGCAAAAAGAAAAAGATTTCCGCGGGAGCCAAGCGGCGGCGATTGGAAAACAAACGCCGTCGTTCCGAAAAGAAACGGTTGCGTGGTCCAGTCGGCGAGTGACCGGTATACTTGGGGACACTTGAAAATTTTGGACAGGGAATATGTTTCTAAAAATTGTTTTGGCTTTTTTGGTTGTCGCTCAAGTTGTCCCGGGAGCGGTTCAAACGGATGACCGCCTCGGCCAGCAAAGCGAAAGTCTGCCGGAGGATCTTTGGACTCGCCAGGGTATTGATTGGCCGCGTTTTCTTGGCCTCGACAACGATGGTCGCAGTGCCGAAAAAGGAATTAAAAAGGATTGGTCCGACGGCAATTTAGAAGTCTTGTGGACGATGGAGACGGGCGAGGGTTACTCAATCGGGTCGGTATCTCGTGGACGTTTTTTTCATTTTGGCAAGTTTGGCAAAGACGCGGTTTTGAAATGCGTCCAAGCCGAAACAGGAAAACCGATTTGGGAGTACCGCTATCGGTCAGATTATGAAGACATGTACGGCTATGACGGCGGGCCGCGGACCAGTCCGGTTGTCGATGGGGATCGGGTGTACGTGTTCGGAGTGGAAGGCCAATTGCATTGTGTTCGCGTTAGCGATGGCGAGCGGATCTGGAAAGTTGATACGGCCAAGCAGTTTGGCGTGGTGCAGAATTTTTTTGGTGCGGGTGGAACGCCCTTGGTTTTTGAAGACCAGTTGCTGGTGATGGTTGGCGGTTGCGATGCGGCCAGCCAAAAAGTCGCTCCGGGAAGATTGGACCAAGTGAAACCCAATGATTGTGGGGTCGTCTCCTTCAATAAATTTTCGGGAAAGGTCAACTACAAAACGATCGACGATTTGGCCAGTTATTCGTCGCCGCGGCTGATGCAGACTGAACAAGGGCCATTGGTGTTGGCGTGGCTGAGAAACGGATTGCACGCGTTCGATCCGCGGACGGCCAAGGTCAAGTTCTCAATGCCGTTTCGGGCTAGGAAACTCGAAAGCGTGAATGCGATGACGCCCAGCGTGCTGAGCGATCGTTTGGTTTTTGTATCCGAATGTTATGGGCCGGGCAGTTTGCTGCTGGATATTCAAGGCGATCCGCCGGAAGTGGTTCATCGGGAAGACCGACAGCGCAAGAAATGGTTGGCAACGCATTGGGCCACACCGGTGGTTTCGGGCGATTTTTTGTACGGTAGCTCGGGCCGGAATGCCTCCAATGCGGATCTGAGATGTTTGAACTGGCGGACGGGCGAAGTGACGTGGACGAAACGCGGTTTGGGGCGCTGTTCGTTGTCGGCCGTCGATGGCCATCTGGTGGTTGTGGGCGAAGAGGGCCGCGTGTTGTTGGTCGAGCAAAATTCAAAAGAATTTAGGCGGGTGACCGAGTATGAACCCAAGTTGGTCGATGGCAAACCTGAGGTCAAGTTTCGGTCGCCCTGTTGGTCCGCACCTGTCATCTCTCATGGGTTGATGTGGGTGCGAGGCAAAAATAAGCTGGTTTGTTTCGATCTATACCGAGATTAAGTGGCCGATGCTTTGAAGCTAATTGGCCGTCGATCTTGAAGTTGGTAGGCCGTTGGCCAGCGTCGAGGTCGATTTTCCAGTTTGACGGTTGGCAATGTGCTTTCGCGTTTTTTTGGAAAGGTAGTCCATCGTTTGATCGAGCAAATCAAAGGAGCAGCGGTGCTCGGTTTCTGTTCCGAAAACTTCCAGTTCAAACGCACCCTTGTAACCAAGTTGGGTTAGGCGTTGAATCCATGCATCGATGTTGATTGCTCCTTCGCCCAGCGGCAATCGAAAACTTTGGCGACGGTTTTTGGCCAAATGCTGGTTGGTCCAAGAAGGTGTGGTTCGATCGGCAAGTTGTACCAGTTTTATGCGGTCGGCGAATTCGGGCAAGCGATCGAACGCGTTGGCATCCATGCCTGTGTGATAAAGGTCCAGAGCGATGCCTAGCTCGGGGTTGATTTCCAGTAAGTCAATCGTGTCTTGAATGGTTCGATGGAAGGTGAATTGAGAATTTGGCTGGTCAAGAACCGGTTCGATTGCCAGTTGAACATCCATCGATTCGGCGAACGGAATAATCTGATCCAGCGCCGTTTGGTAAACTTTGGAAACGTGGCAAAAAAGATGATTATTGATCGAGCCCGGGTGAATCAACAGCACTCCCGCGTTGATCTTGGCGGCGAGTCTGATCGCGTCGAATGTGTCAGCGATTGATTTTTTGAGCGTCGAGCCGTCGCCAGTGAAACCACCCGCGTGGTGCAGCGACGATACAGACAACTTGGATTCGTAGAGCCGGTCGATGGCCTCTTGAGTGCCAAAGCGATTGAGTTTCTCCCGCCATACTCCAACCGAATCGAAGCCTAAAGTTTGGTACCTCGCCAAGTCCTCTTCGAAAGACCAAGAACGTGAAGAAAACTGACAGATTGAAATCTGTCGCAGTTGGCAAGACCGCATGTTGTCATCCAAGAGGCAGGAAATTGTGGGTGGAGATTGCAACGTTTTGCAACCGCGGCGAAAGTATTGTGGCTGACGCAAAAAATGTAAAGCTAGATTGGAAAAAAAAGCTGAAAGTGGCTCGGCGCGTGATAGCAGACTTTAAATTGTTTTAACGAATTGTTGGTTGACAAATTTCTAAGTTGCGTTTTTTGCCGCGCCGAGACACTTTTTTTAGAAGGTATTTTGTGTTTTAGAAAATTACAACTTGTGTCTGTTGCTGCCCGCGTGGCGTGTTTGCCGAAGCGTTCGCTTGTTCTGGAAACATCTGCCTACAAGTCGACACAGCAACAATTCCAAGTCAAACAAGTGTGACTTGTTTTCTGCGTT
>CAZROJ010000007.1:24181-43793 GCA_964601665.1 uncultured Pirellulaceae bacterium
TGCGTTCTGTTTTTTTTGCGTTCTGTCATGCGGGGCGATCGGTATCTCTGGGGAGCAGTGAACACGGGCGTGAGATGCTCTGAAATGAGCGAACAAAACGAGCGATCAACAACTATGGGCGGAAAGCGAATGGCGAGTAGAAAGGATTTTGTCTTTGCTTGCTGCAACCTTCATTTCAGGGGGAGCTACTTCGCGTGGCAAGATTGTAAAAGTGTTGGAAGGATCGTTCGCGGCAACGACGATTCGTTTGGATGGTTGGTTGGTGATTAGCTTGCTAGCAAACTGCGGTGTCGTTTTTTGACAATTGGTGTAGCAATCGATATCTTGTTCAAAGGGTCGGGAAGTTGCTGGTCTACATTTCGAGCAATAATAATTGTGTTTTGGCAATTTTGCCGCGATACCGACGACTCACTTTTAACAACACGGAGGGTGTCGTGAAAGAAACATGCTGGAGTTCACAAGGCGTTCAAGCGGTCTTCAACAGTAACGATGCTCAGCTGGAAAGTCGAGTGTTGCAGTTGTTCCGAGGGCAACACTTTAAGACAGTTCAAGAGCTCGACGTTAGCGTCGTCAACAGAGTCGCCACGGTCTGGGGAACGGTTGATTCTTTTTATGAAAAACAGATCGCTGTTTCAGTTTGTCGGCAAGTGCAAGGTCTGCGACGGCTCAACGACAAAATCGATGTCGACTACGTGCGAACCCAGCGAATGTTGAGCTCGGGTTCGATCGTCGGCCGGCCTCGGTGATTGCGGTTGGGCGTGGCTGAGATCTGTGAGGATCTGCGAGGATCTGCGAGGTTCTGCGAAAGCGCCTACCGCTTTAGAGGGGCTGTATGCAAAAAGCGCTTAAATGTCGCGACTCGATTTTAAAGCGATTTGATTTTAGATTTTTAATTTTGAGTTCGGTGGCAATGGCTGGTCGACTTACGGGATGCTCTCGCCAGCGACCGGCCTGCTCTTTTTTATCAAATCAAAAACGCTTGACTCGCAGGTCATCTGTTTGCTTTTCGGTGTCCTGTTTTAGATCTGCCAAGCGACTGCGGTTGCTCGAGATCATCGCGTTCAAGCGCTGCAACTGATCGCCAATCTCGGCTTGGAAGTTTTCAACGATCTGTCGCTTTTTAGTCGCTAATGCGTTGAGGCGACGATTGATCAAGCTCTCGTTTCGATTTTTTAAGCTTTGGTTGACCGAAACCGCGAACTGCCTACCAAGATCGCTCGTGGATTGAAACTCAATTTCGTTTCCATTGCCCGACAGGTTGATTGTCGATTCGAAGTCGCGAATCGTGGTGACGGCATCATTCATTTGAAGCGCCGCCACTTTGCCACCGGCCATCTCGTTAAGTTCGTCAACGTGCAAAGCCACGTCAGTGAACCGAAGTTTGATCGTTCCCGCAATGTTTTCGCCGGTCGATTTAAGGTCGATCTGAATTGAGACCTGGTTCGAATCGCCCAGAGTGACCGCCAGACTTTTTTCATTGCCGAGTAATCGTTCGCCAAGGTCCAGTCCTGGGCAAGCGATTTGAAATGTGTCCACGGGAATATCGCCAGACCGGTCTAGCTGGCACGAAACAACGATGTGGTGTTTGCCTTGTGCTCGCAATTCAAAGCGTGCTGGGGCGTCCAGAAGTTTTGGCTGGGTCGAAAGGTTTTGTGCGTGCCCCGAGAAGTTGATGTGCTGGTTCAGCAGTCGGCCTTGACCGTTGATTTCAATCTGCTTAACCAAGAAGTTGGGTGATTGCTTGACGCCCTTGAGCGGGATGTCCACACCTCGTTGATGTTTGGGTAAAAAGTCTTCGCCAATTTCAGGACGAGCATTTTGAAACCAATGAAACAGCGACATCGACTCAGTGACAACGTCTTTGTGAATGTCGGCCAGCAGTAGTTGCGAGATTTTATTTTCTTCGAGGTTGAGCGAAGATGACGACGTGGTCAGTAGTTTGGCATCGACTTTTTCGGCGTCACTGAGTTGCTGCAGATGTTCGGCGTACTGCAGGTTTAAGGCGTTCAGCCTGTTTGCGATGTCACGCGTTTGGGTTGCGACCGTGTCGATGCGGAGATACGAATTATCTTGCCATCTCGAACGAAGCGGATTGTCATTGTCTAATTCGCGTTCGGCGATGCGGTCGAGATTGGCCGTGTTATTTTTAATTTTGGCAACTTCCGCGGCGACGCTGTGAAGCTCAGATTGCCAGAAATTCGCAATCGTTTCGCTGGTCTTGGTAAGTTGCAGGTCGGCGATCGAAATGGAATCGTCGTTTGGTAGGGTAAGGTTGTCTAACCAGTCTTGGCCGATCTTGTCCGTCGATTTTGCTGCGACTTTGATTGGCGATACGGTTTGGGTCGTCGTTTGGACGCGAGCTTTGGGGCTTACGGGAGCTTGCGGCGTCCCAAACATTAAGCGACTGGTTTGTCCGTTGGTCACGACGAAGTTTCGCGACCACAGGGCGGAAGCATCGAACTCTAGGTAGGCCATGTCGGCTTGAGCCAAGTTGCGGTTTTTGGCGTTGGGGTCAGCAATGACGACTTCTTGGAGATAGAGTTTTTGGTTGCCCAGCGAGCATCGAATTTGGCCAATGCTGACTTCGCCACCGGTGTGGTTTTGAATGCTGCTGACGATCGCCATCCGGGTCAGCGAGTCGGCGCTAATCCACAGGGCGAGCGAGATCAGGCCAAAGATTACGAGGCGAGGAAGAATGTAAGACCAGCGTGACATGGCAAAGTTTGGTTTCTGTTTCGGTTTGCTGGCGAGGGGTTCTTCTGGCCAGCGATGAAAGCTCGGATCTTTATCCGAAGGTGCAAATAGGTTGCTGAAAAGTAACAGCTACACTTGGGCAATGCTCTGCGATGTCGAGGGCGTTGATGGGTTCCAGCGTTTTTTGATCTCGTTTCCAATCTGGCCGGACAGGATTCGAGTTGCTGTGTAAACGGGAACGACCGCCAACAGGCCCAATACCAAAGTCCCCATCACGACGCTGTTGTTGAATCGAGTCCAAGCCGCGCCCGGAAGGCCGGCCATGGTGGTCCAAATCGTTTCCATCGGCTCAAAGGTAAGGCATGTTGTTCCGATGACGTGAGTCAACTGATCCAACGATGGACTGGTCAAATAGGCAGCGACGGCACCGATTGCAAAGCACAAAAGATTGCCGGTGCTCAGCAAAGCGATGACCGCAATCAAGTACGGAAAAGCCGAATCCAATGGGATCAGCCCAGCCAATATGCCTAGGGCCATGCCGACGCCAAGTTGGTGTGGAGAATCGAAACCACGAACAGTGCTCTTGAAATTGTTCCATGAGTCTTGAATTAGGTTCATGCTCGTTCACGTTGTCTTAGTAAGGAATGTTTCGCTGCCGACGGAGAATTTGGCAGTACGGTCGGGATTTAAACCAGGTGTCTAATACCGTAAATTCGAAATCGTGTCGATTGATTTAACTTTTGCGTATATGCGGTCGCAGTGGGCGATGGCGGCGTTTTACAATTGCACCAATCTATTTATCGAATCATTCCTATCGATAACTAAAGAAAATCGAAGCGTTATCGCTGCTAGCTGGGCCCTTTTTTTGAATTCAGGTCGTCGCTGGGGGCAATTGGTCACGAGTTTGGACAGCGGCGCCGATTAAGAAACAAACTCGAATCTAATAAAACCGATCAAAATCTTACGGAGATCATAAAAATGGCAGACGAACCAAGCACATTTGCGGACGGAATTGGCGAAATCACACTCAGCGGCGGCATGGTCCGAATGGACTTGGTGACGTTGGTTGGTTCGCAAAATGATCCAGAAAACAAGCCGCGTCTGGAGTTCTCACAACGAGTGATCATGCCGCCTGATGGATTCCTGCGGAGCTTCAGTGCGATGGAGAATTTGGTCAAGCAATTGATCGATGCGGGGTTAGTAAAGCCACGTGATGGAGAACAACCCCCAAACACCGCACAAAACGGGGATAACGCTGAGGCAAAATCTCCTAATTTCTAAATGCGGAAAGAAAAAAATTAGGTTTTGAGTATAATCGGGGATCGATTTAGTTAGAGATCGCTAGAGATCGCTAGCGAGATTTGGGTCGGTTCTGCAGCGATGCAGCGGCGGCTCAAAGTTTCTTTTTGTAAATGCTCAGTAATAGATAAAATTTAGGTAGGGGTCCCCTTCATGGACAATTTAAATCCGCCAAGAGTATTGATTGAGTCAAACGTGATTGGATTAAATCAATCCTTGCGTATTGACGAGTTCTTCTCAGTGACTGACCGAGACATCGATTCGACGCTGACCAAAATTCAGTTTCGCGATGATTCAGTCGGTGGCGGCAGTTTCATGCTGGGCGGCCAAGTTTTGGCTGCCAATGAGTTTCATGAGATTCCGTTCAGCCAAATTGGCTCGGTCACCTATCGCGGTGCGACGACGTTCGACAGTTCGTCGATTAGCGTCCGGGTTTTTGACGGCTTGTTTTGGAGCAACACGGCTTCTGGATTGATCACCAGCGGAAACTCGCGGCCTGAATTGGCGGTTCGCGACGGTCGAGTTGCGACGAGCGGATCGTTGAATATCGCGAGCTTGCTGAACTACAGTGATGCCGACGGCAACCCGGACCGTTTGTATTTGGTAGTGGATCGAAAGATCGGTGCCAATGGTGGTCGCTTGGTGTTAAACGACACGGTGAATCCCGAGGGGCAATGGTTGGCAGTTCCTGCCGCGGATCTGCCGGATTTGGTGTACGAAGGTGCGTCGGTTCAGGGCGAATCGGAGCGGCTGAGCATTCGCGTGTTCGACGGCTTCAGCTGGAGCCAAGAGCAGGACTTCTTTATCTCTTCCAGTGCACCACCACAAGTTATCGAGGGCGGTCCGCAAGAGGTTTTGGCGAGTGAAAGGCGTGCCGCATCCGACATGTTTAGCGTCGTTGATGTCGATCAAGATAGCATTGTTTCTTACTTGTTTGTTGACCGTTTCCGAAATGCGAATGGCGGCTTCTGGGAATTGAATGGCGTCCGCCAAGCATCCGCTGAATGGTTCTCGGTTCCTGCGAATCAGTTGGACAATTTGTTCTACGTCGGTGGCGATGTTGCCCCTCAAACCGAAGACATTGGGATCATCGCATTTGACGGTTTCGAATTCAGCGCCATTGGCGAAGTGCAAGTTAACACGATCGCTCGTCCGATGCTGACGGCGAGTAACCGAACCGTCAATGCAGGGCACTTCTTGAACTTTGAGACGGGAGGTTCTGCCAATACCAGCGGGACCGTTCCTGCTGGCGATCCAATTTTTGATTTCTTGGATGATTCTGGTGCCACGATTCGCGAGTTTTTCTTTGTCGATCGATCGGTAAACGGCGGCAACTTCGTTTTCAGAGGATCCGATGTGCCTTCGGCGACTTGGTTCCGAGTTCCGGCCGACGAGCTGGATCAGTTGGAGTACACGGGTCAACAAACGGGGCCGATTTCAGAGCAGATTGGCGTGATGGTCAATGCCAATAGCGTCTGGAATGACCTTGGCGAGTTCACGATTGATACGATTCGCAACTCCGCCGCGCCCGTATTGCAGGTGGTCGATGCGACTGCGAGATTTGGCGCGACGATTCCGTTGGCTGCGCTCTTCGATTGGTCCGACGTGGACGGTGACGCTTTGCAGTCGTTTCGTTTCTTCGACACGGGGCCGGCGGCTAACAGCGGTTTCTTTACGGTCAATGGCGTTCGGCAAGCCGCTGAGACTTCAATCAGTCTTCCATTTGATCAATTGGATACGGTTCAGTACACGTTCTCGTCGCAAATCAGTTCCGAAGAAATTCGTTTGGTGGTCAACGATGGTGTGTTCGACAGTGCCGTAGGAACGTCAACGCTTAGCTCACTTGGGTTGCCGAGCATTGAGGCGACGGAAAATGACATCACCGTAAATACGATCGAGCGGGTTGCTGCCAGCAGTATTATTAACCAGACCGACAGCGGACCGACGCTCAGCCGTTTCCAGTTGTTCGACGAGAACACGCAATTCCGTTCGGGAAGAATGGAATTGGACGGAGCAGATTTACAGCAGGGGGTGATTCACGACTTGACGGCTGCTGAATTTGATCGCTTGGTCTTCAAGGGAGCGGAAGTCGATTTTGGACGTCAGTTGGATCCAATTTTGATCCGCGGCAATAACGGTTCCACCGGGTGGACTGAGTGGGAGCGTGTTAACGTGAACACGGATCCGGTAGCCAACCGCTCATTGGAGAGTGGGTTTTTCATCGCTGACAAGGACAACAATCCAGAGAAAACTTTCATCACTTACAGCTTTATCGACGGTGGAAGCCAAGACTTTGGGACCTTTGGTACGGTCGCTAATCCTGCGACGCCGCCGCTGCCGAGCTACTACTTGCTTCCCGATGGCACGGGGCGCCCTGAGGCCAATGCAACGGTGGCGATGAGTCAAGAGCAACGGGAGGCGTACCGAACTGTATTTGAGTTCTACGAGCGAGTTACGGACATCGATTTTGTCGAAGTCGAGTACACGCTGGATGCAGCGGATGCCGAAGTGGTGATTGGTGCTTTTGATCAAAACAGTCCTGGTACGTTAGGCTTCGCCTTCTTGCCGACCACGGGTGATGGCAACGGAAATCTATTCAGTGATATTTGGTTCAATTCGACGACGGCCGATTTCGATCCTGCGACTCCGACCGACACCAGCAACGGCAGTACATTCGTGGCGACGGCCTACCACGAACTGGGCCACGCCGTTGGACTTAAGCACCCATTTGAAGGCGAACCGTTTTTGTCGGTGTTCACAAACTTCAACTACAACACCATCATGTCTAATAATCGTGGCGGTGCACAGAATCCGTTCCCAACCTATCCAGGGAACCAAGAAGTTGCTTCGCTGATGTTGTACGATATTATGGAGGTTCAGCGACTCTACGGTGCCAACGAGGAATGGAATGACGGTGACAACAGCTACGGAAATGCCTTCTCCGGTAGTGATCCTCACTTTAGCTTGAACACGGATCGAAACGAGGACGGCGAATTCATCTTCAACACTGAACAGTCGCAGACAGCGATCTGGGATGCCGGCGGTATTGATACGTTTAACTACACGTTCCACGTTGCCGATGAAACGATCGATCTGCGTCAAGGAACTTGGTCGTCAGTCAATGGCGTCCAGCAAACGTTGAACATAACCTACGGCACGATCATCGAGAATGCTCGTGGCGGTTCCGGGAACGACAACATTCGTGGCAACGAAACGCGAAACTTCTTGTTTGGCAACGAAGGCAATGATGTCCTGCGTGGCGGCGGCGATGACGACGTCCTGCGAGGCGGTATTGGCGACGACACGTACGTTTGGAGTCTTGGCGATGGAAGAGATTTCGTCCAAGAGCTCGCCGAAGGTGGCGTGGATTCGTTGGCGGTATTCGACCCGTCGGGCTCGATCAATTCTTTGGAAGATGACTTGTCGTTCCGCCGATTTGGAAACGAACTTCGTATCGATTTCACTTTGAACCAAGGCGAGAGTCAAGGAACCGTCACGATCAACGATTTCGCGGTGACCGACTCGCGGGTCGAATTGTTGACGATTCACGATGGTGCTGGGATGCAGGTTGGGGAATCGATTGACTTGCAATCGATTTTCAACCAAGCGAATTCGTTGCACCAACGATTTGAGTTGACGGGCGTGCAAGCCAACACAGTTCCACTCGGGGACGATGGCGTGAATCGAAACGGATTTATCGCTTCGCCTGTGTAACGAGCCCTGCCGATCGTTTTTCAAAGCAGTTACGAAAGCCTTGTGGATTCGCAAGGCTTTTTTTGTGTCAACTTTTTCGTGAGGTTGACGGGCAGTTTCGATCTCACGATCAGATTCAGCGAAGTCAAGGTTGTGGATGAACCCTGGAGTTGAGACAGTCGTTAGCGGAACAACCGTGAATGACGAACGTGTTAGGAAGTCGGGAAAAAAACAGCGATCAAAGAAAAGCGATTAACGCGTGTAAGGCGAGTGGTGCGTGTAAGGCGACGCCGAAGCGTATCAATTCTGACGGTTCTGACGGCTGGCGGGTGTCTTTTGGGTCATGGCAAATTCGGCCGGCACATGGATGGGTTACTTTTTGCGACGAAGGTTAAGTTTCGTCGGTTTTTGGCAACATTGGTTTTCTGTGTCCTACACTTCGTAAAATGGGAGGGTTGTCTTGGTGAAGTCTGCCAAGCAAGACCTTTCGATTGAGTGATATCCCAAAAATTCAAATGCCCGCGGCTAGCGCCGTCGGCTCGCGAGTAATGGGATAAGCTCTTTACTCCATCAACGCTGTAGTCGGCGTGAAACTTTACCTTGTGCACCCCTAAAGTCGAATGACTGATTCCAACGACCCTAATCGCGACGCTTCGTTCGAGGACCTTGCGTCCGATGAAGCATTGCAACGATTGCCAGAGGGGTCCGTAGAATCAAACCGTCCGTCACTCGACGCGGCCAAAAATTCTAACAACGGAAATTCTAACGACGGAAGTTCTAGCGACGGAAGGTCTAGCAACGGCCAAGGGCAGCCGGCGGGTTTGGATTCAAACCAAGCAGAGACTTTAGACGCAGACGACAAAGCCAAGCACACGGCGCTTCAGTGCGTAGCTTTGTTGGCTCGGCATCACGGAATTGATGTAAGTGCCGATCGTTTAATTCACGATTACTCGTTGGCCAACGAGACACCGACCCTGCGCCGGATTTTGCGAATCTGCAAAGACTCGGGAATTAAGGCTCGTCACGCTCGGATGACATGGAAACAACTTTGCAAACTGGGCGAAGGTTTCCCCGTCATGGCGAAGTTGAGCAATGGCAATTACGTCATTCTGGTCGGGATGCGAAAAACGGAAGACGAGACGGGCGAAGAGGTCGAACAAATTGCGGCCTTCGATCCGTTGGCCAGTGAGCAGGGATTTATCTACCTGACTCGCGAAAAATTCGAAGCGAGTTGGAAAGGCGAGGTGATTCTTGCCAAGCGAACCTTTTCGATGCTCGACGCCGACCAGCCGTTTAGTCTCAAGTGGTTCATTCCGGAGATCATGCGGCAAGGGTACTCCTTTGTTCACGTTGGCGTGGCCGCGGTTTTCATTCATTTGATTGCTTTGGTGGTGCCGTTGTACTTCCAGATCGTCATCGACAAAGTCCTCGTCAACAGCGCCTTGCAAACTTTGCAGGTGCTGACCGTTGGCATTTGCATCGCGCTGATCTTCGATGCAACGCTTGGTTATTTACGCAGCTATTTGCTGCTTCATGCGACCAGCAAAATTGACATTCGAGTCGCGACGCGGACGTTCGGGCACATGCTCAAACTGCCGATGAACTTCTTCGAACACGCAACGGCTGGTGTTTTGACCAAGCACATGCAGCAAACCAATCAGATCCGCGAGTTTCTGACAGGAAGGTTGTTTTTAACGCTGTTGGATTCCGCGGCGTTGATCATTTTTCTGCCTGTCCTGCTGTACTACAGTGTTTCGCTGACCGTGATCGTGCTTTTGTTCTCGTTGGCACTGGCGATTAACATTGCCGTCTTGCTTGGTCCGTACCGCCGACGTTTGGAAGCACTTTACAACGCCGAAGGAGATCGACAGGCAAAACTGGTCGAAACAATTCACGGCATCCAAACGGTGAAGGCGTTGTCGATGGAGCCTGTGCAGCGCAAGCACTGGGATCAGAGTTCGGCTCAAGCGGTCGCGATGCAATTTAATGTTGGCAAAATTTCGATCACCGCGACAACGGTTTCGAAATTGCTGGAAAAGCTGCTGACCGTCGTGGTCGTTTTTTACGGGGCTTCGTTGGTCATTGGGAAAGAAATTTCTGTCGGTGAACTTGTCGCCTTCCAAATGATCTCGGGCCGTGTCACGGGGCCACTGGTCGCCTTGGTGGGGCTCGTCCATTCCTATCAGCAATGTGCGCTTTCGGTTCGCATGTTGGGCACCGTCATGAACAGCGATGCGGAAGCGGGGATCGGCAAAGGGCTGCGACCCGCCATTCAAGGACACATGGAATTCGAAAATGTCTCGTTCAGTTATGCTCCGACGCTACCGCCAGCTCTTGACGGCGTAACCTTTGAAATTCCTGCAGGTAAAGTCGTTGGTGTTGTTGGCAGGAGCGGTTCTGGAAAAACGACTTTGACCCGAATGATGCAAGGCATGCAGCAGCCTCAACGCGGTTTGATGCGCATTGACAAGCTGGACCTGCGAGAGCTGGATATCGCTCATGTGCGTCAAAATATTGGTGTCGTTTTGCAAGATAACTTCTTGTTCCGAGGCACGGTTCGAGAAAACATTGCCATGGCCAAGCCAAACTGTAGCTTTCAAGAAATCGTGTACGTGGCTCGAATGGCTGGGGCTTCGGAGTTTATTGAACGATTGCCACAGTCGTACGATACTCTGCTGGAAGAAAATGGTTCAAACTTGTCCGGCGGGCAAAAGCAACGATTGGCAATTGCTAGAGCGTTGCTGAAAGATCCTCGGATTTTGATCTTCGATGAAGCGACCAGTGCGCTGGACCCGGAGAGCGAAGCGATCATTCAGAAAAACTTAAAGGTGATTGCCAAAGGGCGGACCGTGATTTTGGTCTCGCATCGGTTGTCGACTTTAATCGACTGTGATGGAATCATTGTGCTCGAAAGAGGAAAAGTATCCTCGATGGGAACTCACGCTCAACTGCTCAAACAAAGTAAGGTTTATCAAGAGCTATGGTATCAGCAAATGGGCCGCACGTAGCGGATGAGTCGGTGCCAGAGCAGCGTGATCGTCGACGACGTGAACACCGGCTGGAAAAACATCGACAAAATAGCAACCACGATCGATTGATCAACGAGTTTCAACCGGATGCGGTTGAACTGGAGCGTCGTGCCATGCCGACGGCGGCTTGGGTGACGTTGTATACCGTTGCGACGTTGATCGTCGCGGCGGTGACATGGGCCAGTTGGGCCGAGGTGGATCGAATCGTCACGGCGCAAGGTAAGTTAGTCAGCGTTGACGCGCCGATCCTGATTGATAGCAAATTGTCCACCCCGATTGCTTCGCTGAACGCCAAGTTTGGCGACCGTGTCAAAGCGGGAATGGTGATCGCGACAATGGATCCAACGTTTTCCGACGCGGATGTCGCTCAACTGGAAGTTCGCAAGGCTTCGCTGGATGCAGTGATCGCTCGATTGCGAGCAGAGCGTGAGCAATTGCCGTTTGATATTTCAGGACGCGAGGCTGACCGCGACTGGTCGATGCAGTTGCAGTTGTTCCAAGATCGGCAACGTGAATACACCGCCCAGGTCAATAAGTTTGACGCTCAATTGGAGACGCTGGACGTTCAGCTAGACAATAACAAGCGGGAAACGGAAAATAATTTCGATACCTTCGAACAGTACAACAAGCTTTCCAAAAAGTTTCGGACGTTGCTAAAAAAGGGAAGCACCTCTGAGATCCAGATGATGCAATGGGAATTGCAAGTCAAGCAGGCTAAGCAGGAGGTATTGGCTGGGTCGAGCCGGGGCAAAGAGCTGTTGAAATCCAAGGAAGCGATCGAAGCCGAGCGAAACGCTTTTCGCGCGTCGTGGAAAACTGAGGTCGTGACTGAATTGGTTCGAGCGACGGACGAGTTAAAGTCGATTGAACAGGATACGAAAAAGGCGATGCGACAAAATCAATTTGTCGAATTGCGTGTTCCCGGCGACCTTCCGTATGACGAATTCGTTGTTTTGGAGGTCACCGAAAATTCGGTTGGAACCGTGATGCAACCTGGCGAACCGCTTTACAAACTGATTCCGGTCGGCGTTGGCATGGAGGTCGAGATCGAAATCGAGGGCAAGGATATCGCTCGACTTAAACCCGCGACCCGGCGGCAGATGGAAGACGGAGAATTGCCGCCAGGTAGCGATGTGCGTGTCAAATTAAGTTCATTTCCGTATCAAAAACACGGGGCGCTCAAGGGCGCGATCCGAACGATCAGCGAAGGATCTTTTGAAAAGCAATTGCCCGGTGGAATCGACAGCGGAGTGACGATGTACAAGGCCAGGATTGCTTTGGATGAACCGTACACGCTGGAAGAAGTTGGCGAGGACTTTCGTTTGATGCCAGGGATGACGGCGACGGCCGAGATCAAAGTTGGGCGCCGAAAAGTGATCGAGTACTTTTTGTACCCGCTGATCAAGAGCTCCGAAGCACTGCGCGAACCGTAAAGCAGCTCGGTCTTTCACTGCTTGATTGGGATTTCGAAAACCACGTAGGTCGCCTTGGTCGCCGGATTGGCCGGATAGACTTGTCGCAACTGATCAGAGACTCTCACCATGTCGGCGGTTTGTTGGGGCAGCAACAAATGAGTCGCTCCAAATTGATGGGCCGACTCGATCAGTTGTTCATCGGAATACGCAAAAAGCCCTTGTGGATATTGTCGTTGCGGTTCAATGAACAGGGCAACGCGTCTTCGCCAGTCCAGCATGGATTGGGCATCTTGAGGGACATCTTTCCAGTTCACCACTTCGGTACGTTGAGCGTACCATTTAAAGGTTTGCTGTTGATCGGGCGTAATGAAAACGGAATCGTTGGGCGTGTTGGATTCAATCCACTGGCAAACACGAATCCAATTTTCATACGTTTGCCGCGTTCGCGTCGGATCGTCAGGGTAGCTCGGCAACGCAGCTCGATCGGCTCGAGGTCGAGGATCGGCATGGCGATCAAAAATTAGCAGGCTCGTCGCCATCGCAATCGCGGCAACGAATGCCAGTGAAGAGATTTTTCGCATTCGTTGAAATGAAATGGGGTCGTTAGTTGGGCCGATGCGATAGTTTTGTTGAACCAAGATCAAGCACCCGAAGGAAAGGGCCAAGGGCACGGCAAAGTCGGCGAGGCGGAACCAATAAAACCGAAGGAGTCCCGTGCAAAATCCTGCGAGTCTGCCATCGCTTTCGGAAATTCCAGACAGGATCAAGCCGGCAAACGAAATGCCGAGGCTTCCCAAGGCAAAGTTATAGATCGGCGACCAGCGAGCTTGCGACGGGCTGGGCAAGCGTTTGGAGAAGTGGCCGACGGCAGCGAAGGCGAACAAAATTATCGCGAAGCAAGCCACGCGGGCAGCCGAGAACGCTCCGAACGAAAGGTGGTGTGAGATTCGTTCGACCACGTAAATGTAGTTCGCGAATGATTTGGCGTCCGGATTGGCGCTAAAGTCCGAAAGCAGTGGCGGCAGAATTCCGATCAGTGCGAACGATCCGCCGAGCGTAATGGGCAGCCAGTATTTCGTCAGCCGATCGAGCGGGCTGATGTTTTCGATCGAACTGATTCTGATCGAACTGGACAAACGTTTGGATGAGACGGTGATTGCAAAAATTGACGCCAGCGTCGCCCAGCCGCCGACCAAAACGTGGAAGGAACAGGCGAGGCCAAGCTGCGGCCAGAGCCAGCGGTATTGTTTTTTGGCTAAGCTGCCCAGGGCCAGAAGCACGAAGCAGTAAGCCAGGCCTTTGGCTTCAAAACCGCCAACCACCCATTCGCCGGCCAGGTGAAATCGTTCATTTAGGATTAGAAAAAAAGCAGCCGCCACGATGGACAGCCAGGGCGTCTTTAAAACGATTTCGGATAGTCGTTGCCATGCGATCGCCATCAGCACCCAAGTCGTTAATCGTCCGATCCACGCGACATGGGTCAGTGAAAGAAATTGATTCAGCCAGCCGAATGTAAGATAGAACAGCCAGTGCGAAAAAGAAGAAGATAAAAAAAGATCGCCAGAGCACCAGGCCGGGTCCCAACCGTGTTTGGCTTTGGTAAGGTAGTGCGATTCGTTGACGTCGGGAGGAAGTTGCCCTGCGAACAGCGCAAACAATAGGCTTAACAAAATGATTTCGATGATTCGTCGAGGCATTGGAATCTGGCAACGGGCGTTATGGAAAAACAGCTGGGGAAAAACACAATCGTATTGCTAGGGGCTGGCCATACGAATGCCCATATTCTACGAATGTGGAAAATGAAACCGATTGAGAACGCTCAATTGATTTGCGTTTCCAACCACCCGATCGCGACTTACTCGGGCATGATGCCGGGCGTCTTGGCTGGACAGTATAGCGTGCCAGAGATGGAGATCGATCTGGTGCGTTTCTGTGCGGCGGCTGGAATTCGATTGATTATCGGTGACGTGACGGGGTTGGATCGAGAGAATCGCGAATTGAAATTTCGCAACCGCCCTGCCCTGGCCTATGATTTTCTTTCGATCGGGATTGGTTCCAGGCCGAGCCTGAAGGGTGTTGAGGTTCACGATGCTGGAAATCTGATTGCCATCAAACCGATGCAGACGTTTTTGCAGCGGCTGAGCGACGGGCTGTCGGACGTGCCGGCTTCGGATTCGCCGTTAAGGATTGGGATTGTTGGAGGCGGGATTGGCAGCGTTGAAATTGCCTTCTGTTTGGAACGACGACTTCGAGAAGATCCGGCTTCGATTGGTTTCTTGCCGGATAAAAAATTCAAATTGACGCTGTTGACCGGGGCCGAACGAGTTGGTTCTGGAATGATCGATTCGACCCGCGACCGTATCGAATCGCAACTGAGCGAACGTGGCATTGAAGTCAAAACGAATGCTCGAGTGGTTTCCATCGATGGCGGGCGTTTGGGGTTGAAGGACGCAACCGCTGCCGATTTTGATGCGATTATTTGGGCGACGAGTGCGGTGGCGCCGTCACTGTTGGCCGATTTAGATTTGGAAAAAGACGCTCGCGGTTTTTTGAAAACGCGAACGACGCTGCAGACGGTTTCTGATGATGCCATTTTTGCCGTCGGCGATACGGGAACGTTCGTCGATCATGATTTACCCAAGGCAGGTGTTTATGCGGTCCGGCAAGGTCCCGTTCTGTGGGACAACCTGAAGCGATCGGTGTGGCGCCGAGAGCTGATTGCTTATCGTCCGCAACGCAAGTTTTTAAAGCTGGTAAATACGGCGAATGGCAAAGCGATTGCCGAGTATGGTCAGCGTAGTTTTGTCGGCGGCTTGTTTTGGTTTTTAAAGGACCGAATCGACCGCAAGTTTATGCGGATGTATCAAGACTATTCGCCCATGGAAATGGCTCCCGCGGTGGCGAAAACAGAAGAGGTCGAAATGCGGTGCCTCGGTTGCGGCGGCAAAATTGGGAGCCAGTTGTTGTCGTCGATACTGGACGAACTGGATGTCAAACCGCATCCTGACGTGATCATCGGTTTGGACCAACCCGATGACGCGGCGATCGTGCGGACCAAAGACAATCAAGTGACGGTGACGACTGATTTTTTTGCAAGCCCGCTAGATGATCCGTATCTTTCGGGACGGATTGCGGTCTTGAATTCGGTTAGCGATTGTTTTGTGATGGGCGCGCAGCCGACCGGAGCTTTGGCCATGATCCAATTGCCGCTCGGTCACGCGCGGGCTCAACGCCAAGTCATGCGTGAATTGATGGCGGGCAGCGTGGAAGAACTTAATCGAGCGGGCGCGGCGATCGTTGGTGGGCATTCGATCGAAGGACCCCGATTGATTGCCGGCTTCACGGTTTTGGGTAATCAACTGACCGATCCAAAAACCAAAGGGATGCTGGCCGTCGGCGACCAACTGATTTTGACCAAACCCATCGGCTCGGGGATCTTGCTGGCGGGGCTGATGCAGGGAAAACTGCCGGCCAAAACTTATGAGCCGATGATTGAATCGATGCTCAAAAGCAATCAGATCGCACTTGCGTTGTTGCAACAATTCGGGATTCAGGCCATGACGGATGTAACGGGTTTTGGGTTGGCCGGGCACATGGCGGAGATGCTTAAGGCCAGCCAACTTTCGGCGGAGTTGACAATGGACGATGTGCCGTTGCTTTGGGGGACGAACGAAATGTTGGCCGAGGGCATTCAAAGTACTTTGGCTCCAGATAATCGCATTGCCGCTGCCAAGGTGGAATTGCAATTGGAGGATATCGAGAGTGACCGTTTCGCGAGTCTTTTTGATCCTCAAACTTGTGGCGGATTATTGTTTGGGGCCAAACCAGATGAAGTCGGTCGAGTGATCGAATTTTTGAACGAAAATGGATTTGATCAAGCCGCTGTGATCGGTGAAGTGGTTCAAAATGACCAACGACCTGCGATGAAGGTCGTTTGATGTGGCGACGTTAGCCAACCAAGACGTCGTCGGTCGGTTTTTAAATTGATAATTTTGCGACCGCAAGTTGATCAACCATTTCAACCATTTGAATTGGCTGGAGGAACTTTCGAGCTAAGATGCTTGCCATCGAATCAGTCAGTTGAGACAATGTGGCCCTGAGAAACAATCATTGGCAATTTTTTAAAATGATACGAGCGATAGAAATGATGCTGGCAGAAAAACGTAGGGTGGTTTGTTTGATGGCGTTTGTGATCGGGGGTTTGCCGGCCGTCGTGACAGCGCAGAATTATCAAACCCCGCAGGTCAATAGTGTTAATCGCTTGCCTGCTCATGCGACTTTTTTTTCATTCGGTGATCACGATTCGGCACTGACGAAAGAGCGAGAGCAATCGCCGTGGTTCCGCTCGTTGGACGGCAAATGGAAGTTTGCTTGGGCCCCTAAACCGGCTGCGGCCATTAAGGGTTTCTTTCAAAGCGATTTTGATGCTTCGGCCTGGGACGAAATTCCCGTGCCCAGCAATTGGGAAATGCACGGTTACGGCACGCCCATCTATACGAATATGACTTATCCTTTCCCTGCCAACCCGCCATGGATTGGACGCGAAGACAACCCGGTGGGGATGTACCGCCGCAGTTTTGATATTCCCGAATCGTGGAACGGCAAGCAAGTGGTGCTGCATTTTGGTGGCGTGTCTTCGGCCTATTTTGTTTACGTTAACGGACGCAAGGTCGGCTATTCAGAAGACAGCCGGTTGCCTGCCGAGTTTGAGATTAGCAAGTTTATCAAGCCGGGGAAAAATTCGCTGGCTGTGAAGGTGTTTCGGTGGTGCGACGGGAGTTACTTGGAGGACCAAGACCATTGGCGGATGAGTGGTATTCATCGCGAAGTTTTATTGTTGGCCAGGCCGCAAGAGGGGTTTGAAGATTTTGCTGTTCGCACCCAGCCGACGTCAGGAAACGATGAATGGGAGTTGCAGGTCCGGCCGAGACTGCGCCGAACTGAAAAACAAAATAACTTGGCCGGGTGGCATGTCGAGGCTCAACTGTACGATGCTGACGACAAGCCTGTTTTAGCCAAGCCGATGCGATTGGCGGCCAACAGAATTCTGAATGAGCAGTATCCGCAGCGGGACAATGTGCCCTTTGCGATGATGAAGGCAAAGGTCAAACAGCCGATGCTCTGGTCGGCCGAACATCCGAACCTTTATCGGTTGGTGCTCTCGCTACGAAATAAAAATAACAAGGTGGTCGAAGCGACACGAACCCAGGTCGGCTTTCGGTCGATCAAGTTGCTCGATGGCCAGCTGTTGGTCAACGGAAAGTCGGTCAAGTTGATGGGTACCAACCGTCATGACCACAGCCCGACTGGCGGTAAAACGCTGACCCGTGATGAGATGCTGCAGGATGTTTTGTTGATGAAGCGTTTTAATTTCAACGCGGTTCGTACTTCCCATTATCCGAACGACCCACATTTTTATGATTTGTGCGATCAGTACGGTTTGTACGTCATGGACGAAGCGAACTTGGAAACGCACGGGGTTCGCGGGCTGCTGGCGAACCAGCCCGAGTGGTCCGGAAGTTTTCTGGAGCGAGCCGTTCGGATGGCACTTCGAGACCGAAATCATCCATCGATCATTATGTGGTCGTTGGGCAATGAAGCGGGGACGGGCCCGAACCACGCCGCGATGGCGGAGTGGCTTCGTGATCTGGACCCGACCCGACCAATTCATTACGAGGGAGCTCAAGGCGATCCAACATCGCCAGAATACAAAAACGGAGGCCGCGGCGGGAATCTTGGAAACCCAACCGATCGACCGTACGTCGACGTGGTCAGTCGGATGTATCCTCAAGCCAGTGAGCTGGCGAATCTTGCCAAACAAGATCAAAGTGGCCGGCCGATTGTGCTGTGCGAATACGCGCACGCGATGGGCAATTCGACCGGCAACTTAAAAGAGTACTGGGATTTGATCCGTAGCGAACGTCGATTGATCGGTGGGTTTATCTGGGATTGGATTGATCAAGGTGTGCTGAAGAAAACGGAAGATGGCCGCGAGTTTTTTGCCTACGGGGGAGATTTCGGTGATCAACCCAACGATTTGAATTTTTGTCTCAATGGAACCCTCACGGCGGATCGTAAACCCAAGCCGGCGATGTGGGAGTGCAAGAAAGTCTTCCAGCCGATTGAAGTTCAAGCGAAGGATCTCGAGCAGTTTTCATTCGCGGTGTTGAATCGGTTTAACTTTACCAATCTCTCCAAGCTCAAAGGCAAGTGGATGCTGCTTGCCAATGGAGAAGTCAAAGCGACTGGTGATTTGACTTCGATGTCGGTGGCTCCCGATCACAAAATGGATTTTGTTTTGCCTGCCACTTCGTTGACTCAGGCGTTGAAGGCGAATTCGGAATTCGTGATCCGTTTCGAGTTTCAGTACGTAAACAAACCGACTTGGGGGGTGGCCGAAGACGTGGTTGCATGGGACGAATTTGTTTTGCCAAGTGACAAAACGGTTGTTGAGCCTGAAGTCGCCAGTGGCAATCTTTCGGTCGAGGAAGCTGCTGATGGGGTGCGAATTGTTCGCGGTGAATCATTCGAAATGAAGTTTGATTCGTCGACGGGGTTGCTGACTTCGGTGTCTCGCAACGATCAGCCTGTTTTGGTTTCGCCGATGAAACCAAATTTTTGGCGAGCGGTAACGGATAATGACCGGCGTGGTGCGCATAACCGTCGACTTGCCTATGACGCTTGGCGAACGGCGGTTGAGAAAGCTGAATTGGCTAATTTTGCGATTTCCAAAAATGGAGCCGAATCGGTTGTTGTGTCGGTGAAACATAATTTGTCGTCCGTCGCGGCTGCGTTGGAAACGGTCTACACCGTGTTGCCCGATGGCCAACTTGTTATCGATTCTAAGCTGCAGACGTCGAAGAAATCGCCGTTGTTGCCGAGGTTTGGAATGACGATGGGAGTGCCGTCTAGCTTAACGCAGGTCGAATTTTATGGCCGCGGACCTCATGAAAATTATTGGGATCGCAAGACAGGTGCGGCGTTGGGGCTTTATAAAATGCCAACATCTCAGGTTGGTTTTAACTACGAGATGCCGCAGGAAAACGGTAACCGTGAAGATTGTCGTTGGTTAAAACTGATGGCCAAAGACGGCACTTCGGTTCGATTTCAGGGTGAACCGACGTTTAGTTTCAGTGCGTGGCCGTATGAGATGCAGACGCTTGACGAGGCGATGCATACGACGGACCTGAAGCCAGCAGGTTTCACGACGCTGAATATTGACTATCGACAGCAAGGTGTCGGTGGCGACGATAGTTGGTCTTTTCGGGCAGCGCCGTTGCCGCAATATCGATTGAATCAACCGAACTACCGCTTTCGTTTTCGGATTTCGTACCCGTGATCGAAATGGGTTCTATCAAATAAAAAAGCAGCCCGCATTTGGGCTGCTTTTGAATTTGTTCTAAGAGCTTATCCCACAACTAGTGAGTCGACGGCGCTAGTGCTGTGAATCTCAATTCCGTGTGGTTCTTCGTGCCAGCACCT
>CAZROJ010000008.1:0-21857 GCA_964601665.1 uncultured Pirellulaceae bacterium
CTCAATCACAGTATCTCAAATCCCAGCGAAAACGCAAACCGCGACTTACACCCGCTGCCAAGCGTCGAACATCGCGGTGTGCACCATGGCATAGGCCCGCGAAGCAACCGTTGGCCCGACCGAAGTGTTGACGACCGCTTGCTGCACCGCTTGATCCCATTGAACCGAAACCGTCGGCGATGGCTTGGCTGGTACTTTGCATCATCGATTACGACGAAAAGGAGTTGTTGCTCAACCACAACTTCAGCAAGATCCCTCCAGAAGGCATCTAAAAAAGGCTCCTCGCCTGCGAGAGACGAGAAGCTTGATTCAATTGAGCCGTGTTGGCCTCGAGGCGGCACAACAAACATTGATTCCAATGACGCTTCAGCCATGCAATGGTTGAAGCGGCTTGCTGGAACGTCTGTTAGCTGGTGCGTTGGGTCATCCCCAGGTCTTCCGTTTCCAAACCAACTTCGCTCTCTTTGAAGCGGCGAGTTCTCTGGCCTTTCTTTTCGCGGCACAGGTACTGCTGGTTCGCGGGATCGTACTCGACGACTTCCCAAACGACGACTTCGGTAATCAGATCGCCAGGGCTGTAGTTTGTTTTTGTCATTGTTTACTCCTGAGTTTTTGTTGTCGTTGTGATTTGATGTTCGAATCGATTTTCGGCGTGAAGCCGACCAAATTTTTTGGCCACTACCACATCGCCAATTTGGCGGCTTGTTGTCCCGAGATGAAATGCGGACAAATAACGCTGTCGACGCCAATCTTTGCCATGCGGCTGGCGACATCCACATCTTCTGACCTTGCGATTACCTTCAAATCACTATCCAGATCTTTGCAGGTCATTGCGATTAGCAGGTTGTCGTAATCCGAATCCATCGTTGCGATGACGCAGCGAGCTTCGAGCACGTTGGCACTGGCCAAGGCCAATTCATCAACGGCCGAATCGGGAAGGGTTACAGCATCAGGAAAACGGACTCGGATTTTTTCGAGGGCCTCGACATCATTGTCGATGACAACGACTTTTTCCTTGGCTCCCACCAACATCTTGGTAATGGTCTGGGCCATCGCGCCAGCTCCGCACACGATCGTGTGCTTTTTCATCGTTTTTGCCATCTTTTTGGCCTTTCGTTTGTGCCATGTTCGGATCGCATTTTGATCGACAAACAATCCAGTTAAACACGCGGTCCAACATGACAAGGAAATGATTGAAAGAAATATCAAGCCGCAAGTAAACAGCCGGCCACCGGCTGACAATTCCTGCGTTTCGCCGTAACCGACGGTTGCGAGCGTGATCACGGACATGTAAAAACCATCAGCCGGTCGCCAGCCCTCGAGGACCGAATAACCAAAAGTTCCGAGCACCAGAATGCCGGCCAGCCAGGCTGAAAATGTACGAATTTGTGCGATTAACATTGTTTTCTCAAATTTAAACTTCGTTTGTGATGCAGCGGTGGGTCGTCCCCAAACACCAGGGCCGATAAAAATGCTTGATAGAAATCCGACTCGCAGCAGGCATTCAGCTTCAGCTCTTTCTCGCGGCTACCGTGCCAACAGAGCATTCGTTTCGTCATATTGTCCTGTAGCAAACGCGCGAGTTGATTCGATCGTTTGCTCGTCTGTATCGTTAAGCCATCGCTCGGCGACACCGAGGGCCTGTTCGGGTTCTGCTTGTCCCAATCCCCACGTCGCTGCCAACTGATTTGCCAATTGAATCACACCGGTCATCGAGTCCGATTCGTCGCTGGATAATTCGTCGTGGTGGTGTGCAATGGCGGATTGCATCGTCGGCGCTAACTCCCATGTCTCACCAAACAGGATCCCCAGCGAAGCGTGATCGGTCCCAAAGAGCTCTCGTTCTTTGACGACGGAGGACACTTCAGGTTGTTCTTGAACAACGCATTGGCTGTAGGCTTCGGGGGCAAGGTCGACCATGACCAACTTGCCGACGTCGTGAAGAATTCCGGCAAGGAAGGCCGCACCTGCATCGACTTCAAAGATTTTTTGTTTGGCTAAGGCCGAAGCCACCGCACCACAAGCCAATGAGTGTTCGAAAATTGATTTCTTTAAATCAGCGGCCTCACCGACAGACATGAACACTTTTCCAGCAGCAATCGACATGGCCATTTGCACGATATTCTTTCTCCCAAGGACCACCAACGATTGATGGATGGTCGATATCTCCCGCATGTGACAATAAACGGCGCTGTTGACGAAGGAGAGCATTTTGGATGCGAAGACGGCATCGGATTCAACCAGCTTGGCCAAGTCGGTCAGCTTGAAATTATCATCCTTGCAAGCTTGAGTAACTTTCAACGCGACCGCGGGCATTGGCTTGAGTTCGACAAGCGCCTTGGGGTCCGTTTGGAGCTGCTGCCGGGCGCTCTCGATTTGTTCGGTGAATTGAGCAGTTTTCATGTTGGTTGTCTTAATTGGGATGTGCCGAATGAGGAGGCTCGAAAATCAATCGAGAATTTGCTTGCAAGTCTCAACGGATCGCTCGAGAACTTCCGGCCATTGTCGGGCGAATTTTTCAGTGGTGTGGCCCGCTCCTAGCATTTCCAGAAGCATCGTACTGGTGGCTCCCGACGGATCGTACTCGGTCGCCTGAAGTGGGTCGCGGTGGTAGTAGTTGGCCAAGTCATCTGCGATCGAAACCAATGCGACCAACCGGGTGTACTGAGCCGAATCGTTGGGGCAATGGTGGTGCATCGCGACGTGAATCAGTTCCTCGGGAAGTTGATTTCGGCGGAGAAACCAGGCTCCAATTCGGGCATGATTGGTTCCCATCAGTGCCGTCTCTTTGTCTAAGAAGTCATCGGAGGATTCTTCAAAATCAAGCGAATCGACATGCTTAAAATCTTCGCCCATGGTCGCCGCTACTAAGACTCGGCCGACATCATGAAGGATCCCTGCCGTGAACTCTTCGCCTTGCAGACGTAGACCAAACACGCGGTTGAGTTCGGACGCGATGCAGCCGACTAAAAAGCCGTGTTCGTTCAGTTTCTCTCGTGTGGCCACCTCAAGCGAGGGCAACGACTTGACCATACTCGCGTAGCTGGAAACCAAAATCATTTGTCTGACTTGGCGAAACCCCAAACGATTAATTGCCGTCTTCAAACAGCTTACTTTGGTCCCCGAGGCGAAGACAGGAAACAGCGGGCTGTTGGCAAATGCCAAAATGTTGGCGGTCAATTTAAGATCTTGTCCAACAACGGCCGCGAAGTCACTGATTTTCGAATCGGGATCGTCTGCAATCGCGATCGCTCGACTAGCAACGCGAGGCAGCATTTTTAGCTCCCGCACGGTTTGCATGAGCGCGTCTGCCAGTTTCCAGTTGCAAACCAATTCTTCTGTTGATTGCTTGGTAGCCATCTCTGGACCTGTTCTCTTGGCGAACTTAAAGTTGCGGAAAGGACGCGTTTTTTTGCCAGTGGTTGTTTGTGTTTTTGCCATTTTGATATTTCAGTGCGAAAACCTTCTCCCTGCCGACGCAGCCGACAGCAATAGCCGGCGACTGCGTCAACCTGGTTCCCATCGAAAGGATTTTCTCGGTCAGCAACGGGAGAGTTACCATCAAGGTGATCGAAGCCGAGCCGACCAACTTGCCGGTAGAGGTCCGTCAATTTTGCCCAAACCGAATATCTTGCCCCGCATGGATCGAGTCTGCGGGTCGCGCTGGCTGTACTGAAATTAGGGGCCTGCCTACTGAAATTAGGGGCCTGCCAGAAACCCGTCGCCTTATTCGTAGCGGCGGCATGGGAAGAGAAACCGAGTCGAGGCCAGCGCCCAGTCAATCGGCAATTTAGTGGCGAGTCGCTGCTAGGTTGTAAATTCGCCGAGCCTCCGAGCGACTTTCCGCATCGGAGAAGCGATCTACTTTGGTCGATTGAGAAACTGCCGGGCACCGAGCCCACGATTGACAGGCATTGCAAACATCAGCGATCGAGCCGCAATTGCCGATCGCCTTCACAAAACATCAAGCAACGAAATTTGACTTGAAAAATCAATCGAAGCAGCTTTCGCCCCACAAAATCGTGTTGACGACCGGCCAATTCCAAAGTGAGAGTTCGGGTGGCCCACTGGCCAGTTCATTCAACGCCTCCGGCTTAAAGACGTGCTCTGCAAAACTGCTATTTTGCAATTTGTTCGTCACCCAGTCTTTTAAATCGCCGCTCAACCAGGACGCCAGCGGAGTGGGAAAGCTTTTCTTGGGACGATTTGCCAACCGCTCGGGCAAAATTCCGTGGGCAATTTTTCGCAACATCCGCTTTGACCTCAGACTTCCACGTTGCGATAGCTCCAGCGACGACAACCATGGTTGAGACTCACTTGGACAAACGTCAATCTTAAATGAGTGCGGTAGCGACAGAGCTTTTTCTACCAGCAAATGATCGGTGTAGGGCACTCGTGCTTCTAAACCAGCGGCCATCGTCGATGTGTCGAGGCGACGCAAAAGGCTCTCAAGGTTTACGCTCAACAGCACGTTGGCATATCGTTGAGCGTATGGCAGCCCCGCGTGGGCGTCGAAGGCACTTTGGTAGTGACCGGCTACCTTCGCATGTGTGTCGGCGGCTAAAAAACGATCAGCAAACAGAGCGTTATGAGCGCTCTGCGGGATCAGCGTGTTCGCGTACAAATAGTGATCACTGATCGAGCCGAACGAATCACTTCCGTATTGCTTGACCAGGCTGTTGCGAACTTGTTGAGCTTGATGTTCGTCTAGCGAGGCCAAATTTTTGGCGCGCTCAAAATCATTGCCCGACCAATGCTGGACTTCGTATCCACAGAACGCTTCGTCCGCACCCTCGCCGCCCAGTGCCACACCGCAGAAATTTCTCAGTCGCTTTGCGATTTGATAGATGATCGGATCCGATGGTGTCGCCAATGGAGAATCCAAATGCTTGACCAAATATTGCCAAGACTCAAGGTACTGTTCCGCCGAAACTCTAACTTCAGCATAGTCCAGCCCCAGCGTCATTGCACATTCCTGTGCGTATTCAAAATCGCCATCAGTTGCGGCCGGCGACTTGGCGGCCGTTCCTCCGCCACACACACCGATCATCGCTGAAGTTGCTTGCCCCTTGACCGTGGTTGCCAAAATATTTGAATCGACTCCGCCGCTCATCATCATGCCGACAGCGACATCGCTTTTGAGCCGCAGCTTTACCGCTTCGCCCAGTAGTTCGTGAACTTCTTCGGCGGCAGACTGAAAATCTTGACGCTCGAAATCTTGACGCTCGTTAAAGCAGTGATCGGCCAAATTCCAATACTGCTGGTGATTGAGTCTGCCGTTTTCAATTTCAACAATCTCGGCCGGCAGCAGCGTGTAAACATTTTGAAAAAAGGTTTCTTTGCCCATCGTGATGCGCAGCGTCTGCATGTAATGGGAGATCGCGGTGGCATTGGGTGCGGATGAAAACTGAGGATGTTTCCGAATAGCTCCAATGGAACTTGCGAACACAAAATCGTTGCCAACTTGGGCATAGAACAAAGGCTTGACGCCGAATCGATCGCGTACCAGCCATGTTTTGCCAGTCAACAGATCAACCACGCCGAAGGCAAACATCCCGCGCAGCATTCCGATGCAATCTTTGCCCCACAACGACCACGCCTCGACCAGCACTTCGGTATCGCACTTAGAGCGCAGCGTCACGCCATGATCCATCAGGCGACCGGCAATCTCGTGATCGTTATAAATTTCGCCGTTGTAGACGATGACAAAACGCCGGTTTTGTGAAATCCATGGCTGTTGGCCATTGGCAACATCTCGAATTGCCAGTCGCCGATGGGCCAGCGTAATATTTCGATCGCGAAAAAATCCGCAGCCATCGGGCCCACGGTCAGTCATCGTGTCTCGCATTGCTTTGACGACGTCGACCTCCAGCAAATCACGGTTGGGGTGCGATAAGATTCCTAAAATTCCGCACATGGCATCCTGCCTAAAAGTTGATGGGGTATCACACAGCGATCCCGTTGCGGCACCTGAATTGGTCCCCCAATTGCGTGCCTAGTGCTGCGTCAAAGCTTAGTTTTAGGATTGGGGGTAAATCATGAATGGCGTTTCGAGTTGATTTTCGCCAGTTCAAATGCTGGATTGGAAACGTGGAATCCCCAATCTTTACCTTTGACAAAGCACTCGATTGGCGTTTCGAATCGAACCACAAAGGGCAAAAAAACCCGCAGTTCAAAAATTAAGCGACCGTATCGATGACGTTCGCGTTTGAGATAGGCGGAATCGCACCGCTGGCTTCCAGTTCAACCGCCGTTTCACGAATGGCCGAAAAGCTCTCGTGCAGTTGCTCCAGGAAACGACTAGCTTCGTCAAAATTCTGTTCTTCGATTCGCATCAGAACAAAATTAAGCAGACGAGCGATATTGCGTGCGACTTCGTCTTCGTCAGCTTTCAGGCCACTATGAATCGCCAAAATTGTTTTTTGAGCTTCGAGCACAAAAACACCCATGGACGACTCACTTTGGCTTTCCTTGGCTGATTTGGCAGCCTGAACGGAATCGATACTTCGCTGGTACAGGGCCAACAACATGTCGATTCGCGTCCAACCATTGACCATACTTTCCAATGCTTGTTCGTTTGTTGAGGCGTACATAAACTTGTTCCTATCCTGAAAATCACGCGTTAGCCTGCGACAGCCAATTTGTTTACGATCCGTCGCAATCAAAAAGCACTGCCACCTTAACTCCCAAACGCATCCGAGCGTTTGGCGAAACTGGCCAGCCGAACGTTGTCAAAATTTCTGGACTACGCCAGCTGGCTGGTTAAAAAACTACTTGTACTCTGGAGATTACTTAACGTCCGCTCCAGAACCGTAAATTGCTCGATCAAATACTGCGTCTTGGCTTCACTGATCGAGTTCACTCGAGCGATCGAGGCTTCGATCGAATCGATTCGCAAGTCGAAATCTTCATTAACGACCGCCATCGTCCCGATCTCGTCTTCGGTAATGTCTGAAAAATATTGATCGAGCTTGGAAGTAATCCCTCTCGAAATATTGACCGTACTTTCGACTCCGCTGCTGACCTGCGAGGCATCCAGCGTCACTCGCAGTTGCAGGTCTGCGGTGTTTTCATTTTCGGCATCCCCGATCAACAGTCGTCCGGATCCGGTTGCCGTTTCGACAACGCCGTCTACGATAAACGAACCGGCAACATCTTTACCGACACCCGACTCCGAGCCGTCAAACCCAAGTGCCGTGAGTGCACTTCCGGCCAAACTTTCAACTCGTGAATCCGAACCATAACGTGCCGAGGTGATTTGTAGCGAGCCACCGTCCAAGGAGACCGCGACCTCGGCCCCCTTCAAGTCCGGCGAGTTATTTATTCGCGCGGCTAGGTGGTCGGCCAGTTCTTGGGAGGTGTAAGTTCCAGCGCCCAGTTCAATGGTCTGGCTTTCTAAGCCGTCGAGCGAAAATTCGAACTGATTATTGCTGCCGTCGATAACAATCGATGAAGCCAAAGCACTGGTCGCCGTGACCGACCCGCGTTCAGCCGCTTGAGAGATATCAACTTGGTAGCCGCTTGTGGTTTCAAGCGTCTCGGAGCTGCCCAGCAAAAATTCGACACCCGAGTTGTCACTGACACCGCTCAAGCCAAACAAGCGACCAATATCGCTAGGCTCGATGCCTTCGACCTCTCCCTCGAGTGCTTGGCTCAATTCCGAAATGTTGATCGCCAAACGTCCTGTCGAATCGATATCGATTCCAATTTGCGAAAGCCGATTCAAACCCCCGTCCAATCCGGGAACCGCTTCGGTCACGATGGAGCTGAGCGTATTTTTCAAGTTAGAAACGTTTCGGTTGCCCAACAAAGGGCTACCTTGATTCGTTTCCGGATCAAAGCTGGTTTGCGAATCTATGAATCCGATCAAAGAATTGTAACGATCAACAAACGTTTCGATGGCTTCCTGAGCGGTTTCAGTGTCCCGCGCGACGTTGACGGTAATCTCCTTGTCGACGTCGGCCGACAACAGATCCAAAGTCACGCCTTCGATCAGGCCGTCGACGGAATTGCTTTCGTATTCGGCGACCAAGGCGCCGGGCCCCGAGCCCAATTGAATGGTCGCGTTGGAGGCTTCCTGAATGGCGACACCACCAAAGTCTGGCTTGACTTCACTTCCGGTAGCCGAGGCCAAGTTGTTGGTGACTTCGATTTCATTGGCCGCACCGGTGTGCCGTGACGTCAGCAAAATTCGGTTGGCTGAATTACCTTGATCAAAAACGATCGAAGCCGAGACATCGTCCGACTGCGAATTGATCGCTTCGACCATTCCCTCGACTGTGTTGTTGGTTTCGTCAATCGTGATCGTGGCGGCAGGTCGATCGCCAACTTGAAATGATATCTCGCCCTGCGGAATGGTGCTGGACGCGTCGTCGAATCCCTGCGAACCGATCTGATGAGCGCGGGCCAAAGAATTAATTCGCAGTTGATACGATCCAGCGGCGGCTCCGCTGTCGGCGGTAACAGCCAAACTGGCCTCGTCGCTGGAAGTACCCGTCATTCGCTCGAACGCCGAACCCGAGGACCGATTGAGCTGGCTCATCGAAGAACTGAGACTTAATACTCGAGCTTCGATGCCCTGAAAGGCGGCCTTTTGTGTCTCGATCGCGGAAATTCGTGAATCTAGTCGTTGGACTTGCGACTCTTGCAACGAAACCAAACCCTCAATAATTGAGGTTGTGTCTAAGCCACTTACGAGTCCCTCAATATTAAACATGGTTGTACCGTTGTTTTAGAAACGAAAAATAATTTCGGAGTTACCAATAAAAAAAGCGATGAAAGCTACTGAAATTCGCTTTCACCGCTTTTGTGTAAACTGCCGTGTGCTCGCCGTCAGAGGCCTGCGAAGCACATCGGCATTCAAGTCAGCGGGCCGCTCTCGCGACTAGCCAAGATTAACCTAGGAGCGACAAGATCAACTGTGACGACTGGTTCGCGTTCGAAAGAACCGATGTACCAGCCTGAACTAGAACCTGGCTGTTAGTGAAGTTCGAAATCTCTTCTGCAAAGTCCGTATCGCGAATAACCGATTCGGCGTTCACAGTGTTTTCGAGAGTCGTTCGCATGTTGTTAGCCGTCGACTCAAGCGTGTTACCTTGGAAGGCACCCAGCGTACCACGAAGATTTGAAATCTCTTCGATTGCCGAATCGATCACAGCCAATGAGTCTTGTGATTTCAATGCCGATGTGACATCGATCTCGCTCAAGTTAGTAAACTGGTTGCCTTCGATATCAGCACCAAGGCTGTTTGATTCAACTGAGTCGATCGCGATCGAAACAGTTTGACCGCGGTTGGCACCAATTTGGAAAACAAGCGAGTTGTTGGTCACGTCGACATCGCCTTGTTCGCCTGTTACGGTCGAACCGGTGGATCCGTCTTCCGCGATGGTCACACTCAGGCCTTCCGAATCACCAGTCGAGCTAGTGAGTGTGTTTGCCAGACCCGTGGCTGCAACGCCATCGATCGTTCCAGCGATATCAACTCCAGCGTCGGTCAAACTGCTGTCCCCGACCCCTGACGTGTCACTTCCTGCTGCCAAACTCGAGACTGCGTCAATCTCAGCAGCGGCACCAAACTCAGATGATGTCAGTGTCAAGTTGCCATCTTCGACGGACGCGACGACACCAGTCGCTTCTGTGTTGTCGTTAATTTCGTCAACCACCTGGGACTGCGTCATTCCTGTGGTCAACTCAATGGCAGTACCGTTGATCGTCAGCGTTTCATCAGCAGCAAGTGCTTCTGTCTGACTCGTGCCGGCAGAAACAGTCGCTTTCTCAGCAGCCGTTGTGACTTCAATGGCGTATGAGCCCGAAGCTGTATCGTTGGTTGAAACAACATCGGTCACATCCGTATCGGTTGCGACACCCGTTGAACCGGCAACCGAACCGTCCAACAGTTTCTTTTCGCCGAACTGAGTGTTGTTAGCGATCCGGTCAATGGTCTCCAACGCGTTCGTAATTTCAGCTTGGTTGGCAGCCAACGCGTCTTCATCGTTGACACCTGCGTTTGCCGAATCGATCGATAGTGATCGAACTTTAACCAACAAACTGTTGATTTCGTTCAATGCACCTTCGGCCGTTTGAACGACGGCAACCGCTTTTTCAGTGTTGTCAATCGCTGCGCGAAGACCTGAAATTTGAGCTCGTTGCTTTTCGGAAATGACCAATGCTGCAGGGCCGTCGGCACCACGGTTGATCTTGAATCCAGAAGACAATCTCTCGATCGATGTGTTCAACTTGTCAGATGAACGGGTCAAATTGTGTTGTGCGTTTAGGGCACCAACGTTGTTTGCTATACCTAGCATTTAAGGCTCCAGTTTTACGTGCGAGTAAGGGGGGTCTTCCTTGTACTTAACATCTGGATCCATCCTTGAAGATTAAGTCAAAAAAATTAGTCAACAATATTTTGGGCAGCTTCTTCTACCGCCGAACGAGTAACGTACTCGCCAGCCAAGAATTTCGCCTTTACTTCAACAAGTAAACGTTCCCGAACTTTCGCATCGCCTTCCAAACGCTCCGCCAGTTTCCTCGGTTGAACTTCGTTCGACCGATCGACAGAGCTTGAACCTTCCACCTGCGATTGAGGTTGAGGGTTCTTGGCTTGAAAATGAATTCGAGAGTTTTGGCCGTGATTGTGAATTTCCACAATTGTCTCCTATTATTAGTGACGCCTTCGTTATCGATGGATGGCGCAGGAACTTGCTTGTATATGCTGGCAATCCATTTTTTCCGCTACTGTTTTTGACCCCAGCGGTACGGCAACCCGCATAATCGTTGCTAGCGGACCTGTCGGCGTCATGACGCTATCTCAATCTCATCGATAACCTCAAATGCGACTCTGCCGATTGCAGCGACTCTAGTGATTATTTGGATGGCGAGTCAATTCCGACCGCACAGATTTAAACAAGCTTTGCGCGGCTCAAGCGAGCTCGAAAACCCCCAATGTTCCTTTTGTCCCTATCCTTGTCCCTATCCTTGTTTTGTGAAACACAGTGATGAATAAGGATCAAATCTGGAAACTAGGGACGCTGTTTTTAGCTGGAATGGCCCTCGGCTTGGTCGGACTGAACCTGTACCTATGGCCAAGTTCAAAACCGGCAGCGTCGGCACCGGATGAACCGCGGGAAACGACCGGCAACGCGACGATTGGCACCCCCATCTCAATCGCTGCGACTGAGGACAGTTTTACAGTCCAGGCCGACGAAAACCTGCCAATCAAAAACATGTTCGATACGGGCGACAAGTTCTTTATCGTCGGCAATTATCCAGCAGCTCTCAATTCTTATCGCAAATACATATCAGCCACGCAGCAGCGTGACGCAACTGTTTTGCTTCGCACGGCGATGTGTTTGGAAAAGCAGTCCAAACTAGAATTTTCGCTGCGCCACTACCAAGCCGCGGCGTCCCAATCCGCCAACGAAAACCAACAAGCACTCGCCTTGGCCGGACTTGTTCGCGTGTTCATTCTGCAGCAACGGACCAGCGAAGCCATGGAACTTCTGGCCAGCGGCGTGCACAAAGTCGCCCTGACAGGCAATCTACCCGAATCGACCCGAGCCCAACTGAGCCTGCAATGGGCCCGCGCACTGCAGTCTCGGGTGATCATCGAAACAGAAAAAAGCAAACCGCGCCAACAATCACGATCGGTCAACTATTTGGAGTCCAGCCAGAACGACCTGAGCTTCCCTAACTCGCTAGCTGAAATAAGCACTTCGTTAGCACCAGATCAATATTTATCACTCGTTGATCAACCATTCAGCAGCACCGTCGCCGGTCAACAGGAGCCGCGACTGGGAATAAAGATCATTCAACGCCCATCCGATTCTGCCGAATCGATTTCCGTTACCGCATCGACCAATTTACAGCCGGTTTTGGCAATCTTTGCTCAAGCCAGCAGCGCTTTGGATTTGGATTTTCAAATGAGCGACGATGCGATCGAAATCCTTTCCAATCGATCCAAGTCCATTGAATACAAAGCGATCACCTTGGGAGCATTACTGGATCGGTTGCTCGTTCCCTTTGGACTGACCTGGGATCAACAGGACGACGTGATCCAAGTTCGCACCGAAACGGAAACGGCCGCAACCGCAATGCGAGAATTCCTTTTCGATACGACCTCGCGTGCATTCCGAAGACACGAATTAGAATTCCCAGAAACTCGTTTTCGCGCTGCGGCGATCATGTCACGTGCCAGTCTTTCAATCATGCGAGACGAATTGTCGGTCGCCAAAAATCTCTACCAAGAATTGAATCAGCTGGGCCCGCGCGGCGAATTGAAGGCCAAGCTGTTTTTCAATCGAGCCAAATTGGCGATGATGCAAAAGCGAAACGAGCTCGCTATCCCGCTGCTCTACAACGCCGTCGATCAGACTCTAGATCCGAACCTCGAGTCGAGCGCCTATTGCATCCTGAGCGGTCTTCATTTGACCAATGGTCAAACGGGCGAAGCGGCCAAAACTGCCGGGCGAGCATTAACAACCGCAGTCACCGTTCGCCAAAAAAGCATTGCAGCCATCAATCAGGCTCGTGCTTACTTGTTCGAAAGAAATCCAATCTCCGCCAACGATGCTCTCTTTCGTAACAAAGAATACATCGAAGCCGACGGAGAAGCCGTTGCCGCCGCATCGCTGTTAGGTGCCTACGCCCACGCCATGGGACTGAGCCCCAAACATAAACACAGCAACCAAAACGCCATCGTGCGGATGGTCAATGCCGCCTCCAAACTGGCTCAAGCCGACCAAGCGAGTTCGTTCGCCGACTACTATTTCGCCAGCCTTGCTTACAACAAACTGGGACTCAGCGATTTGGCGATCGCGATGATGACCAAATCACTGGCACAGCCGGACCTCGGTGCTTGGCAACGCATCATTACTTACGAACTTGGCACGCTGCTACAGAATTCGCAACGCCCCGACGAAGCCTTGGTCACACTCAACGGCCTCACCCGAATTAACGACGCCTGGAGAGTTCGAGCACTCTTGAAGATCGCCGAAATCCAAGCCAATAAAAACCAAAACGCCGAATGCATTGGCAACTGCCAACTGATACTGGCCAGTAACCCGACCGACAGCCAAAAACAACAGGCACTTGAAATCTTGGGCAGGGCCTATCAAGGGCAGGGCAAGCATCACATCGCCGCGCTTTGTTTCGCCGGAATGCTGCCGGCCGAGTACTAATGTTCCCTCGCGTCATTTTGGATAAAGTTCAACCAACAAAAAAACTTCAGCCATGCCAATCACTCCAACCACGCTTGAATCACTTTTGAGATCCAAACCTTTTCGCAGCATCGCGGTTTTTGCCATCGTCTTATGGATTCAGTTGAGTGCTGCCAACGGCATCCTTGGCCAGACACCTGACTCCAGCAATGTCGATGTGCCGCAATCGTCGTTGGGCAGCAACGAAACCGCTGGCGAAAACAATGGCCTGAACAATTCAATCGATCAGCAAACCAAACCAGCCTTTGCCCCCAAACGTGTTAAATCGATTAACGATCGAATCAAGCTTTTGTCATCGTTAATCGAAGCCGAGAAAAAAGCGGCCGAGGCGAACACCCAAACCCCAGACGACCAAGCTCGCCTCAAGCCGGAAGTCGAACTGAAAAAACCACCGGCGGCAGTGGCCCCAATGCCGTCCCAAGACAACTCAAACCGCGGGCAAGATCCACTCACAGAAACGCCCGAACAATCGCAATCGATGAAACCAAAAATCACCTTGGTCGGTGCGAAAATCTCCGAGCCCGTCAACACGCTCGAACTCGGCTACAGCCTTTACATGACTCGGAACTACCGAGCCGCAGAAAAGAATTTCGCTCTGCTGCTTAGCCTGAAACCCGAACCCAGCGAAGCGGCATGGTTGCACTGCATGATCGGCTGCTGCCAGAGCCTGCAAAATCGATGGACGGAATCGGACGCGTCCTATCGTAAATGCACGAACCAACGACAAGCCCCACCCTTCGCTGCAAAATATGCCGATTGGAAACTTCGCTACCTCAGCGAACGCAGCAAGGCGAATCAATCCTTTAAGGGTATCGAAACTGAATTCAAATCAATTACCAAGGGAAATTAACATGAACCGCAACAACAACCAGCTGGAATGCGAAATGCAAGATGCACTCAACGCGATTCTTGTTCGCTACCGATCCATTGACACCCTGGTCGACCGCATGCTTGAAAAAAATGACAAGGGAGAATCGATCGCTGCCGAAATGAGAATGCTCGAAGACGCCAAAAAAGAAATCATGGTTGTAGAAACGACGACCAAGTCCTTTCGCGACCGTTATCGAGCCAACAACCAGCAGGCCTCCGAAGCCGTTCGAAAACTATCGGCCGACTCTTCTGAATTACTTTTAAAGACAATCGAAAAAGTTCAAACCCTCGAAGATCGCACTCGCCAGGCACAACAAAAACTGCTGCCCGGCTTGGGCGTGAGTGCTCGCGTGAGCCAAATGCAAAACGCATACCGCTCAGGCTAACGCTCGAGTCACCCTCCGTTTTTTGCCGCTCGCTTTCGGCTTAAACCACCTGCTAAAACTTAAACCGGTTTTTATCAACAACATGGTCTCAAAACCAAATCACGTTTCAGCTCGCCAACATCACGATAACGAAACTAGTTTTGTCAAGCTATCGGTGGTTGGATTCCCAAACGACCCGGCAGACGCGTCAACGTCTGCAGCGAACCCAAGCCCGCAACTTTTTTTCCAGTCCGAGCTCATGCAAGAGCGATTCGAATTGGCCCAGACCTACGCTCGCAGTTCCGCCGCCGTCATTGTGTCTGGAGAAAGCGGTACCGGCAAAGAGCTTTTCAGTCGCTTGATTCATGACCACAGCCCTCGCAGCAAATTCCCTTTTGTCGCCGTCAATTGCGCGGCCATCTCGGAAACCCTGGTAGAAAGTGAATTCTTTGGGCACGAAAAAGGAGCCTACACCGGTGCTGACCGGTTTCACATTGGTCATTTTGAACGAGCCAGCGGCGGCACGTTGTTGCTGGATGAAATTAGCGAAATCCCTATTTCGATGCAGGCCAAGATGCTGCGTGTGATCGAAGAACAAGAGGTTTTGCCAGTCGGCGGAACTTCACCTCGACCGATTGATGTCCGCATCGTTGCAACCACCAACCGCGAACTCGCGGCCGACGTCCGCGATGGACGCTTTCGCGAAGACCTCTTTCACCGCTTGAATGTTTTGGAACTAAAGCTTCCGCCGCTTCGCAATCGCAAGTCTGATATCCCCTTACTGGTCGATCATTTCATAAAAACGTTTCAATCTGAATCAGCCCTCGGTGAGCTGACCGTCTCTGACCAGACCCTGGAACGATTGTGTCACTCGAAATGGCCGGGGAACGTCCGCCAACTACGGAACGTTATCCACCGCGCTTGCATTGTCTGTAAACAAGCTGAAATTGAATTCGATTGCATTCAAATTCCATTGCTCGACAACGATAAGCCAAGGTCACCGGTTTCGTTATTCGGAATGAAGCTGGAAGAAGCAGAGCGGCATTTGATATTGGCGTCGCTCGAAAAACACAATGGTAGCAAGCGGTTAGCCGCAAATGAGCTCGGCGTGACCGCCAGAACACTCGCCAACAAATTACGGAACTACAATGAAGCCGGTTCTTAGCGTTAGCCAACCAGGGCCGCCCGTCATACTACCCCCGCTAAATGACCGTCTTGCAGTTTGCAGACCCAACCGCTCAAGAGTCCAACGCGTTGAAATGTCTCACCCGTTTGGCGAGTACCAAAACAGCTTACGGCTAAAAGGCAACCTTTTGACATGATTCAAGGAGTTAAACGTCTGCTAACGGGACTTCAATTTGATTTCTCAAACAATTGGTATTCACTTGCTGGGGAGACTTGGTTAAAAATAATGAAGAGATCTAAATTATTTTCTCGAGGTCTTTGTAGAATTCGAGAAAGCCTCATTAGATTCGCCCTCCCTCCCTCCGCGTCGACTGTCAAACGGCCGCCGCCCCCGCCTCGGCTGTCTACTACTTGGTTTTTGAATGTCTAAGATCGTAATCCTTGACGACGTCGTGCAAATTCGAAATTCGCTCGCAATTCGGCTTAAAGCTGAAGGGCACGATGTTCGTACGGCTTCCAATGGTGCTGAAGCAATCGACTTGGCTTATTTATTTAAGCCTGACCTTTTGATTACCGATTGGGACCTGAAGAGCGACTACGATGGCCTCGAGGTCGCCGAAGCCTATTTGGCCGCCAATGAGCGAGTCAAATCAATCATCATCTCGGGCCACGAAGACTTTTTGGGAGTCTTTGAACAAGTGCCGGCCACAGATATTGGTCAGAAATACGGACTGATCGCTTCACTATCGAAACCATTCTCGCTTGTTCAATTGGTTCGGACAGTTCGCGAGGCACTCAGCGACCAGTCGCCGCAGTCTTGTTCCGGATAGATTCGTAGACCCGGCGCATGCCGATAGATTTCTGTTTTTCAACTTCTGAAACGTAGCGTATCAGTTCGGCAAACGAACCGGCTTTCAGTTTCTTTAGCAGGTTAGCCCTACCCGCTTCAACGGATCGAAGGCTAATATCCAACATCGAAGCGACTTGCTTGTTTTGAGCCCCCCCCATCAAGCATTCCAGGATTTCCTTTTCTCGTTTTGAGCATTCCTGGTAAACCGGTGCCGAAAAACTCTCGCGGCGACTCGCCCCCGCCACACTCTCGATGGCTGCTTGCAGACAACTTGCAACTTTGTCATCCGCATCTTCATTGTTAATAATATCCAGCGCGCCGACTTGACCAGCCATAAAAGCAGCTCGCTGATTGTCCGATGGTATAAAAACCAAAACCGGTTTTGGGCAAGCACTAATAATTTCGCAAAAATCGCCGACCAGCAAATGGTCGACTACGAAACAGGCCGCCACACGACGCTCGCAAGCCTTCACAGCTGGTTCAATTTCGCAACCAGTCAAAAATTCTTGCCCTAGTCGATCCGCTACCCGGTTCACTCGGAAGGCCATTTCGGACCTCCTTGTTGCACAAGCAACCAGCGGTTTTTCGATTGGCGACATCACACCCACAATTCAACTTGATAAGGAAAAACGATTGCATATCGCGACCGGAAGACGAGTCGCAGCTCACAGCAACTGATTGACGAGAGTCTAAAGCTTTGGCCAAATAAATAAATAAACAAACCATTTACTTGGGCAAACAACTTTCCAAAGAACGTTTTTCTCACGTCCAGCAATCCGGGAAAAGTACCGCGGAACATTTTTCCGGAATAAAAGAATAATTTTCCGCGAAAATTTACCCCCAAACAACCCAAAGCCGCCAATCTTCGAAGAATTCCAAAGCCCTTTTATTTTCCCATGCTTGGCATCTCATTTGCTTGTTTGCTTTGAAGAGCGGTCACCGGCCAATTTGCCCCTAGATTCAACATCAGCAATTCTGTGAATTTTGCCTTCGCCAACAATCCAGCCATGTCCCAGTCGAGTGAAAGCGCGCAGCCGGCGGCCGCCTTAATACCGACTCTGGGCTCTAGCGAAATTCCCTCCGCCGATGGAGTGGTGGAGTCGGGAGTTAGCTTTGATGAGATTTTGGCAATTGAAACCGAACGGCAACTATTCGATGCAATTGCCGACGTTCCGGCACTACCCGTACTGCCGACACCAGCCACTTTGCCCATCGAGAACATTCAGGAACCACCCCCGGTCGACCCTTCACTAACGAACGCCAATCCCTTCTTCTGGAACTTGGACACCGTCGATCTTGAACTCAATAGCCAAGGCCAAATCGATCCTTCATTTATTCAAGCGGCCGCAACGACAGACGCCAGCCGGATGCCGTCAATCGAATCGTTGGATGCGAAGAACGATAACTTAGTTGCCAATGACATCAACCGCGAATTAACTGCCGCCGACGGTCTAGGCGAAGTTCCCGACATCACTTTGATTACCCTTGCGGCGAACACGCAAGAGCCGCTCCGGGATTCCGCCGCGACGTCTGACTTTTCAGCCCCGACCGAAGCCAACCCTTTGACCGTTGCCGCCTTTATCGATGAAGATGCGTTGCCAAAAGAAAATCGCGGGGACAGTAGTTCACGTGAAATTCCCCTTTCGCCGTCAACGCAAACTGTTGACGAATCGGCCCCAACCGACACGCTCGGTGATGCCCTGGCTGATACCTCTGCAACAGATCCGGATGGCCTCTCTCTGTTGAATCAAACAGACAGCCAAGCCGCCGCAGAGCCGAGCGTCGGTCCAACTTCCGATTTGGCTCAGCCTATTGAATCACCTAGTGGCAGCGTAGCGAACAATGCCAACACCAATGGAGCAGAGCTTGCACAGGCGACGCCTTGGAATGCTGCAAACCCAGCCTCCGCTCAAGATTCCAGCCTTGGCTTCTCGCCCCAGTCACGCGGTGAAACAGAAATCACTCAAGTGGTCACTGACAACTTGGTCCAGCAAGTCAAACTCACTGAACAGGGCGAATCAAAACAACTTCGGCTTCAGCTGCACCCAGCCGAACTTGGTCAAGTCATCCTTCAAGTTGACTGGGAAAACGACAGCCTGAAAGTCAAACTACTGGCCAGCGAAATGGCTGCCACCGAAATTTTGAACCAAAATCGATCCGAACTCGTCGCCGCCTTGGCCGAAGAGGGAATTGATTTTGACTCGATGGAAATTTCATACGAAAGCCAAAATTCTGACTTCGACCATGATCAATCCGATGACGATTCGAACGGCCAAGACATCGCCCCTACGATCTTTGACGCAGCAGATCCAAATGCAGGTCCCGTCACGAATCCGGTCTCGCTGCAACGCCCGACCGCTTCGTTAGACATCACAGTCTAAAAGCTTATCCCACAACCACTGACCCGACGGCACTAGCCGCGGGTATTTACAGGTTTTCGACAAGTACTAAACATTCAAACAAACCAACCCAATGGAAAACAGGAAGTTACCATGACAACCATCGACTCAGCCGTCGCAAGAAACGATTTCTTGAACCTGCTTACGACTCAGCTTAAAAATCAAGATCCACTTTCGCCAGTAAACCAAGAAGACTTCACAGCACAGCTGTCGCAGTTCTCGCAGCTTGAGCAGCTAGAGGGACTTAATTCTAACTTTCAAGACTTGTTGCAAATTAGTCAACTGAACCAAGGTATCGGCTTGGTTGGCCGCGAAGCCGAGTACTTGGACCCGGCAACGGGCGAGACAAAGACCGGCCTAGTCGAAAGTCTTCTGACTTCCAACGGCCCAGCCAACTTGCTGATCAACGGTGAACGCGTCGGTCTCGAATACGTGTCAGGTGTAAACGCATAGCACTCGTCGGCCGACCCGACGACTCTCAATCAATTGATGCTGACCCCGGCCATTTTTCCGGGGCAGCAAACTTCGATCCAGCAAAGCAGCACAATGACACGTAGCTTATTAACCGGCGCTAGTGGACTTTTAGCCCACCAACAAAAACTTGAAGTCGTGGCCAATAATATTGCCAACATTAACACGACCGCCTTCAAGACTCAAAACGTCAATTTCGCCGACCTCATTTATACCGACCGTTCGTCGGCGGTGGGTGCCAACGGCCAGCGAATCGGCGGTATCAACCCGACTCAAATCGGTAACGGAGTAAGACTTGGTGAAATTTCGAGTAATTTCTCACAGGGTGTCTTGGAAGCGACCGGGGCGCAGTACGATTTCGCGATCGAGGGCGATGGTTTTTTCGTTGTTCAAGGTGCCCAGCAACAGTTCACGCGAGACGGTTCATTTTCTGTCGATAGCGATGGCTACCTCGTTGATCCGGGAACCGGCCTTCAAGTCCAACGCACCGGCGCGGTCGGCGAAGCGATCAATGGCGAAAATGGATTTCAAGTAGCAGGCGACACGCGAATTCGAATTCCGCTGGGCGTGAGCGTTCCGGGCAGCCCAACGACCAATGCTAGTTTCAGGGGGAACTTACCGGCTTCCGCCGTCCCCGCTTTAACCGAAATTCGAACCACCTCCATCCCGCTGACCCAGAGCGACGTGGCGGCCGTTGGCACAACCCTGCTTAATGACCTGGATCTAAATACAGAAGATTACGTAACGGGAGACTCGATCGAAATATTCGGCACCAATGCCGACGGCACTCCATTTTCGATCTCACTTCCGGTCGACCCCACGACGACGCTCAACGACTTGGTCAACGCGGCTGACGCGGCGATCACCGGCGGAACCGTCAGCCTTTTGCCCAACGGAAATATTCAAATTCTTGCGGACGCTCCGGGCGATGTACAACTAGACTTGCAACTCTCCGACGACGCACTCAACACGGGACAAACTCGATTTGCTGACAATATCTTTGTTGCACAAACCGAAGGCAAAGACCCCGATGAAGTCGTTTCAACGATCCAGATTTTCGACACGCGCGGCGAACCCCATGCCATCAACGTGGCCTTCACTAAACAAGACTTTAACAGTTGGAGCGCGACGTTTACCTCGGCGACCGATTCAACCACACTGACCGATAACGAAATCACAGAGATACGATTCTCAGAACGAGGAGATTTCCAAGCGGTGAATGGGCTGGGGGATGGCGACTCAAACATTCGAATCAGCATCAACTCCTTGGCTGGCTCCCGAGAGATCGAATTTGATCTTGCCGACTTGACCCACCGAGCGACCAACTACTCGGCGACCTTTGACCAAGACGGCTTCTCGCCAGGTACGATCGTTGCATTGAACGCTTCGGCCGATGGAACCCTCACCGGAGTTGCCAGTAACGGGCGTCGAGTCGACGTGGCTCAGTTGGCCATCGCCCGATTCTCAAACAACCAAGGCCTTGAAAATGCAGGTGACAACTATTTTATCCAAACGGCAAATAGTGGTTCGCCCGAAATTGGCACCGGGCAAACCAGTGGCCGAGGTACAATTCGAGGTTCACAATTAGAATCTTCCAACGTCGACCTGGCGCTTGAATTTACTCAGCTGATCATCGCACAACGGGCGTTCTCGGCGAGTGCACGATCGATTACGGTTGCCACAGAAGTACTTCAGGAGCTAAACAACCTGTTCTAATTCATTTTGGACAGACAACCGACCTAAGCCTTCATCGTCGCAGCCACTTCTTGGTTGCGACGATTTTTTTGTCGTTATCGTTTTAACACACTCGACCCAATGCCCAAAAACTGCCAAGCAACAACACACAAAAGCTCCCGCAAATAAGGCGCTACAAGCTCGTCGGCCCGAAAATTCTACAACCATTCCGACCAATCGCTACAAGCCTAACATCACAGCCTATCCAGCCAAAAAACTCGCCGCGAATCGGCATATCTTCGCAAGCTTCAAGCAGCTCCCTCGATAACTCCTGCATTGCCAGCAAGCCAGTGCCCCCAACCGATTGGGGCTCACGGCTTCGCTAACGTTTAGGACACCAGCGGCGGAGCGCTCAATGGAAGGTTTTGATGAAGTTATCGAGGAATTTCTGGTTGAAAGCTACGAAAGTATCGAACAGCTTGATCGTGACTTGCTCGCGCTGGAAGACGCTCCCGACGACCGCGACCGACTGGCGAGTATCTTTCGAACGATTCATACCATCAAAGGCACCTCGGGTTTTCTGGCGTTTCCAAAACTAGAACGAGTCGCCCACGTTGGAGAGAACCTACTCGTTCCGCTTCGCGACGGGGACTTCGCTTTGACCCATTCGATGGCCGATAGCTTGCTCGAACTGGTCGACGCCATTCGCGAAATCCTAGGCAACATCGAAGCCAACGGTGCCGAAGGCGACCAACAGTACGACAATTTGGTCGCGACACTGGAAATACTTCGCAGTGGCCCCTCTGCCGAGCCAACCGAAGAAAACAACCCCAACGAAGAAAACAAACCCAGCGAAACGCAACTAGCGGATGCTTCAGAAGCTCAAACC
>CAZROJ010000008.1:21957-43179 GCA_964601665.1 uncultured Pirellulaceae bacterium
CGAAGAAAACAAACCCAGCGAAACGCAACTAGCGGATGCTTCAGAAGCTCAAACCGACTCTGAAACCCCGGCTCAAACCGTTGCCGGAACCGATGTCGAAGCCGATCCAGCAGAATCCTGCGAACCGACACCAGCTCTCGACGCCGGCCCCAACACTGATCCAGCAACGACTTCGCCATCCCCCAAAACAAACCAACCCAACCGCCAGCCCGAATCTTCTGACTCCGCCACGACCGAGCGTGCAACAACACTGGCCGATTCAACCGTTCGAATCAATGTCGAATTGCTTGACAAGTTAATGAACTTGGTCGGCGAACTGGTTCTATCTCGCAATCAAATCCTGCAGTTCAGTGACCACAGCAAAGATGCCGCAATGGTCGCGGCGTCTCAGCGTTTGAACTTGATCACTAGCGAATTGCAGGAAGGCGTGATGAAGACTCGCATGCAGCCAATCCGCACCGCGTGGAGCAAATTGCCTCGCGTGGTTCGTGATCTGTCGGCCACCTGTGGCAAAGATGTCATCGTGGAAATGCAGGGCGAAGAAACCGAGCTGGACAAGACCATTCTTGAAGCGATCAAAGACCCGCTGACCCACATCGTTCGCAATTCAGTTGACCACGGGATCGAATCGCCAGCAGAACGCGAAGCCGCCGGCAAACCCGCCGTGGGCAAACTTCACTTGCGAGCGTTTCACGAAGGCGGCCAAGTCAACATTGAAATTTCCGATGACGGCGGAGGAATCAAGTCTGATCGCGTGCGAGACAAAGCCATTGAAAAAGGCCTGATTACCGTCGACGACGCCGAACGCATGGGCAATCACGAACTGATCAACCTGATCTTGTTACCCGGCTTTTCCACCGCTGCCGCGGTCACGAACGTTTCGGGTCGTGGCGTTGGGATGGACGTTGTCAAAACCAATATCGAAAAAATTGGCGGCACGCTTGAAATCCAAAGTGAAACCGGTGTGGGTACCACGTTACGCATCAAGATCCCGCTGACCTTGGCAATCGTTCCCGCATTGATTGTCCGAACCACTGGCGAACAGTTCGCCATCCCTCAAGTCAATCTGTTGGAGCTTGTCCGTTTGGATTCAAATCGTGCCGGCGAACGAATCGAATACATTCACGACACGCCCGTCTGCCGCCTTCGCGGTGATCTACTTCCACTGGTGTACCTGGACGAACAACTGGAACTCCGGTCACCCCGAAATGATGACGAACAACCGCCGGAACTGCACATCGCGGTACTGCAAGCTGAGGACCGACAATTTGGTTTAGTCGTTGACGCGATTACCGACACACAAGAAATCGTCGTCAAGCCGCTCGGCCAGCACATGAAACACATTCGCAGCTACGCCGGTGCGACGATCATGGGCGATGGGACAGTCGCTTTGATCTTGGACGTCGTCGGGCTCGCTCGAAAGAGCAACGTTCTGACCGAAACACGCGATCGTAACCTGCGCAGCGGCAGCAGCCTGGCTTCAGATTCTGATCAAAATCGCCGGTCTCTTTTGATCGTTGAAAAAGACGACCAAAGCCACGCGGCCATTCCGCTGATCGAAGTCGCCCGTCTGGAAGAATTTTCAATCAGCCAAATTGAACGCAGCGGCAACGGCGACGTCGTTCAGTACCGCAACGACATTTTGCCACTGATCTACTTGAGCGGCTACGGCGCGGACCCGAACTCCCAAGACGGTCGTCTGAGCACGGTTGTCTTCTCCGACGGCAAAAACAGTGCTGGCGTGGTCGTTGGCAAAATCTTGGACGTCGTTCACGAACGAGTGGATCAGAACGTCTCACTGGACAAAACAAGCTACGTCATCAACGACCGGGTAACCGAGATCATTGACCTGCCAAACTTTGTCGTCTCCAACCGACCGGACCTATTCCAGCAACCAATCGGCGTCTAAGCGATCATTCTCGGCGTCTAAACGATTATTCACACCCCAACATTTTCAGTTCAGTCCAACTTTAAAACCATGTCAGACCCACCTTCCAATTTAAATTCATTCTGCACTTTTCGCATCGGCAATCTCTATTGGGGAATCAAGGTGAGTCGCGTCCAAGAAGTCATTCGAAATCAATCCATGACTTCCGTACCACTGGCCCCCAACACGGTCGCTGGCCTGATGAACTTGCGAGGCCAGATTGTGACGGCGATCGATCTTGCCACACTGCTGGGACTAGCACACGAAGATGAAACGGGATCGAAAATGAATGTGGTCGTCCGGTCTTCCGACGGCCCAGTCAGCCTGTTAGTCGACGAAATTGGCGATGTCGTAGAAGTCGGAGAAGAATTTTTCGAACAAGCTCCGGAAACGGTTCAAGGTCCCCATCGCGACTTCATCGAAGGCGCAATGAAACTCAACAACCGTCTTTTGTTACTACTAGACACCCAGCGAGTCCTCAGCCTGCAAGCCGCCTAGCAGTTTGCCACAAGCATTCAAACGCCAGTTGCTATCGGCCTAGAACTTTTGAGCAACGCACCTGGCAACAGTCCAAATTTGAAAACACCGAACTGACTCGGACCAAACTCACTTGAGCCGCTTGGCCAACAATCCATTCAACATTTCAACCCATCAGACTTTTAGCCCCCAAGTTACCTCCATGAAATTCCTAAAAACATTATCCGTTGCCAAGAAATTGACATCCCTTGTTTTGGTCGCGGCCGTCTCACTACTAGCCTTTGGCTTTTGGAGCTACAACACGCTTCAAGTGGCAAAGGTTCACGGGCCCCACTACAACAAAATTGTTCAGGGCAAAGACTTGATTGCGGACATTCTACCGCCGCCCAACTACATCATTGAAACCTATTTAATGACTCTGCATTTGGCCGACGAGTTAGAGCTCAAAAAGCCAAAGTCTGAAATCGCCGCCGGCGTGGAACGTTGTCGTCAACTTCAATCAGAATTTGATGATCGACATCAACATTGGTTGGCCGATTTGCCCGAAGGCGAATTAAAGCGACTCAAAACCGTTGACAGCTACCAACCGGCCGCCCAATTTTACAAGGTGATGAACGAAGAATTTCTTCCAGCTTGCTTGGCGGGCGACAGCTACAAAGCTCAGAAACTCTCTCGCGGGATTTTACGAGAATACTACGAAACGCATCGCGACGCTATCGACAAAACCGTAGCGTTGGCCGTCACTCAAGCCAACGACGACGAAGCTACAGTTGCCAGTATCGTTGCCAGCCGGATCCTATGGGCCGAATTCGCCATGGCCTTCGCAATCGCCTCCATTTTCGGTTTTGGCTGGTACGTCACCCGCGAAACAGTCAATCCACTTCGCGGGTCAGCAACACGGTTGCAGTTCTTGTCCAATCATGACCTAACCGATGTCAGTAGTCGACTTCGACGCAATGCCGAAAGCACCGTCGACCAAGCGACCATGGCCAGCGGAGCCGCTGAAGAAGTAAGTGCGAATGCTCAGTCATTGGCGACCGCTGTCGAGCAGTTTGAAAGCAGCATTAAAGAGATCTCTGGAAATGCTTCCAACGCAGCCAGCGTTGCCCAACAAGCAGTCGACGCGACCGAACAAACCAACGGCGCTATCACCCGGCTCGGCGAAAGCAGTTCTGAAATTAGCAATGTCATTAAAGTCATTAATTCAATCGCGGAACAGACAAACCTGTTGGCACTCAACGCCACAATCGAAGCCGCTCGAGCGGGCGAAGCGGGCAAAGGATTTGCCGTCGTTGCCAACGAAGTGAAGGAACTGGCCAAAGAGACTAGCAAGGCCACCGAAGAAATCATCGGACGCATCGAAACGATTCAATCGGGTACGCTCGAAGCCGTCGATGCCATTGGCTGCGTCGGCGAGATCATCACGCAGATCAACGAAAGCCAAACCGCAATCGCCACGGCGGTTGAAGTTCAAACCACGATGACGTCTGAAATCTCCCGCAATATTTCTGAAGTCGCGATCGGAAGTGGTGAAATTGCACGCAGCATTTCAATGGTGGCAGAAACGGCCAGCAATACCACGGCTGGTTCCGACGAAACGTTGCGAACCGCAGCCGACATCAACGCGATGGCAGACGAACTGCTGGCTCTCGTTGGGCAAGCCAATGCTCACGCTCAAGCAACCAATTCGACTTCAACATCGCCACCCTCTGGAAAATACCAACTGGCCGCCGCGGATCCTTCGATGGCTAAGGTCTAAATCATTGAAACCGAAAACCTGCGGTGGGCTCACTTGGCCCACCGCTCACTTTCTATCCAAGAGTAACAAACGATGAACCACGTATTAGTAATTGATGACTCTCGCGCTATGCGGAACATCCTGCGGAAAATCATGCAAGGCATTGGCTTCGAAGTGATTGAAGCCTGTAACGGCCAAGAGGCACTCGAACGCTTGGCCGAACACGCCGACAAACTCTCACTCGCCTTGGTTGACTGGAACATGCCCGTCATGGACGGCTATGAATTCGTCTCTGCCGTCCGCCAAGACCCAGCCCACACCAATCTTAAGTTGGTGATGGTCACCACCGAAACCGAGCCTGCCCGCATGGTCAAAGCTTTGATGGCCGGCGTCGACGAATTTGTCATGAAACCATTCACGACCGACATCTTGGTTGAAAAACTCAAATTGATTGGCGTCTCCGTTCCCGACATCTCGCAGGTTTAATTCAAACACCACTCAAAACCATTACGAACTTGTCTCACCGTCCTCGCGAATAACGCATTTCTCCTTCCGTCGCGAGCGATTCGGACAAGCACTCAACACAGCAATACAACCTCTTCTCTCAACGGAGCATTTTATGACCCAAGGTCACAATTCCGAAATTCCACTGATCAATCCGCCCCAGAAATTACAAGACTTCATCTTGGGCGACGCGGCCGCGCAACTGGTGCTGCCTTCGATTGTGTCGGAAATCATGCAGGTGATTTCTCAAGAGAACTTTTCCATGAAGGAACTTGAAAAGTTTATCCTGCAAGATGCCACGCTGGCGTTAGAAATCCTTCGCCTTGCCAACAGCCCGCTGTTCATGACCGGCCAACCAGTCACTAGCCTACTACAGGCCATTGTCCGTTTGGGTGCCGTCCAATGTTGCAACTTGATCCATTCGGTTTGCATCACTCAAGTTCTGAACAGCGTCTCACTGGAACAAGAGTGGCTGCGAGAGGTTCTGTTCAAACATGGCCTCAGCACTGCCATGATCGCCGTGCGAATCAATCGGGCGCTGGGACTTGGATTCAAAGGCGAAGAGTTTACCGCCGGACTGTTGCACGACTTCGGGCGTACTTTGTTCGCGGTTTCCGACGAAACACTTTTCACTTCCGTCGACACGCTGGAATTTGACGAAGAAATCGACGTCTTGGAAAAAGAGCAGGCGGCGTTTGGAATCGACCATTGCTCTCTAGGAGCTTGGTACGCTGATCAATGCGGCCTGCCCGCAGAATTGATTTCGGCGACTCAATATCACCATTCGCCCAAAATCAAACACCCCCACCAAAAACTGACCGCGTTGATTTGTGCCGCCGACGAATTCGCCAATCACGTCCAACGACATGACGTGCCGAGAGAATACGACACTAGCAAAAACGAAGGTATCGCTGTCTTGGCGGAACTCCTGGGCATCGGCGTCTTGGAACAATTTGCCGAGCTTGCTCCAGAGTTAATCATGGACGTGCAAACGGTCGAACTTCCTTGCAAGTTGGCTTCAACGGGGAGCTTCAATGATTAATTCAACAAGAGTCATGATCTGCGACGACTCATCGACCATGCGTCGACTGATCAAAGCCGTTATTCAAAAAAGCCCAGAACTGGAGGTAGCTTTCGAGGCCTGCAACGGACAAGAAGCAGTTGATAATCTCGAATCCGCTCGCCCTGACATCATCATTATGGATGTCGAGATGCCAGTCTTGGACGGAATTGACGCAACTCGCGCCATTCGCCGGATCAATCGCTCGGTTCCGATTTTGATGTTCAGTTCGCTGACCGCAAATGGTGCCGAAGCAACGCTGGACGCCCTGGCCGCGGGTGCGAACGATATCGTCGTTAAACCGACCGCGTCAGGGCATGTCTCGCAAGCGTTGATCAAACTGGGGCAAGATCTAATCCCCAAAATTAAGCGACTGACAAAACCACGCAACGTCAATCCTCCCACCGCCAATCCTGCAGCAGCGACCACTGCCAGAACAGAACGTTCGTTGCCTGAACGAGTCGAAGCAACTTGCAATATTGAACTGGTGGTGATTGGCGTTTCCACAGGTGGACCGGACGCGCTCGCGAAACTTTTAAAAGGGATTCCGGCTACTTTTCCGGTTCCCATTTTGATCGCACAGCACATGCCGCCCGTGTTCACCAAGCTACTCGCTCAACGCCTGACCGCACTTAGCGGCTTGCCTGTTCGCGAAGCAGTCGACGGCAATGTCATCGTTCCCGGTGAAGTCTTACTCGCACCCGGCGATTACCACCTGACCGTCTCGCGTGAAGGGAACAATTTGATCGCTCGGCTCAATCAAGATCCTCACGAAAATTCATGCCGTCCATCGGTCAATCCATTGTTCCGCACGGCCGCGATCGCTTCTGGTTGCAATGCCCTGGGAGTCATTTTGACCGGGATGGGAAAAGACGGCATGGAGGGTGCCGGACAGCTTAAGCAACACGGTAGCGTCGTCATCGCACAGGATGAAGAATCGAGTGTCGTGTGGGGAATGCCTGGAAAAGTCGTCGAAGCAGGTTTTGCTGACAGCGTCCTTCCGCTAGCCAGCATCGCCGGCGAACTGACTCGTTTAGCGTCGGCCGCCAAGCCAACCGCGGTCCCTTTATAACTTCAAAATGATTTGAATTGATAAATTTCAATATGATATTAACACCACCTGACATCGAACTGCTGAGCGGTATCGTCGCCGAGTACTCGGGCAATATGATTGCTCCGCGTCAAGCGTACATGCTTGAAAAACAACTCGCGCCGATCGCCAAAAGCAATGGACTGGCTGATGTCCCAGCGCTTGTGCAGGAGATTCGGCGTTCAAAAAACCCGAACCTATCCACGCAGATCGCTGAGGCAGTGACCGTGAATGAAACGAGCTTCTTTCGAGACGCTCATCCATTCGAAGCGTTAAAAAAGCAGATCATTCCTGACCTAACGGCGGCCAACCAAAACCGCCGCGAAATTCGAATCTGGTGCGCCGCGTGTGCCAGCGGCCAAGAGCCGTACACGTTGGCGATGGTGATTCGGGAAAACTTTCCGCATCTGAGCAATTGGAAAATCAAAATCGTAGCGACCGACATTTCCAACGAAATGCTCGACAAATGTCGCTCCGGTGAATATTCACAGTTGGAAGTCAACCGCGGCCTGCCCGCGCGGACACTTGTTCGCTTTTTTGAACGCTCGGGAAGTCTCTGGCGTGCCAAACCTGAATTGAGAGACATGATCGAGTTCAGCCGCTTGAACTTGACCAGTCCTTTCTCGTCACTGGGTCAATTCGACATCGTGTTTTTGCGAAACGTCTTGATCTATTTCGACAAGCCAACCAAACAAGACATCCTTACGCGTGTTCATGGCGTCTTACGCCCGGACAGTTACCTATTTATTGGCTCAGTCGAATCGACGATTGGGTTTAACGTTCCATATCGAAGGGAAGAAATTGATGCCACAGTCTGCTATCGACCAAACAACTGAAACACCGGATTCGTCGAAACGAATCAACGCCAGCGATGTTGGGCAAATGGGCAGTGACTTTTTCACTGCAATGCTCGGCATGCCCTTTGACCCCCAACCTTCGAAGGAAACAAACACGCCCGGAGAAGACGCGCTCACGGCCTCGATTCAAGTCGAAGGAACCTGGAATGCGACCTTCCGAGTCATCGCTTCCAAAGCTCTCGCAACTGAAATCGCGAGCACGATGTTTGACATCGCTCCCGACAAACTGTCTTCCGATGAAATACTCGATGCACTCGGGGAAACGGTCAACGTGATCGGTGGCAATGCCAAAGGCATCATCAACGAAGAATGCAATTTGTCGCTGCCTTGCATCGGCCAATACCAGTCTCCAAAAGACGAACAAGACTGGATGAATCTGACGTTTGACTGTAGCGGACACCCGCTATCGATTCACGTCAACGAGCATTCAGCAACTTAATTTCAATTCACCCAACATCCCCTGACGACCGACAAAACCGCAATGATTTTGTGGGTCCGACAACCACAACCCCTCCATACAATAAAGACCCCGACCATGAAAATCTTGATCGTAGACGACAGCAAAGCCATGCGAATGATCGTCAATCGCACGTTAGGACTCGCCGGCTTCAGCGGCTATTCAACCGTCGAAGCCGCCAATGGTAATGAAGCCTTGGAAAAACTGTCCGCCGAAAAACCAGATCTCGTTTTGTCCGATTGGAACATGCCAGAAATGAAGGGCATCGAACTTCTGCAGAAAACACGCGAATCTGGCAACCAAATTCCTTTCGGTTTCATCACCTCCGAAAGCAGCGAAGAAACCAAAAAACTGGCCACCGATTCAGGCGCACAGTTTTTAATTACCAAGCCCTTTACGCCCGAAGCCATGTTTGCGTCGCTGTCGCCGTTCATGAGCTAACCGCTCGCGAACCGTCTCACCCCAAACCACCTTCCAACTAAGAGCTTATCCCACAAAAAGTGAGCCGACGGCGCTAGCCGCGGGCATTTTGAGCTTTGAGGATAAGCACTGAATCACAATAAACCCCACCGATTTTTTCCCAAGGAACTACCGATGAGCCACCTGACTCTACCCAAAATTGAAGACATTAGCGATTTCCTAAGCATGCTTTATGGCCTGACCGTCACTGCCACCCAGTGCGATGCTTTGGCTCCGGCGTCACGGTACGTGGTTGCCAATTATATTGACGACCAAGGAACACCTGTCGCCGCGATCGCTGCCGATATTGCCGCTGCCGCCAAACTATCGGCTGCACTAACGCAAATTCCCGCTGGTGGTGTGGAAGACACCATCAAAGAGGGTGAACTTTCGCCAGTTCTCCAAGACAACCTGTCTGAAGTTTTTAACATCTTGGTTAACCTGTTTCCAACCGATGATGGAACTCGACTTAGCTTCGCGGATGTGTCCTTTGACAAAAACCCAGTTCCAGCCTTTGAAGAATCCATCAGCATTGCGATCGACATCCAGAGATACTCCAAAGGCAACATCGAGCTTTTCTTTTAATCGATCCATCCTCCGCACGGCGAAATTAAGGCGACGCACCAAAACGACGGACGTAGTTCAGGATTTCCGCGACGGCCTGATAAAGCTGAAGCGGAATTTCCTTGCCGACTTTCACGTTGGCATATAAGAACCTCGCAACGGGCTTGCGCTCGACCACCGCGACTCCGTTCTCCCTGGCGATCCTGATTATTTTCTTAGCCAAATGGTCTGCTCCCTTCGCCACCACGATCGGCGCTTTGGAAACTGACAGATCGTACTTCAAGGCAACGGCAAAGTGAGTCGGGTTGGTAATCACCACCGTGGCCTTGGGCACCTCTTGTACGATCCTTTTTTGATTCATTTCATTTCGAATCCGCCGTAATCTCGCCCGAATCTGTGGGTCACCTTCGGTATCTTTTTGTTCGTCTCTGACTTCTTGCTTGGTCATCATCAAGTCTTGATGCTGCTTCCAGATTTGAAATGCCAAATCAACCCCACCTACGGCAACCATCAGCAAGCCCGTCACCATACCGATCTGCAGAATGACGCTGGCTCCGAGCGACAGCAACGATTCAAAAGTGCCAAACCCGGTCGCAAAAATCGCATCCAAGTGCGACATCGTGATCCAGTAAGCTGACACAATGATGGCAATCGTTTTGACGATCGACAGCCCGCCTCGGTTCAGCGCCCGCGTCGAAAAAATCCGCTTCAGCCCCGCCATGGGTGACATATTGCTCCACTTGGCCGCCAACGGTTTGGTCGTGATATTGAAGCGAGTCTGCATCGCACCCACAACCAAAACCACCGCGGCTAAAGGTAACATCAGCCCAAGGCAAGCGAGTCCGACATTGGTTATATGATGCCGAAAGATAATCAGTATCGAATCCGGCGCTTCGATCATCGGATCAAAATAGGTCAAGCCCTCGCGTAGCGAATCGAGCGTCACCTGAAAAAACCAGTCGCCGGCTTGCATGAAAAATATCATGGCCGACAACACAATCATTCCCCCAATTAGCTCGGAACTGAACGCAATCTGCCCATCCTTGGCTGCCTGCTCTTGCCGGCGCTGCGTTGGCTGTTCGGTGGGTTGACCGCTGCGATCGGACATCTAAAAACCAAGGGGCCAAGTGGTTGAAAGCCTTACTTAAAGTAGGCTAGAAACAATTCCAAGTTTTCGCCGTGGATTTCAAAGTACATCGCCATCGACTTGATGATCATTGGAAAGAAAACGATCAAACAAAACAGCCCAAGGCCGCTTCGAATCGTCATACCCACCGAAAACAAATTCAACGTTGGCGCAGCTTTGTTCAACAAAGCAAGACCGATGGTCAGCACGAACAAACACAAACCAATCGGCCCCACGATCAAGTTTCCTTGTTCAGTCAACGAGCCAGTAATATTGATCAGCAACTCATAGGGCAAATCCGTCAAGCTAATATTTGCGCCGACTTCCACCAGCGAGTAATGAATAAAGGTCACCATTAAATGATGCAAGTTCAATCCGAAGAAAAGCAAAATCGCAAACGTTTCAAACAACGTGGTAACCAAGGTCGAAGCGTCGGCGGTTCCCGGACTTGAAACCGACGCCAGCGAAAGACCAATCTCTTGACCAATGTAAGCACCGGCGATTTTTGCTGGCACAAAAATAAAACCCATCAGCACGGCCATCAAAAATCCGATGCCGATCTCTTTGCCCAAAAAGACAACCGTATTGACGATATTCATCTTGGCGTCAACAAACATCCCGTCGGGCATCGTCCCAAACCAAAAAAACGTAAGGCTGAGCGCAAGCCCCGCCTTGACCATCGTTGGCAACTGCCGCTGAGCGAACAAGGGGAAGAAAGCGATGAACGCCGAAACCCGAGAAAGGACCAAGACGAAAGTGAATATCTGTCGGTCGTCAATCATAGGACGTGGCGAAAATAAGTGATCATTTCGACGGTAAAAATCTTCATCGTAGACAGGTACCACGGCGTCAGCAAAACAATCACGCCCACGACCGCCACGATTCGAGGAGCAAACGTCAGCGTTTGTTCTTGGATGCTGGTAATCGTTTGAGCGATACTGATCAACAACCCGACCACCAAACTGACGATGACAATCGGTGCGACCAACAACAGCGAGGTTGACAGGAGCGACCGGCCAATATCAATAGCGTCGTTAACTTCCATGTTCTTACGATCTTTAAAAAGGAATGATTCGTGAAGGGATTTCGTGACGGCTGCCTACCGCCTAATCGTGTCTGAAGATTTACTTTTGCCCGTAAACTTATTCACAATCTTGGCAACCAACGGAGCATCGTCAAAAGCCGCCAACACCTTGGCAATTCTGCGTTTTTCTAAACTATCCAACAGCTTGGCAACAAACTCCAAGTCGCCCGCATCGGCAAACTCTTTCAGAAATTTTGCCGCCGGTTCTGGCTCGAGATCCTGAAACCAACTCTTCACCGCCTTAACACGCAGGTCTACTTGCTTGCTGGCAACGTCCCCCGTGGTGCCTGTTTGTTTCTTGAGTTTTTGCAGTTGTTCTTTCTCTAAGATGACGGCCTGCTTTTCCAACTTCAGCTCCTCGACGGCCTCTCGGGCTTGAGTGATCTGGCCGTCGACTCGTTTTGCGAAAATCATTAACTGTTCCTGCTCTCGCTTCAGATCCTCAAACAGCATCTTCAGCCGTTTTTCGTCTCGTTTGATCTGTTCTTGAGCCTCGCCGACGGCTTTCTCTTTTTCAAAAATTGACTGCGACAGCTCCATCACGGCTTCGATCGTAATCGGAGCACTCGGCCGCACAGCCACAGGCATTTCGTCTTCCTTTTCGGAATCCGCAATATCAATCGGCGGCGTGTGTTCTTGCTCCTCCTCAGGAATTACCTCGCCTTCAGCCTCCTGCTCGGGCGGCACCAAATACATATAAGAGACGCCCGCCGACGCAAGGAAAAGAAAAAAACCGATGAGTAACGGTACAACTAATTTCATGAGTTGCTCCTATTCAAACTGCTTGTGAGATATTGATCGTCGGCGACCAGCTGTTGTAAACGGCGTTCTTCGAAGTCAACCAGTTCGGCTTTTCGTTCGATCAGTTTTTCCAACGATTTGATTCGCGACATTTGTTTTTCGACTTTGGCCCGTTGAGCTTCAAAACGTTCGCAGGCCCCAGACAGCTCTTCGAACTTCTGATCCCAAGCTTCGCTGATTTTTTGCAACAGCTGACCACCCAAGCGACAGTCAATAACCGTGATCGAATACGAGGCCAACTGGTTTTGCGTCGCTTCCATTCGATTTTCAATCTGGCCTAATTCGCTGCGCAGGTTGGTCACCTGCAGATTGAGCTGCGTGAGTTCGACCGTCAATGAATCGAGTTCACGTTGATAGTGATCTTGGATTCGCCTGAATTGCTTAAGCTGAATTTTCGCTTTCATAGCTGTTGCTCACTATTTGGTGCTACCGAATCATTGGACGTCGCAGTGGTTGACATCAACGCCATCATTTGTGCCAGTGTCTCCGGCAAATCTGTCGGCGATTGCAGCCCCTGTTGCAAAAATTGACAGATCCGCGGATACATCGCCAGCGCAAGATCGGTCTCAGCGGACGACCCAGGCGAATACGCACCGACTTGAACCAAGTCGATCACGTCCAAATACTTGGAAAGCAGCTGGCGAATCGTCAAAGCGTTGGCCACATGTTCGGGTTGTGCCAGGTCATGAAAGACTCGGCTAACGCTTTCCAGCACGTTCACCGGCGGGTAATGCCCCGCGTGAGCCAGTTTTCGATCCAGCACAATATGTCCGTCCAAAATCGATCTCGCCGCGTCGGCGATCGGGTCGTTCATGTCATCGCCTTCGACCAAAACCGTCAACAACCCGGTAATCGAACCGCGGTCAGAGCTTCCCAACCGCTCCAGCAAATCCGCCAGCTTTTGAAATACCGACGGCGTATAGCCACGGCTCGTCGGCGGTTCGCCCAACATCAGTCCGATGTCGCGCTGAGCCATCGCGAATCGTGTCAGGCTGTCCAACATCAATAGCACGTCTCGGTTCTGCTGGCGAAACCAGTCGGAAATCGAAACCGCAGTTTCAGCCGCCCGCACGCGTGCCAAAGGACTTTCGTTGGCGGTCGAAACGATAACAACCGACTTGGCCATTCCCTCGGCACCCAACGAATCGTGAATGAACGGCAGAACTTCGCGACCACGTTCACCGATCAACGCGACCACGTTGCAATCCGAATCGGCAAAGCGAGCGACCTGGCCCAGCAACGTACTTTTCCCGACGCCGCTACCGGCAAACAAACCGACTCGCTGGCCCTTGCCCATCGTCAGCAGCCCATCAATGACTCGCTGCCCCGTTGTGAAAACCTTATCAATCGGGTTTCGCGCCAACGCGTTGGGCGGCGCGATTCCGACCGCTTTGCTACCGCTGGACTGCAGCGGCCCTTTGCCATCAATGGGTTCGCCAATCGAATTGATCACACGTCCCAGCAACCCAAAACCAACTGGAATTTTCATCCGTTGTCCCGAAGCCCGAACTCGGTCGCCTCGTTTCAGAAAATCGGTCGTTGAAAAGGGCATCAACTGAACCAAGTCACCCGAAAACCCGATCACTTCCGCCAATGAAGGCTCGCCCACGGCACCCTCGATCTGCACCAGTTCGCCTAGACTCGCCGGCAGCGAAGCTGTGATCATGCCTTGGGCTTCGGTCAAACGCCCTATCGCTTCCGTCGAACGGACCGATCCAATGGCCGACCGCGACCGCTGCAAGAATTTTTCGTGAAGACTATTCATTGGCCAGCTCCTCAAGATGAGCTTGAATGTCGTCCAATTGCTTTTCAATTTTGGAAACCAAATCGTACTCCTCAAATCGCACCATGCACTCACCCGGTGCGACCGAGTTGTCTGCCACGATTTTCAGCCCTTGGCTCTGCATCGACTCTGAAAATTGACTTGTCACCAACTCGTAATTTTCAGCATTGACTCGAACACCAATCGCTTGATCGGGCCCGGCCAGCGTTTCTTCCAAAATACTGGTTAATCGTTGATTACAAAGTTCTGCCGTATTCCCAACCAGTTTTTCAACCATCACCCGAGCCAAAGAAATAGCAAGTTCGACCACTTCGTCGTCCGTGCGACGGTTGAGTTGCTGAATCTTCGACGAGATTTTCTCCAAGATCGCGACCGACGTTTCAGCCGGCGACGGAATTACCTGGGCAACCGGCGCAGGCTTTTCCACAACGGCTTCGCTGGCGTCCAGCAATACAAAACCGACAGGCTTGGAATCGAATTTTACGGTTTGCAAATGCATTTTTAGTTCAATGAGATTTCGCCAGATTCATCCAAACGCCCCAGAGCATCCACAAAATGCTGCCGTGCCTCAGCCACTTCCTCGTCCGTTGCATTGGTTTTAAATTCGATCTCGACCTCCAGCGATTTTCGCGCGCGTTTGGACAGATTGTCCATCAGCTTGGCCTTGATCGCCGGGTCGACCCGCTGCATGCCGACGACAAGATGATCTGCTCCCGATTCGGCGATCAGTTTTTGTGCGTCACGATCGTCAAGCCGCAGGATGTCTTCGAAAACGTAAAGCTTCGACTTAATGGATTCGACAATTTCTTCGTTGTCTTGGCTCAGCTTTTCAATTAGCTCGACTCGCATATCCTTGGGCAACGACCGCATTAGCTTGGCCAACACATCGGCTTGATTGACCTCTTCTTTGTGCTCGCGAACCGAGTTCGCTTTTAAGAAAGTGGTTTTTAAAATCTGATTGGCGACCGCTTCAGGGGCTCCGATGTCTTGGCTTAGATAAAGCACGGTTTGATTTCGCAAATCGTCATTCAACTGCTTAATAATCGAAGCGGCCAAACTGGTGCCCAAGTGATTCAAAACAAAAGCAATCGTCTTCGGATGATCGTCCGCTAAGGCAGTTGCGATCTGAAATCCATCCAATCGATTCAAGTCGTCGATATAGTCGCCGTTTGATTGAATCGGCGCAAATTCTAAAATTTGCGGACCGTCGCTATCGCTGCTGGCCGCCTCTTGTTGCCGCTGAGTCGTACGAACATTCTTTTCCGCTTGATCCAATTCGGGCTTCAAAGTTTCCAAGGCAAACGTAAAATACTTGCTGAAATCATCCACGATAAAAGCCACTTCATCTTCGGTCGGTGGTTCGGTCTTGTACTCTTTCAAGTACTTATTGACTTGGACCGCACGCGTCGGGTGGATCGACTTCATCGCAGCACGCTCGGCATCGTCGCCCAAAACACACAGCAGCAACGCCAGTTTTTCTTCCGTCGTAAAAGTCACCATTGAGTTACGCCGCCCTTTCGTTCGCATCAGGCGCTGAGGAATCTGCTTCGCCCCAGCTTTCCATTATTTTGGCGAACACGTCGGGATGCTCTTTGACCATTTCAGCCAACTCGCTCAGCTTGGTCGTCTGGCCGCCCGCAGCGCTGGCGATTCCATTGGGTTCGGGCTGAAACTTTTTGATCACCTTCATTCCCAAAAACATTGCCACGAGTGCCGCCACGCCCAGCGAGATGTTTTTGAGTATTTCGTTGATTTGATCCCACGGAATCGTGGTGGCCACCGGCGGCGCTTCGGTTGCTTCTTCTGCAAAAGCCAAAACACCGACCGTGATTTGATCCGTTCCCTCGCGCAGCCCGACCGCCGTTCCGACCAAACTTTCGACCTGCTTGATCACTTCGGGGGGCACAACGTTGTTTTCGTCTTGAACGGCTGCTTGATTGACCAGCACTGAAACCGTCAATTTTTCCAAGACAGGATTCTGAATCGTTTCCACCGACGAAGTACTCGAATGAGCATACTTATTGGTTAGGTCTTCCGTTTTGGTGACGACCGCTCGATTGTTCGTCGCCGACGAACTGGATTCGGTTCCGATATTTGATCCGGTCCCCGCCACACCCACCGCTCCGCCGCCCGCGGTGGTGGTTGAATTGTTGACCTGTTCATCAACTAAAACTTTGTCATCGGGATCGACTTTGTTAACGGTTTTGGTTCCGGTTGGAAAAGTAAAATCCGTGGTCACCGTGACCGACGAATTGCCGATCCCCAAAATCGGATTCAAAATAGTCAACACCTTGTTCTCAAGCTCGCGATCTCGCGAAATACGATACTCGGCCTGCTTGTCCAAGTGGGCATCGTTTTCGTCGGTTGTGTAGGCATTACCGGCCGTATCGGTGACCGCCACATCCGCTTCTTGAAGTCCGGGCACCGAATTGGCGACCATTCTCGCGATCGACTTGGCATGCGAATCATTGAACTTTGACTGACCGGCGATTTGCACCATGACGGCCGCACTCGGATCGGTCGACTTTCGGATAAAGGCTTGCTTTTCGGGAATGCTCAAATGAACGTCCGCCGTCAACACGTTTCGCTGCTTGGCAATCGTGGCTTCGAGCCTCATTTCAAGGTTTCGCCACATCGTGTCTTGTTGCGTCGAAGGGTTCATCCAAGCAGAAGTTTCCTTTTGCTGACTGTCGACGCTGCCAATGCCCAGCTGACTGGTCGCAATCTTGGCTCTGGCTCGTTTTTGTTTGTCGACCAAGATCGTCGACCCCGAGCCCTCGATTTGATAGGCAATGTCGGCCGCATCCAAAGCGTCAATGACCTTGGCAGCTTCGCCGGGAGAAATCCCGCTGGCCAAGATGACGTAGTTGGGCTGGGCTGCCCAGACGCCGATTCCGACCACCGACGCGATACAAATAACAACCAGCAGAGCGATTCCAATTCGGCCCGCACCGGTAGCGTCATTCCATATCAGGATGGCTTGGTCAAAAAAGGATTTCAAGGTTTGCATGGACGTTCGGACCGAAGTTTACATTTAAGAAATTCAGCCAAGTAAAATTTGAGCAACTAAAATTGCATCCGCATCAGTTCGTTGTAAGATTCGATCAGCTTGTTTCGGATTTCCATAAACAGCTGAAATGACATCTCGGCATTGGCGACTGCCAAAACCACTTGTTGAATGTTGTCGGTTTCGCCTTTGACCAATTGGTCAATCGACTGGTCGGAAGCGACTTGTGATTCATTGGTTTGCTTCACAAACTCATTCATCAACTTGGAAAAACCACCCGGAGCTTCTTGGCCGCCGGCCTTGTTCACGCCACCGGCTCGGTTCAAACCACCAGCCGCTTCAGAAATATTCTGAATCGAGGGTATCGATGAAGTGGCAGCCACTGGGTTCATTAGGACAATCTCAACAAGGTTAACGTTTGTTCAACCATGTCTTTGAATGAAGTCAAAGCTTTCAAGTTTGCTTCATATGACCGACTGGCGGTGATCATGTCGACCATTTCATTGGGTAGTTTTACGTTGGACAATCGCAGGTTGCCAAATTCATCCGCATCCTCATGGCCGGGCGAATAGATAACAGGGAAGGGCGTTTCATCGGCTTTTACGCTGACAACTTGAACGCCGCCCATGCCCATCGGTGAATTCGAGTTCGAACCGACCATCTCCGAAAAAACCAGCTGCTTGCGACGGTAGGGGCCGCCGTCTTCGCTGCGCGTTGAATTTGCGTTGGCAATATTGTTGGCGACGGTTTCCATGCGCAGGCGTTCAGCCGACATCCCGGAAGCACTAATATCGGCAGCTGAAAATAGGTTTGAAAACATGCTCATGATTTGCACCGTCCGGTTTTGTGTTTCGTACTTTTCCGCGTCTGCCTTATTCGTCTACCTGATACTTCTACGTTACACAGCTACGTTACACAGCTACATTGCGCCCCGGGTTGTCGCCACACCGCTTTTTATCCAAACAAACGAACCAGCGACTAACTCCGGATCGCCTGTTTTAAGATTCCCATTTTTGCGCCCAGCAGTTGCGTGAGCGTTTGATAGGCCATGGCATTCTTTTTCAAGGCCGCCAATTCGTGATCCATATCAACATTGTTTCCGTCGCTTCGCGCTGGCAAGCCAACCGCCTGCGTGACTTGGTAGTGGCCGTCCTTCGGAGTGTTGCCGTTCAAACGTTGCCGTAATTGCTCAAAATCAACCTCGAGTGCTTTGTAGCCCGGCGTATTGACGTTCGCCAAGTTTTGCCCAGTGACCCGATGGCTCTGCGAAGCCATCTCGATCGCGGCGCTCAAGGTTTCGAATTGTGAAACTTTACCGATCATGCTGTTTGGATCGGCCAGGTCGGCTTTAAGGCTTTACCGCTTGATGGCACTTTGCGGTCAACCGCAGCGGCGATTATTTCTCGGCAACCGGGTTTCACTTCTGACAGCAAAACGATGCTATCAGCCAAAAGCCAGCGATCCATACTCGGCGGCGATCAATAAAAGGCTGCCAGCGATCCAACGCCACCACCAAGCGACCCACCAAGCCGTCAAGTTATTCAGCGGTCCTTGAAACCCTCCTTCCAGCGATTGGCTCGAGCCAATCTGCAACCAACACGCGTTTAAACCCTTCGCATTTGTCGATCGCTTTTGTTCGAACCAAGGCCGCTGGCCTGAACCTGATTCGCTCGATTTCAAACGAAAGATTTTGCTAGCCGCGTGAACCACTGGAATGTTGCTCAAGCAGGCCGCGTTTGATACATCCAGCAATTCAGCACCAAGTCGAAAACCAAGGTTCGCAGATGGCGATCAAATGAAGGAGTACGCATTTTCTTTGACTCAATCTCGGGCACCGGAAGCAACCAACAATGGACATCGCAACTGTTTTAGGGCTGATGGCAGGTTTCGGTCTGATCTTCGCGTCGATCGCGATGGGCGGTGGTGGGGGCATTTCAGCTTTCATAGATATCCCTTCGATGATGATCACCATTGGTGGTTCGATTGCTGCACTCTTTATTAACTTCCCGATGAAGGTTTGCTTTTCATCGCTGTCGGTCATCAAAAAGTGTTTTATTACCAAGCTACCCGGCCAAGAAGAATTGATCGCGAAGTTTCGCAACTTGGCAATGGTCGTTCGAAAAGACGGATTGCTCGCCCTCGAATCCGAACTCGAAACAATCGATGACGACTTCTTAAAACGCGGTTTGGAAATCGTCATCGGTGGCGCCGACGAAGAACAAGTTCGAACGGTCTTGGAAACCGAACTGTCCTCGATTGAAAAACGACATGCGATCGGCAAAAAGATCGTTGAATCGACCGGCGCTGCCGCTCCAGCGTTTGGCATGATCGGCACGCTAGTCGGTTTGGTCCAGATGCTTCAATCGCTCGACGACCCCAGCAAAATTGGTGGCGGTATGGCGACGGCTTTGCTAACCACACTGTACGGCGCGATCATTGCCAACGTCGCCTGCATCCCGCTGGCCGGTAAACTTGAAACTCGTTCTCAGGACGAAGTCGCTTGCCGGGAATTGATGATCACAGGCGTCGTCGCCATTGCCAAGGGGTTAGCACCGCCGGCGGTCGAAGACAATTTGGTTTCCTACTTGGCACCAAAATCACGTCGCGCGCTCCAGTCGGACGCTGCCTAAGCGACGGCAAACTGATCCGTTTTGAACAAGTCGAATCGTCATGGCCAGACCAGAAAAATTCCCGGAACCCAAAGACGACATTCCCGCTTGGTTTATGACCTACAGTGACGTGATCACTTTGTTGATGACGTTTTTCATTCTCTTGCTCACATTTGCGACGACCGAACCGGAGCGCTTCGAAAAATCAACCTCGGCAACCTTCGCTGGCGGTTCGGCAACCGGCCGCGCGGGCGAAAAAATGAAACAACTGGACAAAGACTCTTTCGCAGCCCGCATGCGGCCGCCCGCTTCCCGCATCGCCGTCCGGGGCGCCGAAATGCCACCCATCACCCGCGCTCCCGCAGATTCCACATGGGGCGAAGGACTGCGATCGCTCGACGAAGAGGAACAAAAACAAAACGAACTCACTTCTCACCAGTTTGACGTTCCCATTTCGTCCCTGTTTGACTCCAACAACCAGCTAACCACACGAGGTGCCCGGATCTGTGCTCAGCTATCGAGCCAACTGCAGGACTTGCCATTTCGCGCGTCGCTTCAATTTGAAGAAAAGGAATTGGCTCCTAAAGTCGCGGCCATGCTGGAGCATTTGTTCTACAAGGAAATGACTCGCCCCGGCCAACTTTCGATGACACTAACGCGAAACACCAAAATCAATCGCAACCACATTCGAATCTCAGTCGACCGCTTCTCCCCCAACGCCAAACAAAACCCTTAACGCGTTCGCCGACTGGAATTTCCACCAAATGCGACTGTCCTCATTTTAAAATTGCCGTTTCAAAATTCGATCTGGCCACCATTCGTTTTTTGATCCTCGCTTTTAATTGCCTTTCGCCGCAAATCAGCCTGCAGGTAACCCACCATGGCACGCAAGCCCAAGCCACCACCCGAAAAGCCCAGCAAAGCGTATTTGGTTTCGTTCGGTGATACGATGACTGCTCTGTTGGCATTTTTCATCGTGCTCAATTCGTTTTCCAAAGAACAAACCGGCGCTAACATGTACGCGGGAACCGGCTCGTTCATGAACCGAGCGACCAATAGCCCGCTGCCCGGTGGCGAAGCTGGCAACCGATCCAAGCTGGTCTACCAAAAGAAAGCCCCATCACCCGTGTACGCGGTCGAAAGCGAACGAAAAGACAGCGCCCAAAATCGCGGCCCCGACGAATCGCCCGATGATGAACGAATCATTGACCGACAAACCGAAAGCTTCAAACGATTCCTTTCTGACATCAACGACACCTATCAAGTCGACGAAACGCCTCCCACGAAGAGCCAAATTGTTTTTGATTCGTTCGAGAACCTAAACCGGCCTCAACCTGACGAACCCTTTTACCCCCTGAAGAAAAACGCCATCAAACTGGCTTCCGAAGCGATCATGAAGCTGCGTGAAAAGGACTTCCAACTGGAAGTCGTCGTCTGGTCCAAAATGCCCGGTGAAAAACCACTACTAAAAGCCATGGACAAAGCGCTCGCCGTCCAGCTCCAAATCGATTCGATCTTCAACCTGAACAACGAACAACGTTCGCGACTACGAGTCACTTCAAAACCGTGGCTATTTTCCGACGCCATTCGTCCTCGGCTCTCTTTCGTCATTTCGCGAATGGACCTAACATCACCCCAGTAATGCTGGAATTTTCTTCCCGCTTCCACGCAGACAATTT
>CAZROJ010000009.1:0-14518 GCA_964601665.1 uncultured Pirellulaceae bacterium
ACTTTATCAAGCTTTCTCCGAATTCGCGGGGAGAGGGGAGTTTGGAATTGCTGGGGATTTCTTGGTTGCTTGGTAAAGGTGCTGGCACGAAGAACCACACGGAATTGAGATTCACGGCGCTAGCCGCGGGCATTTTGAGTTTTGGGATAAACACTAACTGGTTCCAGCTCTAAACTGCGTTTCCCCCGTTCCCCAGAACTCCTTGCCAAGCAACTTTGGCTCGCATTATCGGAAGCGGCTCAACGGCTCCAAAACATCCTCCGCGGTTTTAGGCTTCAAAAAACAACCCGAATCCCGGCAAACTTTACCCACATCGCAAGGGCAGTTCAACGATAACAATCTGAAACGATCTTGCTTCGAACCCAGCCTGCCTGTTTCCTTGAAACAATAAAACTGCAACAATAAAGGAGGGCTTCGTGTTTGACGACCACCGACTTGACTCTGACGCCGAGCCCCCTTCGCTCGGTCCCATCGTCTTACTCGTTGAATCAGTTCGATAAAATGCCGCTAAGTTCTGCCCTCAAGCCGCTATTTAATTACAGAGACCGTAACCGCGGTGCTTCCTACCAACGAAGAGGTGCTGTTTCTTCGTTGACCGTGACCAATGGATTTTTGATCGCCGAAGTTAACGGATCGTATGGGTTCTACGAAGTCACACTGGACGTGGAGGACTTCGACAACCGTGAAGCGATGTCTTGCACCTGCCCGCGATTCGACGACGGCTACCTCTGCAAACATATCTGGGCAACGATCCTGCAATACGAATTGGTGAACGGCAAAAACGCTTGGAACAATGTTGGCGTTGGCCATTTGCAAAAACCGGCCAAGTCTGCCAAACCAAAGCAAACCAAACAACCGCCCGCCCCGCAGTGGAAGTCGTTATTGAATCGCGTGGCCAACATCAAATCCGTTTCGCAATACGCCTCCCCGGTTGCGACCAGCCCTTTTCAAACCGCCGCCAACCAACAAACCGAAATCCACTACGTCATCGATGCCAGCGAAGATTCGCCCTACGAACCGACGACGGTGAAGTTGTCCGTCTTGAAACGAGTCAAAAAAATCAACGACCAGTGGGGCAAGCTTCAGGCTTATGACTTATCGCATCGCGCGATCGGCCAACTGGCAAACGAAACCGACCAAAAAATTGCGGCCTACTTGATGGGCGCCGATCGGAAGTACAGCGATGTCTACGGCCACCGCATGGCTCGAAATAGTTTTTCGAAGTTTGATGTGGACGCCAATTGGACAAACGAACTCTGCGAACTGCTGTTGAGCAGCGGCCGGTTGCACTGGACGTTGGGCATGAGCCTACCCGTCGAAGATTTTTACGCCATCGAATTCATTGACCTTTCGCCCTCCGCTGAAATCCGCATCAACATCCACGAGGCGACCCATTCCAAACAAGACGACGTCATGGCCGCCTCGCTCTTTCGCGGCGACGAACTGTTAGACCAAAACGACGTTGTCAAAATCACAAACGATGGCATTGCTTTGTTGCGAAACGGCCTAATTCGAATCAGCAATCCGGACTCTGTCGAATTTTGGAAAAACGTTAACCAAAGTCCAGCCATTGAAATTGCAAAAAAGGACCGCCACGAATTTCTCAAACAGCTCTCTGAATGCAGCGGACTCCCCAAAGTCATGCTGCCCGATTCGTGGAAAGTGCAACCAACTCAAGTCGACGCGCCTTGTGGAATTCTTCAGCTTCACCAAGACGCTCGCTTTCACAATGAACTCACCGGCAAGGTCGCTTTTGCCTACGCAGGCAATCAAGTTTCGCTGACATCATCCACCAGCGCTATCTTTGATGCGAACACAAATTCATGGCTGGAACGGCAACCGGAAGTCGAAGCCAAATTGATTCAGGAACTGGCAGAATTCCCGATCAAAGATCTGACTCGAAATATCTATGCCGCCCATGACCTTCAAATAAACAGAAAGCACTTGGTTGGAATCGTTGACGAATTAGGAAGCAAGGGCTGGGAGATCCACCTGCTGGGCAAACCCGTCAAACAATCCCAATCATTCGATGTTTCCGTCGAATCAGGCCAAGACTGGTTTGACTTGTCGGCCAAAGTTGACTTCGAAGGCCAGACGATTGCGTTGCCCGACCTGTTGCAAGCGATCGCCAAAAAAGACCAATTCATAACCTTAGCGGACGGTTCAAGCGGTCGAATCCCCGATGAAGTGATCGAAAAATACGCTCGGCTGGCGACATTCGGAACGGTCCAAGACGACAAGATTCGCTTTCGCCCGGCGCAAGCGATGTTGCTGGACGCGATGCTGGACGCCCAACAAGTCAACTTTGACCGGGGCTTCAAAAACTTTCGCAAAAAGCTTCGTTCTTTCACCGGCGTGAAACCGAAAAATGCGCCGCGCGGGTTCCTCGGCAAGCTTCGCGAGTATCAATCCGAAGGGCTTGGTTGGCTGCACTTCTTGCGAGAGTTTCGTTTAGGCGGGTGCTTGGCAGACGACATGGGACTTGGAAAAACCATCCAAGTATTGTCGTTGCTGGAATCAAGACGAACTCGACGCATCACCCAACCCGATTCCAATGACAAGGTCCAACCAAATCAAAAAATCAATTCCAGTACCGACTCTGACTCTGACTCCAAGTCGACCATCGTCGCTGCAGCAGCCAAACTCAAACGCAAACCTTCGATTGTGATCGTGCCCAAGAGCCTGATTTTCAACTGGATCGAAGAAGCTGCCAAATTCACGCCTCGACTCAAAATCTTGAATTACACCGGCACCAAACGTCAAGAAAATGTTCGACAAGCCAACGACGCGGGCGGCTTTGATGTTTTGATTACAACCTACGGAACAATGCGCCGCGACATCGCGGACCTTTCCCAAATCGAATTCGATTACGCCATTCTTGACGAATCGCAAGCCATCAAAAACTCGAAAGCTCAATGCGCCAAATCCAGCCGACTGCTTCGCGCCGATCATCGCTTGGCCATGACCGGAACGCCGATCGAAAACCACTTGGGAGAACTCTGGTCGCTGTTCGAATTTTTGAACCCAGGCATGCTGGGCGCATCGACTAATTTTGCTCGACTAACCAATCAAAAGAAGAGCAACGAGGAAGAACGCGAGGAAACGCTCGACTCGCTCGCCAAAGCGATCTCGCCGTTCTTACTGCGCCGCACCAAAGAACAAGTGCTAACCGACTTGCCGCCCAAAACCGAACAGACGTTGTACTGCGATATGTTGCCGTCTCAAAAGAGGGCTTACAAGCAACTCAAAGAATACTATCGCGTCAAGCTGGCCAAGAAAGTCGAAACCGACGGCATCGGTCGCTCCAAAATTCAAGTGCTCGAGGCGCTGCTGCGCTTGCGGCAGGTGGCCTGCGACCCGAGACTGCTGGACAAAAAAGCCAAACCCGGAGCCAAGCTGGAATTGCTGGCCCAGCAAATCAAAGACATCATTTCCGAAAACCACAAGGTTCTGATCTTTTCCCAGTTTACGTCTTTCCTGTCATTGGTCAAACAACAGTTCGATGCGGATGGAATCAGCTACGAATACCTTGACGGCAAATCCTCCAAACGTGCCCAGAGCGTTAAGCGATTTCAAGAAGACGACTCGGTTTCCGCATTTTTGATCAGCATCAAAGCCGGTGGTCACGGGCTGAATCTGACCGCCGCCGACTACGTGTTCCTGCTTGACCCCTGGTGGAACCCAGCCGTGGAAGCCCAAGCCATCGACCGGGCTCACCGCATGGGACAGCAGAATTCGGTGATCGCCTATCGAATGATTTGCCGCGACACGGTGGAGGAAAAAATTGTTTCCCTGCAACAATCCAAACGCGATCTCGCCGACAAAATCGTGCGTTCTGATGAATCGCTGATTCGTTCGCTGACCGCTGACGATCTTAAAACGCTTTTCGAATAAAGCAGTTGGCACTGGCATGACTCAAGAACTGCTAAGCGTGACTCCCAAAGGCCTGTTTTGCGAACAAGGCAACTTCTACGTCGACCCGTGGAAACCTGTTGACCATGCCATCATCACACACGCCCATGCCGACCACGCTAGGTGGGGATCCAAAAAGTACCTGGCCGCCGACACCAGTTCTCAAGTGCTGCGGATTCGCATGGGCGACAAAGCAAACATCGATTTCCAGCCGCTGGGCAAGGCGATTCAAATCGGCGGCGTCACGGTCACGTTCTATCCAGCCGGTCACATCCTCGGATCGGCCCAAGTCAAAATTGAACGCGGCGGTTACTCGATCGTTGTTTCCGGCGACTACAAACGCAACCCCGACCCGACTTGCAAACCCTTCGAACCCGTCCGCTGTAACACCTTCATTACCGAGTCGACTTTTGGGTTGCCAATTTATCGTTGGCCAGATCCAAACACCGTTTTCGATGGCATCAACGATTGGTGGCGAACAAACCAGTCCGCTGGAAAGACCAGTGTCCTATTAGCCTACTCGCTGGGTAAAGCTCAACGCTTGCTCGCCGGCGTCGACGCGTCCATCGGTTCTATTTTCACTCATGGCGCCGTCGAAAAACTTAACGCCGGATACTGTGATGCAGGAATCGAACTGCCAGCGACGACCCGCGTTGGCGACGTGGATGCAAAAACAACCGACTGGAAAAATTCCTTGATCGTCGCTCCGCCTGCCGCCGTCGGTGGATCATGGGCCAAACGCTTTGGCAAAATGAGCGTCGCGATGGCTTCGGGCTGGATGCAAATCCGCGGCACTCGGCGGCGACGCAGCATGGACCGCGGTTTTATCCTGTCCGATCATGTGGACTGGAACGACTTGATGCAGACCATTCGCGAAACCGAGGCCGAAAACATTTGGGTCACGCATGGTTATTCGGACGTCGTCGTGCGGCACCTTCTCGAGCTTGGCTATAACGCCAAAGTGGTCGAAACTGAGTTTACCGGCGAACTACTGGATGACCGTGAAGGCGAACAGGAAAGCCCACCAGAAAGGAAACCAGAAACTTCGCAGGAAACCAAAGTCGATGCTGCAGCCCCGCAAGAGCCACAACCATGAAAAACTTTTGCGATCTTTATTGGCGATTGGATTCGACCACCAAGACCAACGAAAAAATTCAAGCACTGGAAACCTACTTTGCCGTCGCGCAGCCGTCGGATGCGATCTGGGCGATTTATTTTTTGTCAGGAAACCGTATCAAACGATTGGTCGGAACCAAATTGCTGCGGCAATGGGCGACTGAACAAGCCAACATCGCTCCGTGGCTGTTTGAAGAATGTTACGACCGCGTCGGCGACCTTGCCGAAACGATTTCGCTAATTCTTGCCGCGGCCAAACCGCAACTCGCCGACGAAAAGGATTCAACCCGTCCAACGGATCTGCCATTGAAAACCTTGATTGAAGATCGCTTGATGCCGCTGCGGGAGCTTGAAGAGGAACCGCAAAAGGAAGCGGTACTCGAACTGTGGCAGCAATTTGACCAACGGCAACTTTTCGTGCTTGGCAAACTGATGATGGGTGGCTTTCGCGTCGGCGTATCCAAACGGCTGGTCATCCGAGCCCTCGCCAAACACACTCAGCTGGACGCCGCCACGATCACTCATCGCCTGATGGGGCATTGGGAACCGACGGCCGAATACTTTGCCACGCTGATTGATCCGGACGAAAATGAAACCGCGATCAGCAAGCCCTACCCTTTCTTTTTGGCCAATCCGCTTAAGAACGAACCCGCTTCGCTGGGCGTTGTCGACGACTGGATCGCCGAATGGAAATGGGATGGTATTCGGGCCCAAGTTATCCGGCGACAAGGAGAAACTTTCATTTGGTCACGCGGCGAGGACTTGGTCACCGATCAATTTCCAGAAGTTGCCCACGCCGCCAGCCAGTTGCCCGACGGCACGGTCATCGATGGAGAGATCTTGGGCTGGAGCGAAACAGAAAACCGACCGCTCGAGTTCAACCAACTCCAACGGCGACTGGGCAGAAAAAAAGTCGGCAAAAAATTACTCACCGAAGTCCCCGTCGTGCTGCTGGCCTTTGATTTGATCGAATTCGGCGGTCAAGACATACGAAAACTGTCGATCGAGGAACGTCAAAAGCGACTACAAAGTTTGCTCGTTCGCCCACCGACACCTCACCCAGATGCCCCCCCGGATTTGCTCAAAACCGAATCCACAGCTGCAACGAAACCCACCGCGATCCGTCTGCCGCCGGCAGTCGCAGACCAACCGGTAACCGACTGGGAAACGCTGTCGACTGCTCGCGAGTCCAGCAAACAGTATCGCGCCGAGGGCCTGATGCTCAAACGTCGCGGATCGGCTTACCAAGTCGGCCGGCCGGTCGGCGACTGGTGGAAGTGGAAAGTCGAACCGTACACCGTCGACGCCGTTCTATTGTATGCGCAGCGCGGCCACGGTCGGCGAGCCAGCTTGTACACGGATTTCACGTTTGCCGTTTGGAAGGACGACCAGTTGGTCCCATTCGCCAAAGCCTACTCTGGCCTGACCGATGCCGAGTTGCGAAAAGTAGACGCGTTTGTTCGCAAAAACACGAAGGAAAAATTTGGCCCTGTTCGCAGCGTCACACCCGAACTGGTATTCGAGTTAGCCTTTGAAAACATCCAACGATCGACTCGTCACAAATCCGGCATCGCCGTCCGTTTCCCCAGAATCAGTCGTTGGCGACACGACAAGCAACCCGCCGACGCCGACAAACTAGAAACGATCCTATCGATGCTCGAGTAACTCCCTCCGCCCCCAATGAGCCGTGACGCGTTAGCGGCCGGGCACCCCAACGAACCACAACCCGCAAGCGACCGGGCACCCAACGAACCACAACGCGCAAGCGACCGCCCCAATGAGCCGTGACGCGTTAGCGGCCGGGCACCCCAACAAACCGCAACGCGCAAGCGACGGCCCCCAACGAACCGCAACGCGTTAGCGGCCGGGCACCCCAACGAACCGCAACGCGCAAGCGACGGCCCCCAACGAACCGCAACGCGTTAGCGGCCGGGCACCCCAACGAACCGCAACGCGCAAGCAACCGCCCATCCCACGACACCCCAAATCACCAACCAGCTATTTCCACAACAACCCTTTTCAAAACCACACCCCCAACTTCAACTCCCAAACGTAAACCCACCACCCTACGATCCCAGCCTGGCCAAGTGTTCATCTCAACGGAAACTGAGTGGCAAAACGTCCACCTTCTCCAAAAACCAAAACTGTGCTTTGCGCCGATCGCTTGGCTCGCTTAAATAGTGACATGACCAACCAAAAAAAGAACCCGATTGACGCCAAACTAGCGATCCTTGCCGATGCTGCCAAATACGACGCCTCCTGCGCCAGCAGCGGTTCCAAATCAACCCGCAAAGGCAGCAAGATCGGCAGCACCGAAGGCATGGGCATCTGCCACAGCTACACCCCCGACGGCCGCTGCGTTTCTTTGTTGAAAATTTTGCTGACCAATTACTGCATCTTCGATTGCCAATACTGCGTCAACCGAATCAGCAGCGACACCGCTCGTGCTCGCTTCACCGTCGACGAAATTGTCAACCTGACGATCGAATTTTACAAACGCAACTACATCGAAGGCTTATTTCTAAGCAGCGGCATCATCCAAAATTCCGACTACACGATGCAGCAGCTGACCCTGGTCGCAAAGACGCTTCGCACCAAACATCACTTTGGCGGCTACATCCATTTAAAAACAATCCCCGGAGCGGCCGAAGAACTGATCACCGAAGCTGGGCTATGGGCGGATCGGCTGAGCGTCAACATCGAACTTCCAACCGAAATGGACTTGAAACAACTCGCCCCAGAAAAGAAAAAACCCGAAATCACTAGCGCGATGCGAGGCATCAAGGAAAAGATCGCCGAAACAACATCCGACCGCAAAGCCGGCATGAAACCGCCCAAATTTGCGCCCGCCGGCCAAAGCACCCAGATGATCGTCGGCGCGACCGCGACGCCCGATAGCGAAATTCTGAAAACCGCCGACGAACTGTACTCGGGACACCGACTGCGCCGCGTTTACTATTCGGCCTATAGTCCGATCCCGCACGCCGATTCGCTACTGCCCGGCAAAAGCCCGCCCTTGATTCGCGAACATCGTCTATACCAAGCCGATTGGTTGCTGCGGTTTTACGATTTTAAAGTGGATGAAATCATTGTCCGGCCGGATGCGAATTTGGACTTGGACATCGACCCCAAGTTCGCTTGGGCACTCGCCAATCGCGAGTACTTCCCTGTCGACGTGAATTTAGCCACTCGCGAACAATTGCTGCGTGTGCCAGGCATCGGCGCTCGCAACGTACAACGCATTCTCTCAATCCGTCGCCACAAGAAACTGCGAACCGACGATTTGAAAAAGCTGCGAGTCGCATGGAAACGAGCGAAATCTTTCGTTGTGACGCTCGACCACAACCCCGCGCTGAATAATTTGGATCGCGACGACTTGCGTCAAATCATCGTGCCCAAAGAAAAACAGTTGACATTATTTGAGACCTTCGATGCGGCGCTCAAAGGAGAACTGTAGCCGCCATGCGAGACTTTGTCGTCAAAGACTTTGCCCACTGGCGAACGATCGCCAGGAACCTGATCGCCGAAGCAGCCGAACCTGGCACAGTCGATCTACACGATAACGATTCGCAACAGTCGTTATTTGGTAGCGGCACCTTTGACAACGAAACTCGTCCCCTTGGCGGGACTCCACCCAAAAACGCCCCGAGTGCTCGGCCGTTTCGCGTGTCGCGTGAATTTTTGAATTTAGCCGAAACGGTTGGCTATCACCGCGCGGCCAACCGTTGGAATTTGCTGTATCGAACATTGTGGCGAATCGTCAACGGTCAGCGACATCTGCTGCGGATCACGACTGACGACGATGTTTTACGATTGAACAAGTTTGAAAAAGAAGTCCGTCGCGACGCGCACAAAATGAAGGCGTTTGTGCGTTTTCGAAAAGTCATCCGCGACGGCGAAGAATTTTTCGTGGCGTGGCATCGGCCAGACCATCGCATCGTCCGCAAAATTGCTCCGTTTTTCTCTCGACGTTTCAAAGGCATGAACTGGACGATCATGACCCCAGAAGAATCGGTGGTATGGGACCAAACTTCATTGACCTACGGCGACGGCGTTCCTCGCAGCCAAGCCCCCGACGGCGACGAACTGGAAGACTTGTGGAAAACGTACTACGCGAACATTTTCAACCCCGCTCGCATCAAAATCAAAATGATGAAGAGCGAAATGCCGGTTCGCTATTGGTCCACGATGCCCGAAACGGAAATCATCGACCAACTGCTGGCCGATGCGCCGCGTCGAGTGGCAAAGATGATTCGCGAAAGCGAGGGCTTCGCAACAACGGCCGCCGACGTGATCGCTCAGGCTGATACGCCGCCCTCTGGCTTGGAAGACTTGAAATCGCTCGCGTCCACTTGTTCGGCTTGTGATTTGCACCTGCCCGCAACGCAGACCGTTTTTGGCGAAGGACCAATGGACGCTCGGCTGGTGTTTGTTGGCGAGCAACCCGGTGACCAAGAAGACATTGCCGGGCGGCCTTTCGTCGGTCCGGCTGGCCAAGTGCTGAACGATGCATTCGCCGCAGCGGAAATTGATCGCGACCGAGTTTACTTGACGAACATGGTCAAGCACTTCAAACATCAAGTCACTCAAACACCTCGCGGCAAGAAGCGTTTGCACCAACGCCCCGATGCCCGCGAGGTTCGTTGTTGCCGACCCTGGTTTGTGGCGGAGTGGAATTTTTTAACGCAGGCACGTGTTTTGGTTTGCTTGGGAGCCACTTCCGCTCAGTCAATCCTTGGTCCAAATTTTCGGCTGAGCAAGCAGCGTGGCGAAATTATCGAATCCGATTTTTGCCCGCAAACCATCGCGACTTGGCATCCGTCGGCAATCCTGCGAGCCGGCGATCCAAAGGCGAGCCGCGAAAAATTAGCGCAACTCGTAAATGATATCCAGCTGGCAGTTCGTCACACATCAGGCTGATCAGCCGACAAGTTCGCACAAGTAAACGTTTTTGTAGCTGTTCACGGCTATTGTCGCTCGACTCTCCGAATCGTAAACGTGAAGTGGTAATCCGCTCGCCATTCCAATAGACGTTCTTTGAGCTAAAACGCTTCCGCAATTCACGCTCACAACTTGGAAAGTTGAGCGACATTGGGTTCTTCGAACTGGCCCCGTGAACGGTTACACGTTTTTAAGCAACGTTATTCCTCTGTCGGCCTTGGGGCATTCGACGGCTATTTACTGGCAGCTTTCAGCGATCAACGCCCGCTGGCTGATTTGACTTCTTGCCGAACCCGCTCAATCGCTTCCGTACCAAACCGTCTTTGCTGCGATCGCAGATAAAAAGCGAACAACTTGGCCAACCATGTTTGCGGCCGCGAGAACGAACCCAACAGCAAGCTGACCTCATCGGTTTCCTGCTCCCAAACGATCGAAAATCGCTCTTCGCCTTTGGCCGCGTGACAGGGCAAAGTGCCAAGCCCCAGCGAGAACATTTTTCCGCGTGAAATGTCCTCGGATTTAGAATAGACCACTCTGCAAAAGCACGAAGTCCAAATACCAAATGCCCGTGTTGTCAGTGCGAACACATCGTCAACTTCAAAATCTCGCTTGCGGTAGCACTCCACCCAGCCTAAATCAAAACAGATCGCTTTTTGAATCGCTTGGATCGCCAACATGTAATCCTGCTGCCCAACTCCAATCCTCTCGCGACGTCGCACAACAAGTTTTCCACTGACCAACTTACTATCGGGGTTGGCATCGAACTGCGCCTGTTGCCACCGCATTGTCGCGCCAACATCACCATGCGTATACTCGTCGTTCTTGAATTCTTCGATGAAACCGGACAGCATGGTGTCGGCAGGCTTGCGCAAAAATAATTTCATGACCTAGCTTTCGCCGAACTTGGTGAATTTGCACCTAAGCATGGCCGTAAGTTTTTTGAATCGCTCATCGTAGCACAGGTTTCCGTTCATTGACTGTTTGTTATCGATTGCAGCAGAGGTCAATTAAATTTCGTTAACCGTGGATCGCCCTCGCCCGTCACTTTCTTTTGCGGTTGGTCGTTCTGTTTGACGGCCCTAAAATCCGCACCAGCCCATCTAATGCGACTGGACGTTGTTACATTGGCGAGGCATCGCGTTCAAAAAGTTTTTGAAAAAAGGACTCCAAAACTGCAAATCACGGGATCGACCTAAAAGCTGACGAGGGCAAACGAGTAGAATTCGACAGCGGGGAATGCCTTGGTCGCTTATTGGCTACCGGCTTCTATTGGCAGCATAATGCAGCATAAATTTTTCGAAACAACACCATGCCCGATCCGATCTTATTCAATTTCTACATCGCCGCAGTGATCGTTTTGACGCTGGTTTACGTCACCTACGCTATTCATTTGATCATCGACGACTCGAGCATCATTGATCTGGTTTGGGGTGCTGGTTTTGGATTGGTCGCGATTGGGCTGCTTATTTTCGCCACGCCCAAAACGAACCACAACGTTTTGCTGGCGATGCTTCCCATCCTGTGGGCTGTCCGATACACCACATTTATCTTTTTTCGCAACTGGGGCAAAGGCGAAGACGACCGCTACACTGATCTCCGACAACGAGTTGCCAAGCGGAATATCCCTTGGGCACTTTTTTCGTTTTTGGCCGTCTACGGATTTCAAGCGTTGTCGATGCTGATCGTTTGTTCGCCGCTGATCATTGGTATGGCCGCGCCCGAATCGACTTCGGCGGGTTGGCTGTCGATCGGTGGTTGGCTGCTGTGGATCGTCGGTTTCTTTTTCGAAGCCGTGGGCGACCTGCAGCTGGAGATTTTCAAGAAAAAGCATCGCGATTTTGACGGGCCGTACGAAGACAAACCCGTACTCAGTTCTGGCCTTTGGCGATACACGCGACATCCGAATTATTTTGGCAACGCGTGTATGTGGTGGGGAATCGGGCTGATTGCCCTGACCGCGCCGTGGGGCTGGGTCGGGCTGATCGGCCCCGCATACATGAATTTTGCTTTAGTATATTTGACCGGCAAAGCGAACAACGAACGCAAGATGAACAAACGCCCAGCCTACCGCCAGTACGTCGAAAAAACATCCGGCTTCTTCCCATGGCCCCCAAAACGCTAAAACCAACCAGCGTCATAAAGCAAGTCATCACCACTACACGAACAATTCCTCACGCCAATCGTTTACGATGACAGGTTTGCGATATTTGGTTGAAAAAACAACGTGAACCAAAATTCCGTGATGAGAAGACATCCGTTTTACTCCCGTCGTCGCTATGCGAATGCGGTTGGGGATTATTGATTCTTACCCCGGACTGACGTCCGGGGCTATCGCCTTTCATTGCTTCGCAACTGTTCACATCCTGCCCGGCTGTTAACACTCGCCCGTGTCAACCATTCGCCTCACTATCATCCGATTTCACCATCGCGATCACGGCCTGACCTGGTTTCGGCTTCAGCTGCGAATCGGCCGTGTTAATCAGCAACGTTCCGTTGTCTTCCATGACGAACAAAACCAACATTTGATCACCGTACTTGCTTGCAAAATCTTCGAAAGTAAACTCCGCCGTAATGTTGGTCAGCTTGGGTCGGAAACCATTCTCATAAGCCGTTCGAAGACGCTCGGCCCCCCAAGTCTCGTCAAACAATTCTCGCCCCCGCGCGACTTCACCGACCTTCGACCGAGCCCCCTTTTCAAGGTCTCCCGGTAACAGCCGATAGACATTTTTGCTACCAAAAACGTGTGAGAAATCGGCGGCAGCCATCGCATTGACCGCATCATTTTTGGTCAAAGCTAAAAACCGGCCAATCCCTGCCAGGTTAATCTCTTCGTGCACATAGTCCGAAAGAATACTCTTGCAATGCGCTGGCAACCCCGCCATTTTGGCCGCCGAAACGTTTTGATAATTGGTATCGACCAGCACCACTGTGTAACCAACCTCCTTTAGAATTTTGGCCACATCGCGGATCCACCCGCTGGCCCCGCCAAACATAATCCCCTGCGGGTTTGACTCGGCCAGCCCTAGCCAGCGTGCCAATGGAGCTGCCCCCAGACCATAAATCGTGACCGTGCCCACGATCAACATGAAAGTCGCCGGCACCAAAATTTCCGCATCGTGAATCAGAGCTTCATCTTGCCCGGCTGACGCCAAAATCCGCAGCGAAAAAACGCTGACCACCGCAGCAGCCACAATTCCGCGCGGCGCCAAGAAAGCCAAAAAAATCGTCTCCGCGCGATTCAAACCCGACTTCCACATCGCACCCAAAACCGAGATCGGACGGACAATCACGATCATCAACAAGACAAACAGCGCCCCACTCCAGCCGACTTCGCCCAGCACCGCCAAGTCCAAACGCGAACCGAGCACGATGAACAAACACGAAATCAAAAACACGCCCAAATTCTCTTTAAATTCGACAATGTGTTCGATAGAAATATGCTTTTGGTTGGCGAGGTAAATGCCCATGACGGTCACCGTCACCAAACCCGATTCGTGCATCATCCAATTGGACAGTCCAAACACCGCCAGCGCACTGGCCAAAAATCCGAGCCCATGCAAATAGTCCGGCAACCAGTAACGCTTGACCGCCAGCGTTAACACATACGCGGTGGCACATCCCAATCCAACACCGATCACCAGCGTTTTGCCGATCCCGATAGCGGGCCCCCACAAGGCGGACGTTTCACCAACATGATGGCTGTCATGAAACAGATCTTCAAAAACAAGCACGGCCAAAATCGCGCCGATCGGGTCGATGATGATGCCCTCCCATTTGACGACCGAGCCAATTTTTCGATTGGGGCGAATGTGCCGCAACAAGGGCGCAACCACCGTCGGTCCGGTCACCACCAATACCGCTCCCAACAGGATCGCCAGCTTCAACTGGATTCCCAGCAGCCACCAAGCCAGTAAGCTTCCCAGCACCCAAGAGATCAAAACGCCAACAGTGCACAACCGGACCACCGCGCCACCGGCGGCCGCTTTTAATTCAGAAAACTGCAGCGACAGTCCGCCCTCGAACAGAATCACGGCGACAGCCAACGACACCAGCGGAAAAACTACCTTGGGCCCCAACGTCGGATCGCCGCACAAATCAGCCAGAATTTTATCTGGGTTGGCCCAAAACCCAAGCACAACGCCGAACCCCAGCAGCAACAGGATTGATGGCACTCGAATCAACCAAGCGATCAGTTGAGCCAACATTCCCAGCAGCGGCACGAGCGCCAGATAGTAAAAAATTTGATCGTCCAAGAATATTCTCAACCACGGTAAAAATCAGGATTTGCATTGCTGCAATTAGAATACCAACGAATTCAAAACGGAAGGACTGGCCTATGGTTAGTAAGTTTGAGGGCCAAAACACCCCCTAGCCGGGTCGCGACGCTCGGAATAAACGTTCGATTATCAAATATACTCGCCGAGCCGGTCTTGGGCGGGCCAACACCCTGCAATTCACTGCCTCCACGCCAAACTGCAATCGCAGAGCACGAACCATGAACGGCGACCAAACTACTGTCGATCCAGTCAGACAAATCAACGCGTTAAAG
>CAZROJ010000009.1:14618-40534 GCA_964601665.1 uncultured Pirellulaceae bacterium
ATCAAAAGCCAAATCAAAAGCTCTCGTCCGCCAACGCCCCCTTGCCGGCAAACCATTCGGGGGGCCAACCCATTTATTGATTTGACAGACCCCCCGCCGATAGTGTACAAAAAAACTAATTGAATCGGCGTTCTAGTAAATTGAGCGAGGCAAGCTATGACAAATCAAGACAACCAACAAATCGAAGCACAACTGTCCCAAGCCATCAAAGACTATTGGGGCTACGATAGCTTTCGACCGCAGCAACTGGCCGCCATGACCGCCGTCATGCAAGACCAAGATTCGTTGGCCGTTTTCCCCACCGGCGCCGGCAAGTCGCTCTGCTTTCAAGCCCCCGCGGTCTGCCGCGAAGGCTTGACGGTGGTCGTGTCACCATTGATCTCGCTGATGAAAGATCAAGTCGACTCGCTGCAAGCCTGCGGAATCCAAGCCGCTTTTTTAAACAGCTCTTTGTCTCGCGCCGAAGAAAACGAAATCAGTAAGCAAGCCCGCAGCGGCGAACTAAAATTACTCTACATGGCTCCCGAGCGTTTGCTAACCGACGCCACCCACCGCCTGCTCAACGAATCAAAGCTCTCTTTTTTCGCGATTGACGAAGCCCACTGCGTCAGCCAATGGGGTCACGATTTTCGTCCCGAATACCGACAACTGTCGGCACTCAAACAGCGCTACCCCAACGTCGCCATTCATGGCTACACGGCAACGGCAACGGCCCAAGTTCGCGACGACATTGTTAAACAACTGGCCCAACACGATTGCCAGATTCTTGTCGGTTCGATGGACCGCCCCAATTTGGTCTACCGTATCCAACAACGCGAATCGGGGCTCGACCAAATCGTCAATGTGATTCAAAACCATCAAGGCGAATCGGGGATCATTTATTGCATCAGCCGCAAAGAAGTCGAATCGACCAGCGCGGCTCTGTCCCAGTTAGGCATTTCTGCCCTGCCCTACCACGCGGGAATCAGCGCCCAAGGCCGAAAACAAAACCAAGATGCCTTCCTGAGTGAAGCCGCTCAAGTGATCGTGGCGACGGTGGCGTTCGGAATGGGAATCGACAAATCAAATGTACGCTACGTCGTTCACGCCGGCATGCCAAAATCGCTCGAAGCCTACCAACAAGAAAGCGGTCGAGCGGGCCGCGACGGACTTGAAGCTGAGTGCTGGATGTTCTATCGCACCGGCGACTTCATGACTTGGAGCCGCATGATCGAACAATCCGAGGCGGAATCGGGCAAATCCGGTGCCCAGCAAGCCCTCAAAGCGATCGCTGATTTCTGCAATGGCACGCGCTGCCGACACGTCGCACTAGCTCAACACTTTGGCGAACAACTGGACGTTTCCGATTGCGGCGCCTGCGATGTGTGCCTGGACCAACTGGACCTAGTCGAAGACTCTTTAATCCTTGGCCAAAAAATCGTCTCATGCGTGTACCGCGTCGACCAACGTTTCGGTGCCGACTACGTGGCTCAAGTCTTAACGGGTTCTCGCGACAAACGAATTTTGCAAAATGGACACGACCAAGTTAGCACTTACGGGTTGCTTGCCGAGTTTCCAAAAAAACACATTCGCGATTGGACAGAACAACTGATCGGCCAAGACTTTCTGATTCGCGTTGGCGAATACAATACCCTGCAAATCACCGACGCAGGCCGACAGTTGCTGCGCGGCGAACAAACTCCGCGACTACTCAAGCCTCGCACCGCCACCGCGTCCAAGAGCAGCACCCAATCGCTGGCGTCCTGGGAAGGCGTTGACCGAGACCTATTCGAAAACCTAAAAGCACTTCGATCTGCTCACGCCACTGGCCAGCAAGTCCCCGCCTACGTCGTTTTCAGTGACGCTTCACTGCGCGACATGGCCAAACGACGGCCTTCCACGCTGGAGAAGTTTCGCCTGATCAATGGTGTCGGCCAGAAAAAGTTGGAAGACTACGGCGAAGAGTTTTTAGCGGCGATTGTTTCTTACTGCCAAGACCAGTCCCTCCCAACCGACGTCACGCCGCCACCCCCTGCGGCAGCCGACACGCAAGCCGCGGAAGCAAAAAAGCTGCCCAGCCCCTCCGCGCTCCAAGCCTTTCCTCATTTTGACGCAGGCCTTTGCGTGGCCGAAACCGCTCAGAAAATCGGCCGCGCCGAATCGACCACTTACGGTTACCTAGACGACTACATTCGACACAACGAAATCACCGATCACTCTCGCTGGGTGGACGAAGCCACCGGCCAACGAATCGCCCACGTGGTCGAGTCCATTGGCTTTGGTCCTCTCAAACCCATCTTCATCGCACTCAATGAAGAAGTCGCCTACAACGAGATTCGAATCGTTCAAGCCTGCTTGCAAAACGCACCGCAAAACGCACCATCAACCCAAACATCCAGCCTGCCCTCGTAGTCAACTCGATCAAGACCAGTAGTCCAGCCTCGGGACCACCCTCCCTGATCCCCAACTATTTGTCAAAGTCGCGAATCTCTCGAAGATTCTCTTTCCAATATTCACTCTCGGAAGCATCCGAGGTTCTGGCGCATACGACCACGCCAGCCAAATAAGCGTACAACGACGCGACAACCGCGATTGAAAACCAGATCGGCAAGTCGCCCAAATTTGAACGCTTCCATAAAAATTCCGCCAAGCTGGGATCATTCATTTGGACGTACAGAAACTCCAGCTTGATAATCCAACATGCCAGCAGCAACACAAACATTGGCAAATAGTTTTTCGTCAACCGAATTCGCAACGCTTGATGCCAAGTCAATTTGTAGCGCGGACGCAGCAAATCGGCCGCCACCTTACCACCCCAATCTTCGACCGGGCTGATCTGAGTCCGCTGTAGCACCGGCCCGATAAAATTTTGCTCCAACATCCGCACTCGCGAACGCCAAACATCAAAGAAGCGAAATCGCCGAGCTTCGATCACCAAAAACGTGAACACCAACAGCATCCCCACGACCAGCACGATTTGCGAGCGATCGCTTTCGGCCATCGAAAACGAAACCATCGCCATCACCGAAATGATGGACCAATTGGTCGTCGTGTCCAAGCGAATTCGCCAGTCAGTCGCACGCTGCATTTCGGCACGATAAAAGTGCGTCATCGCCGTGATGTATTCAGATCGTGTTAGCGGTTCATTCTCGAATTCCGGGATACTTCGGGGAGGAGTCACAGCCTGTCGACCTATCAATTTTCAACCAAAACGAAACAACTCATTCTTCAGCGGCATTGTACATTAATCCGCTGCGGCGTTGGTTGAACTTACATTCAACTGATACAAATGGCTACGCCATCCGACCGTCAGAGGATTGTTGTTTGCTTCTTGCATCGACTCGATCGTTTGGAAAGCCGAATTTCGCATCACGCTGGACACCGTATCGCGTTCGGTAAAGAACAGCGAATGATGCGTCGCCGGATGGTAGTATCGTCGCATATTGAAACCATCCAATTCTTGCACATCAGTTTGAATGGGAGCCGTTTGTTCAACATCCATTCGGTAAGGGTTCTTCCAAATGACGGTATTGGGGAATGACGCCAACCAGTTACCACCACTGTCCGCCACCACCTGCCGTTCTCCAATCACGTTGCCGCGATCGTCGAATATTTTCAAGCTGAGCGTTGTTCCTGGTTCGGCCAAACCACTAAAAATCGGATCGACTGGCAGCGGCTGCAACGTCCGCTCCCACTCTCCGACGCCGCGATAGTCGACCGCCTGGCTGGTGATCGAAAAGTTATTAAACGCGTCAAAGGCAAACACCAAAACATCGTCTCGAACCGTCGAACGATTGTTATCCAATCGATCTTCCACGCCATTGGCCCCATCGTCAGCCACCGTCGCCGTATTGACAATCACGTCCGCCAGTGGGTCCTCGACCGCGAACGGGATCTGCACAAACACGGTCAACGTGCGTGTTTCACCCCGCCCTTCCAAGTCGCCAACATCCCAAATAAGCTCACCGGTCGACGAATCATAATTTACATTCGCCGGATCATTGGTCGTGACGTTGTAGCGATCCAAAATCGAAACCGGAATCTGATCAGTCACCACCACGCCCGTCCCGTCTTGATCGCCTATATTGGAAACTCGAATCGTATAGAAAAACGTATCGCCAAGCTGAGCCGTCTCCGTCAAACTGGACGTCTTCTCGATTTCATAGTCAGGCGTCGCCGTCAACGACACTCGGTCGGTCGACGAATTGTTGGTTGGGATTGGATCGTCGCCACGCGTTCCATCGTCGGTAACCGTCGCAGTGTTATCAAACGCTGTCAGCAAAACGCTGACCGGGTCTTGAACCGTCACCGTAACTTCCAAAGTGCGACTGCCGCCAAGTCCGCCCAAATCGCCCACGCTCCACACCAAATTGCCTGACAACGGATCGTAGGCCACGTTAGCTGGATCGTCGGTCACAACTGAAAATCCATCCAAAACGTCAACAGGCAAATTATCAGTGACCGTGACACCCGTGCCGTCCATGTCACCGTTATTGATGACTAGCAAAAAGTAGCTAAAGGTCGTACCCGGTGTCGCCGGCGAACCCGCCAAATCATTCGTCTTGATAATTTCATACTCCGGCTGCGCGAAATAGCCAAAATCCGCATCGCCGACCGCTTGGCCAGCTGCCAGCCCCACCACCGTTGCGTGATCCAGCGTTCCATCGCGATCCACCGTCGCGTGGTTGGTCAAATCGCCCGGCAAATCAGCCTGCGCCAGCGAAATACGATAATCACCAGCGATCAAGTTTTCGAACAGATACTGGCCGCTGGCGTCAGTGACCTGAGTTCGAGTCAGATCGGCAACTGAGTCGCCATCGACATCGATTTCCAAAGTCACTTCGATCCCCGCCAAACCAAAATCGCCGTCTCCAGCGTCAAAGGCACCGCCGTCATCGCCTCGATCAAAGAAGACTTGATCGCCGATCGACCCGGTTCCGCGATAGCCAAAATCTTGAACCGTATTGTTTTCGCCATCGCCAAGATTCAATGTCGATTGATTGGCACTTCCGATCCCATCGGCGTCAAACGTTTGATCGGTTCCGGTCGGCTGAGTCACGCGAATAACATGATTGCCCGCCGGCACTCGCTCAAAAAGATAATTGCCATTCGAATCGGTTGTCGTCGTCAATGTGTGGTCGACCGTCCCATTGCCGTCCAAATCAATATCCAGCTCGACAACGACCCCGGCGAGCCCGATCTCGTTGGCGTCTTGCAATCCATCCGCATTTTGATCCCAAAAAACGGTGTCTCCAATCGAACCGATTCCGGTGTAACCAAAATCAGCATCCATTCGATCGCTTCCGTTGATAATCAAATTCGAAGTGCCGTCGATCGCCGCCAACAAATCGTCCGTTTCTACCGTACCGACAACACCGCCTGGCAAATCCGTACTGTCGACCGTCACGCGATAGTTACCGTTAAACAGATCCTCAAACCGGTAATTGCCGTTGGCATCCGTGGTTGTATTCAACACAACATTGTCGCCGGTGGTTGAAAAATCCCCATCCAACCCCGCATGAGTCAACGTCACGCCAATGCCTTCCAGGCCCGGTTCACCCGCGGTTTCCACACCATCTCCATTGGCATCGAACCAAATTCGATCGCCAAGATCCCATCGATTTTCGCCGAAGTTTTGGTCGGTCAAACCCGCCAAAGGCAACACTGCATTGATCTGATCCGGCGTCGTGCTCGAATACTGGGCCGGATGAATCTGTCGAATCACATAATCGTCCGCCGGCAAATCATCAAACTGATAATTGCCGTTACCATCGGTTGTCATCGAATCAATCAAGACCGTACCGGTCGAATCATACAACTCGATCAACACGTTGGGCACGCCTTGTTCGCCCACATCAAACGTACCGCCGCGATCTTCATCCACGTAAACCGTGCCCGCGATCGACGTGCCTCGTTCGGCAAAATCGTATCCCGTTCCAGCATCGCCACTGACAATTTCAATGCTGCTGTTGACATCGTTGATCGTCACATCGCCGTTGGCCAGCGAACCATCGGAGTCGATTCCGTCGTTGTAGTTGACCGGTTGCGACTGAGTCAGCCTGTAGCCGCTGGCATCGCTTGGGCGTAAACCCGCGATCGAGTAGGTTCCGTCTGGATTCGTAGAAACCCCAACATCCACGCTATTGCCAAGATCATCCGTACCCGTCAAACGAATTTGGACGCCGCCAATCCCCGGTTCGCCCGCCTGCTGGGATCCGTCGTTGGACCTATCGTTGAACACGGTTCCACTAACGCTGGCCGCCAGCAATTCGCCAAAATTGTTTTCCGTCCCCAACGTATCCGACGCCACGTTAATGCTACTGAACACATCGTTGACCCCATCATTTCCGCCGGGCGTTCCAATGGTATCTCTGCCATCCAAATAGCCTGCAGGCTGCGTCTGAGTCAACGTGTAACCGCCAGCACCCGCAGGACGTAAGCCAGCAAATTCGTAGTAGCCATTGGCATCGGTTTGCGTCGTTCGATTGATGGTGTTGCCCAGATCGTCGGTGCCCGTCAGCGCGATCGTGACCAGTTCGATTCCGTTTTCACCGCTGCGACTGCCATCGTTATCGCTGTCATGGTAAACGTACCCCGACACGACCGACTGCACGACTTCGCCAAAGTTGTATTCGGTTCCGTCCTCGCCGGCGGCCAAATCAATACTGCTGGTCACATCGTTGACCGAGCGATCGCCATTGGCCAGCGAACCATCTGCGTCGCGTCCGTCTAAGTAGTCTCGCCCCGAAGGCGCTGGACCCGTCGGTTGCGTTTGCGAAAGCGTGTACTGCCCCGGTCGCAACCCGTCGAACGAATACGAACCGTCTGGATTCGTGCTGACCGTAACCGGAGCGATCACGCCATTGTCATCGGTTCCCGACAGCGTTACATCAACGCCGCCAATCCCCAGCTCGCCAGCATCGCGAACGCCATCGTTGTCCGCATCATGCCACACAAAACCAGACAACTCGGCTTCCTCTAATTCGCCAAAGTTATTGTCCGTCCCCGCAGTCTCAGCGCCCGTGGGCAAAACAATATTGGAAAGGTCATCATTGGAAACATCGCCACCCTGCGTACCAATGGTATCCGTGCCGTCCAAGTAAGCGTTTCCGTTGGGCGCGGTTGTCGGCTGAGTTTCCGTAATCTGATAAGTACCCGGACGCAGGTTATCGAACAAATACGACCCGTCCGGCTGCGTTTGGATCGTCGTATCGACAGCGTTGCCAAGATGATCCGTTCCGCGAAGTCGAACGTCGACGCTCCCAATCCCCGTCTCACCCGCATCCATCACACCGTCGTTGTCGGCATCGAAGAACACGTTTCCGGCAAGGCTGTTCGTTCGGATACGAACGCTATCGTCATCGGTATCACTGTTGTCGTTGTCCGGGTCGGGATCATCCCGCTCGCCCGGCACCACGCCTTCCAAGGTCGATGCATTCGTCAGCGTCGCGGTGTTGACCAACGTCGCATTGACATCCACCGACTCCAATAAATCCAGCGTGAAGTCAAAGGTCACCGAATCGCCCGCAGCCACTTGACCGCCTGAATAGCTCAGCAACCCCGTCAATGGGTTGTAGCTAGCCGTGAAATCTGCTGGGTAATCCGCTCCTGAAACGCCAATCGAAACCGAACTCAAATCATAGTGACTGGGATTGATCGCGTCTTCCAAACGAACATCAAATGCCGTGCCCAAGCCATTGTTTTCCACCTGCAACTGGATCGTCAGCGTATTGCCGGCGTCCGCTAGCGCTTGAATAATATTCTTAGTAATGACCAAATTCGATTCGATCACTTCCACATCGACACTATTGGAAGCCTGCGGCGTTGTCACCGAATCGCCAATAACATCGATCGTCGCGGTATTGGTCAGCGTTGTTTGGCCCGGGTTGTAACCGACATTAGTGGCAACGTCCGAAACCGTTGCCGTCACCAAAACGACAAACGAATTATTGGCAACCACGTTGTCAACCGCGACATCAATTTGGCCAAACGTAAACGTCACGTCATCGCCATCGGCCACTCCACCCGTCACGACAGGAGCACCGTCGACAAACGTTCCATTGAAATCCGCCGTCAACAACCCTCCCGATCCCGCTGTCGTAGTCACCAGCTGGAAACTTTCGTAGTTCAAACCCGCCGGCAATTGGTCAACCACGACCAAACCATCGATTTGACCTTCAGGAATCGAAACCGTCAACGCGTAGGTAACTCTTTCACCGATCGTAACCTCGACACCGCTGGTCTCCGTTTGGTCGGTGCTAAACAACGACTTTGTAAACTCTGGGGGTGCAATCGAAAAACTGGCCGCCGATGTATTGACATAGTCGCTCGTATTGTCGGCCGGGTTGGTGCCATCTCGTTCGCCACTATCATCCATGGTGAAGGTCGAATTGGACGACACGTTTCCATCCAGCGATGTCCATTGCGCACTGGCGTTGTTGGTAACGATATCGTTGGGTCCGTTAGTCGGTGCGACCGTTCCATTGACCGTCAAAGTAATCGTGCGAGCACCTTGTGATTTGAGCAGGTCCAAATCGACCGACCCGTTCAACGACAACGTGTAACCAGAAGCATCATCGCCAGCGAGTGTAAAATCGGCGGCAGTCAATCCGCCAGCCATCGAGTCCGCGACACTGAAAGTCGCACCCAGAATCGCCGATGTTCCCCCACTGACCGTCGGCAAAACGTCACTGAAAGTCACATCGAACGCATCGTAGTTGCCGGTGTTTTCAATCACAATCGTGTACTCGACCGGGTCGCCAGCGTCGCCAACGGTCGAGCCTGAAGTGGCGTTGACTTCGACCGTTTTGTTCACTTCGACAACCGGTTCGCGAACAATCACATCTGCCGCATCCCGAGTCAGATCGGTGCTGGAGTCATTGCCCCAACGAAATCTTGCCGTGTTGTCCAGAGCCGTTCCCTCTTGGTTCCCGGCGACGTTTAGAACGACCGCCTGGTACTCAATCACAATCGAACCATCCGTATCGTTGCTCAAATCCGCATCGGTCACGGTCCCAAAATCCCATGTCACCGTACGACCATCGCCACCCACCGTCGGCGTTAAGCTTCCCGTGATATTCACGTCGCTGGTGGACTGGTTCGTCTGGCCCACGAATGCCAAACCGTTATCGAGCGTATCCAAGATGACCGCGTTGGGCGTGGTGCCTTCGGGAAAGGTAACCTCCAACCGATAAGTCACCAGTTCGCCAATCACAGCGTCATTGCGACCGTTGTTGGCATCTTCAATTCCGGTACTTAACAACGTTTTGGTGAACGTCGTGATACCATCGACCGAAATCGTGTGCGAATTTGCGGTCGCATAGTCGTTAGGATCTCCAGCAACCGTGCCACTGCCATCGCGTTCGCCGTGCAACGCTCCTTCGGTTGAATCGTAAGTAATCCCGCCCGTATCGATGCCGTTAAGCGTTGCTAAATCACTACCGGTATCGTTGCCCGGATCCCCATTGTTTGTTCCAAACTGCCCTGGCAGCGACGACCAATTCACGGCCGCGGTATTCGTCAGTACGTCGCCAGGTGATACGGTCGCATCAATGGTGGCGGTATAGATTACCTCGACCGTTTGCCCTTTGTTGATTCGATCAAACATCAGGTCGATGGTGTTTCCAGCCGAGCTATCGACAAAGGTCGCGGCAACGCCATCGACTTGCACTGACGAAATCGCTCCCAAAGTTACATTGGTGGGAAGCGTATCGAAGAAACGCACATCAAACGCGTCCGAGCGATTATCACCGTCGGCCACGTCAAACGTAACCGTGTACGTAATCGCATCGCCAGCATCACCCGACGTGATACTGCCGTTCTTGTTGATGTTGTCCACCAGTGGCTCGGCAACGATAATCTGTGGCCGATTCGAATCCGGCATGTCGTAAATTTGCGCGCCATTGGTTCGAACGCGGACGTCGTTTCGCAGAACATCACCGACGTGATTCTGAGCCGAACCTGTCGAGGGGTTATTGTCGACCAAGGCATTGAATTCGATAACCACAAATTCAACATCCGCGTCGCGATCATTGTTATTGATGTCGCCCAGCTTGAAGTAAACATCACGACCAGTGTCGTAGTTATCATTGTTAGTGGTCGTACTTCGCGAGATCGCACTGTCGGGCAAAACACCTGCCGAAACCGTCGAAGAAGTGACACCAACTCCGTCGGAAACAAAACCGACCGTTGCGCTACCATCGTCCAAAAAGGTCAAACCTGGCGGCAACACGTCGTGAATCTGCAAATCGGTTAGCGTCCCCTCGGGCACCGCAACTTCAATCCGGTAACGCACAATTTCACCGATCGTCAAACGTTCGATGCCGCCCACCGCACCGGTGTGAGCTTCACTGGTCGCGATCACCGACTTAGTAACTTCGACGTTTTCAACTCGAGCACTCGCATCATCGCTGGGGCGGTTAGCTGCATGATTTTCGCCACCTTCTTGCCCCGCGAAATTTTCGATCACGGCGGTATTGTCGTACGTTTCGTCCGCTTCGACCGCTGCATCGGCCGTCACGTCATAGAACAACACCACCACATTGCGACCGCTGGTTGCGTTAAACCCATCGATCGATCCGGCGTTGGTTCCATCGCCCGTATCCGCCGTCGCACCTGGATCATCCAGCGTGATCCCGCCACCGAATAAGCTCGATTCGGCTCCGGAATAGCTAATGCTGGCTCCCGTCCCATCAACAATTTGCAAACTACCGGCGACAAAACTAAACCCCGGCGGCAGCGAGTCACTAATTTGAACGTCGTAAGCACCTCTGGTGCTGTTGCCTGTGTTCTCGAGCACCACAGCGTAGCGAATCGTATCTCCCGCATCGATCCCGCCAGTAATATTCGCGTCGACAGCTTGGCCAGCCAGCGCGTTTGAATTTAACAAACCACTGAAGGGACTTCCCGTCGTTCCAGCCGCAGCAAACGAAATCCCTGCCGGCCCCGTTGGGTTATCGAAGGTTGCTGCCGCGCTGTCGCTGCTAACAATCCCCTTGGTAATATTGAGCTCCGGCTGGAGGACTTCGATTTGGATAATCGCGTCGTTAACCGTCGGAGTTTGCTGCGTCGTCCCCTCTTCGGCGCGGACGATGTTCGTCAAAAACAAACCATCGGCTGTCGGAGTGTTTTGAGCGGTAATCGAAAAGTAAATTTCGATCACCGACGTTTGTGAATTTGGATCGTCGTAATTGCCGAAAGTCAACTGCAGTTCATTGCTGCTGCCAGTCGAAATCGTTGGCAAAATATTGGAATCCGGCGAGTTCGAACTGTAAAACGTATCGTTGTCGCCGAATTGAATCGAGCCACTGGCGGGCGCTGTTCCATTAAAGGAACCCGTCAAATCAAAGCTCCAATCGTCAGTCGCATCGGTCACGCCATCGGCATTGTGATCATTCACATCGAAAATAGGCAGCGGCAAAAAATCCGTCAGATTCAGTCCCTCAAAATCGCTGTTGGGAACCGTGTACTGCAATCGGTAAGTGACAACGTCCCCGGCGGTCAATGAGACCCTACCGCTGGGCCCGGTAGGCAAATTCGTGTTCCCATTGATCGCATAGACATCCTTCACCAAGGTGCCCGTCGCGATGCTAATGGATGCCGAACTGTTGTCCGTTTCGGCGGGTAAAATCGTGTTCGAAATCGAGCCATCTTCTGAATTTTCTCTGACCGAACCCGTGATCGAAAGACTGTTGTTGGTGATGATATCACCTTGATCAACACTACGATCACCCGAATCGAACGTATCCGTGTACTCCTCTTGAATCACCGTCCGAAAGGTAATCGTACCGGTAGCCGCGCCACCGTTGGTCGCCCCGTCGGAGAGCCCACCTTGCAGGATTCCGTCCGCGGCTCCGTTGTCGATCATCGCTTGCGATAAATCAAACCGCAGCGTCGTGGATCCGTCGCTGCCATCGGAAGGGCCGGTCCCAGCTTCACCCACATTATCCGATAGATCGATGTCCGTTTCGTCAACAACCAAAGTCTGTCCGCCATCGGCATCGGTGACGCTCCGCACCGTGAAATTGCCAGTCACCGTGCCGTTCATATCGGTCACCGTAAATACCGCGCCGTAGCCAAAATCAAACAGTTGACCATCTTGGAAAACGTCGTCGATCACCAAGTCGCCGAACGTATAAAAGTCCGATATCTGAAAATTCAAAGTGTACTGCAGCGTATCGCCGGGATTGGCTCCTGTGCCACCCACGTTATTGATAATTTGGACCGATTTCTGAATCGCAATCGCTTTATTATCTAGCAAGTGCTCTTCCATGACCGGGTCGGGATCGGCGATCGCATTGTCCGTGCCGCCCAAATCACGACCGTCAGTCGGAACCCAATCGCCAACCGCCCGTGCGTTGTTGAACGAACGCGAATCGGGCGAATTGGTCGTGTCATCTTCACCCGTTATCGGAATCACTCGATCGCCGTTGGCGTCAAATTCCGAAACATAAAAGGAGAACACAACCGAAACATCCTGCGACGACGTCGATCCCGTCACGTCGGAGTTGGGTGTGATGATCAAGTCTTGATTGTTACCGGGAAACGTGAGCAATCCCAAATTAGTTGTGAACGCGGCACTCGCCCCATTGACCAACACGCTGTCAATCGATGTCACCACAACGTTGTTCGGTAAACTATCGATCACGTCCAAATTACTGATCGTCTGACCATCAGCAATATCCACATCCAAACGATATTGTTGCACATGGTTCGGACCAGTCGCCGTCTCGTCTTCAGGTCCCAAGTAGGTTTTTGTCAGCGACATCAAAGTCGGCGTCACGGTGAGTGTTTCTGACCAAGTCGATGAATCCGTGGCCCCGTCGCTTACGACCGAAGGGTCCGAGTTCGGATTGTCCAACGGGTCACTACCAAAACGAAAACCCGATCGAGTCGCAATCGTTAAATCGGCACCCAAATCAGCCAGACTACTGGTCGTCGCTGAAATCACAATTTCTGCCGGTGGCTGACCTTGGGTATAAGACCCAAACGGCAACTCAACGACCACCAATTTGTCCCCTGCCGTACCGCTGATCTGCAGTGGAGCGCCGGTGCTATCCAAACCAAAGGGGTGATCGACCGTGCCGACTCCGCCACCATCATCGGGAAAGGTAAGCTCAATCGTATTGAGCGTTTGCCCCAAATAGGTCGCGTTGACAAAGTCGATGCCATCGGGGATCTCCGTACCCGCGGCTCCATCAACGCCGTTAACAGGCAACACCACGTCCAAGTAAGGTCCGTATCCCGTGTCGTTGCCCGTGTTTTGAAACACAATCGAAAACTCAAAATCTTCGCCGATCTGCACTTCTTGATTGGCAGCTTGAAACTGCGCATCGGGCCCGACTGCCAGCACACCCGCAAAATTATCTTGCAACTGTTGGCTGAAAACGACCTTTGCCTCGAGCGTCCCATTTTGATACTCGAGCTCCCAGTTACCACCTCGACTTGCACTACCGGTATCGTCGCTACTGGCTGCCACATCGGTCGAAGTCAGGCTGGCAATCGAATCGACAAGTTCCCGCCCTTGGACGCTTTCGGCTAAATCACAGCCGTACAGCAAAATGTCGCCCGTTGAATTCAGCGCGTCACCCCAAGCCGCCACTTGCCCGGCGTAAGCGTCGATGTTCCCGGCATTAAGCCAAGTTCCTCCCAGCCGAATTGCCGCATCGTCGCCGTGAGTTACTAAATGTAACGCATCCAAATCTTGACGCCCTGCCAGGATCGCCGAAACCTGCTGAACCCCATCCACCTGAGCATCCAACAATACGACTTCGATGTCGCGCCCTTCATCGGTGTTACCCAGTAGATCGTCTACCAGCTGTTGATAATTTTCGACGCTGGTGTCGACGATCGCCAGTTCGCGGCGGACTTGTTGCGCATCCGGGACGTTCTGGTCATTGCCCTGTTCCGAAGATTGTTCTTGCGAACTGCCATCGGTTTGTTCGTACGACATCGGTGCAGAAAGCGAATCGACGTCCCCCTGATTCGGGTCCAGACCAGCGTCCATCGTGGCATCAAAAAGGATGCGATCTTCGAGCTTGGATAGCTGGAGTTTACGCGTCGTGAGCGATTTGGATTTCTTATTCATCAGAGATCGAACTGCTAAAGCGAGTTGCCCAATTAAACCGCACCTCATTCACCATTCAACGACCAACGACGACCTCCGCAGGCACGGGAAAACCCATGGCTTCAAGAGATCACAATGGTGCAAATTGAAAAGTTTCGCTGAGGTGCAGTGACTAAAAGTTGGTGCTTTAGTTTTTCGAACCGCGAATGGCCGTGCGTCTTTTGACAAACGCAAAATAGGCCTGCTCGTTGGTTGCCTGCAGGCTTAATGATCGGATAACGCGACCGATTCACTGCGCCAAAATGTGCCCAATCGCCTGATTTCGCACATCAAGAAATCCTAAATTTGCAGTCACCCGCAAAACCCGATCAATGCTCGCAACTGGCCCGTCAAACGTCTTGCCAATGATTCAAGTACGAAATCCCGAAGAAAACGGATAACCAGCCCACAGCATTCTCAGCCCCTTTGGGTCTGCGGCCCCCCCAGTCTGCTGGTTCACGATTCTTTTTAAGTAAAACATCCTACCTTGTTTCAATTTCACTGCGGAGCCAATTCCCGTGACAGTCCCTACAACCACTATTCTCGCCACTCAACGGTGCCTGCGAACCATTGCCGCCGTCGCAATCGCGCAGGTCTGCCTCACCGCTTCGTCCGGTTTGGCTCAGCACGCGGAATCGACCGCGATTGACGAATACCATCAACGAATCCAAGTCGCAGCCGAATCGGATCAAACCGAACGACAATCGCTGATCGCCATTGACCCAATCCCCGCAGGCTTCACGCCTTGGTGGCAAAACGCGATGGCCAACCGAATCCAACAAGGCACCCAAGGCACGCCGCTCAACTTGGAGAACTTGATCGTTCGAACGCTCCAGTCTTCTGCTCAAGTCCGAGTCTTCAGCGACTTGCCGTTCATTCGCCAAACCGCCATCGTCGAAGCTCAAGCGGCGTTTGATTGGAACGCATTTGTAAATACTCGCTGGGACGACCTGAGCGAACCGGTCGGCAACATCTTGACGACCGGCGGCTCACCTCGATTTCGAACCAATCAATGGTCATACTCCGGTGGCCTACGACGCCGAAATCTAAACGGTGGTAATTTTGAAGTCGCTCAAGATTTTGGTTTTCAAAACAACAACTCCACGTTTTTCCAACCCAATAATCAAGGCACCTCTCGACTCCGGCTCAGCTACACGCAGCCTTTGCTTCGTGGACGCGGCCGAGTCTACAACGAAAGCCTGATCGTCTTGGCCAACATTGACGCCAAGGTCGCCGACCACGAATTCTCTCGACAGCTGCAATCGCACCTGCTCGAAGTCACCCGCGCCTACTGGTCGCTGTACCTCGAACGCGTCACCCTGGTTCAAAAGCAACAACTATTCCTTCGAGCCGAAAAGATCTACAACGATTTGTACGCTCGTCGCGACGTCGATGTCGTGGGCAGCCAACTGGTCCGAGTCGAAGCGGCCGTTACCTCTCGCAAATCTGACCTCGTTCGAGCTGAAATGGCAGTTCGCAACGCCCAAGAGCGAATTCATGCTCTGGTTAATGATCCGGAACTGGCCACGACGGTTAATCTTGAGATCATCCCCATGGACTTGCCAACCCGGCAATCCGAAAACCTTGAAGTCGGCGAAATCCTCTCGACCGCCTTACAAATGCGACCGGAAATTGGTCAGTCGCTGAAACAAATCCGCGGTGCCGCCGTCCGGCTGGGCATGTCTCGGCATGAAATCCTGCCACGTTTGGACATGATTTTAGAAACCTTCACCGCTGGTCTCCGCGGCAACAGCAACATCGGCGGAGCGTTTGTCGATCAATTTTCAACCGGCGAACCCGGCTACTCGATCGGATTTCAATACGAAATTCCACTGGGCAACCGAGCCGCCCGCGCTCGCTTAACGCGTCGCCAGCTTGAACTCCGCCAGCTTCAAAATCAATTCCGAACCACCGTTGAAACGCTGCTGATGGAGACCAAGGTCGCCGCTCGAGAAGTCCGAACCGCCGATCGCGAAGTCAAAGCAAAATACCACGCCATGCAGGCCGCCGCCAAACGCTTGGACAGCATCGAACAACGCTGGGAAGCATTGCCCGGCGTTGAAACTTCGATCGGACTGTACTTGGACGATGTTCTTCAAGCTCAACAACAACTGGCGGATACGGAATACGAATTCGCAAAATCCGAAACCACTTACAACTTGGCTCTAATGAATCTCAAGCGAGCCACCGGCACATTGCTGCAGCACGAACAAATTCAAGAAGGTGTCATCAATGGCAACGCCTTGCCGACACGAGTCCTTGAAAAGCTGATCGACAACCAATCGTCTCCCAACCCGCAAATTGGGGACGAATATTTTCAAGCTCCCGCACAAATCACAACGCCCGTCTTAGGTAATTCAAACTCAAGCTCAAGCTCAAGCTCAAACGGAAAACCAAACAGTCCAACCGAATACCAACCCGCTCGACCATCACCAACCACGGTCCCGGCTCGCGTGGCCGATAGCCAAGCGTGGCAAAACAGGATTCCTGACAGTCGTCGGTAAGTTTTCCGACGAAACGATTGGCAAATACTCAGCAAATTGCGACGCAAATGCTTGACAAGCACTTCACGAACGTATGCCAACACGTTTAACGCTTTCCGACTGTTGTTAACTGTTTTCCCACTACTTGAATTATCGCCGCTTGCTCCGCGACCGATCCACTGTTGCCTTGCAAATTGGTTTTGCGAGCTGGCATTGTTGGTGCTTTGGCCAGACGTAAAGCTCAGCGTTTCGATCGCGGAGCAACCGGCGAACTCATTGAGTGAACAATGAATTTTTTTAATCGATCCATCCGAACTTCGACCGACAAACGAGGCGCTGCCGCCTTCGTTGCGTCTACGCGTCAAACCGCGGCGTCGCTGGCATCGATTTCAGACCAACAGTTAAAGACTCGCTTTCGTTCTCTCCAGTCCGAACACGCGGCCCAGCGTGATCGCGATCCGTCGCCCTTGGATGACCGCGGTCAATTCCAGTTCGGCTCAAACCAGCTTGTCGACGCGACCGCTCTGGCCATGGAAGCTCTGAACCGCACTCACCAAATGATGGCCTACGATGTTCAGGTACAAGCCGGATATGCGATGGTCCAAGGAGCCGTCGCCGAAATGCAGACCGGCGAAGGAAAAACCTTGACCACGATGTTTCCCGTGGTTGCGTTCGCCTTGGCTGGCAACGGCGTGCATGTCGCTACCGTCAATCAGTATTTGGCCGAGCGTGATTGCGAATTCCTCCGGCCCGCGCTTGAAATTCTGGGGATATCGGTCGGCCTTTCCGCCTCGGGCGCAGCGGCCGACGAAAAACGCAACGCCTACGCCTGCGACGTCACTTTTGCAACGGGATACGAACTTGGCTTTGACTTTTTACGCGATCAAATCGCTCGTCGCCACCAACCCAAAACACGGCTGGGCAACCAAGTGCTCCAGGACTTATTCGGTGAAGCCACGACAACCACTCCTCTGATCCAACGTGGATTCTCGGCGGCGATCATCGACGAAGTGGATAGCGTTTTGATCGACGAAGCGATTACGCCGTTGGTTTTAAGTGCGGGTGCGTTGGGCGAATCAGGTTCACCAAACGAGCCAGCGGACAAATCGGTTTACCTAGCGGCCAAGCAAGTCGCCGCTCAACTGCAAATTGAAACTGATTTTTCGATTGACACCGCAACAAAATCGTTGACCCTGACCCAGCAGGGAAACCAATCGATCCACCAACGTCGGGACATTCTTTTTCACTGTTCGGGACGAGCGGAGATGCCGCAACTTCTTCGTCCCTGGCGGCTGTACGTTGAAGCCGCTCTGCGCGCCCAACATTTGATGATCCGCGACAGTCACTATGTGATGAACGAGGGAGCCGTCGAGATCGTCGACGAATACACCGGACGAATTTTTAGCGATCGCAATTGGCGAGACGGCCTGCACCAAGCCGTCGAAGCCAAAGAACAGGTGGAAATTACCGAGGAACGAAAAACCATTGCCAAAATATCTCGGCAACGATTCTTCCAACGCTACCCGATGCTTTGCGGCATGACAGGAACCGCCGACGGTCACCAAAACGAATTTCTCAAATTTTATGAACTGCCCATCATCATTATCGATCCGCGAAAACCAAATCAACGAATCGAATTGCCCACTCACTATTTCGCCGATCAACAATCCAAAATCAATGCTGTCGTCGCTGACACAATCATCCGCAGCGGCAACGGCCAACCGGTCTTGATCGCCACCCGCACGATCCAACAAAGCCAATTGATCGCCGAAAACCTGACCGCCCGAGCCGTCGCGTTTCAAATTGTCAACGGCGTGCAAGACGAAGACGAAGCGACCGTCATCTCCAAAGCTGGATTTTCAGGCATGGTAACGGTCGCCACCAACATGGCCGGGCGCGGAACGGATATCAAGCCCGACGACGCCGCGATCCAAGCCGGTGGCTTGCATGTGATCGGTTTTGACCGAAACACGTCGGGCCGAATCGATCGCCAACTTGCCGGCCGGTCGGGTCGTCAAGGAAACCCCGGCAGTGCACAGTTTTTTGTATCAGCCGAAGACGAACTGCTGGTGCGATTTGACCCGCCCGCGGTCCGGAAGATCCTGCACCTGTGCGCGACGAACCCCCACGACGGCATTGAAAGCACTTGGCTCGATCGACGCATGAGCCAGTTGCAAAAAAAAGTCGAACAAGCCAATTTCAAACGGCGAATCGAAGCGATGCGCGAAGAACTCTGGTTGGACAAAGTAAAAAAGGTGGCGAGCTAATGCAAAACGTTTTCAGAATCTCTTTGGTACGAATCCAAAACCAATCGAAGCCCCGCCCGCACCGTTACTCGGACTCCGCGGCAACGTCATGGATTGGCTCACTGACAATCGGCCTGCTTTTGCTGGCGATTTCGTCGCCGATTTACGGGCAAACACCTTCGACAGCCTCTTCGACAACCTACGCCGAAGGCTTTACTGAGCCGTTTATTACCGTGGTGGTGGCATCGCCGGAATCGGGTGTGTTGCAATCGCTGAACGTCGGCGAAGGCGACTCGATCAAACAGGGGGACGTCGTCGGGCGGCTGGACTCACAAGTTCTAAATGCGTCGCTCAACAGTGCCAAAGAAAAACTGAAATCGCAAGGACAGATCAACGCCGCCCAAGCCAAACTGACCAGCAAAACGCATCACTTGGACCAGATGAAAACGCTGCTCAAGCGTGAGCATGCCAGCGAGAAAGAAGTCCGCCAAGCTCAACTGGACTTCGACTTGGCCCAAGCGAACCTAGAAATCGCCAGCGACCAACATCGCTCGTTGGAAATGGATGTCAAACAAATCGAAGCCCAGCTGGAACGCCGCACCGTTCGTTCGCCCATTTCTGGAACCGTCCTTGAGCTGCCACGCCAAGTTGGCGAGGCAATTTCGGCGACCGACAGTGAAGTCGCGACCGTCGTAGCTTTGGACCGTTTAAGGGTGCGATACTTTTTAACCACGCAGCTGGCCGGTCAGCTCAAGAACGGCCAATCAGTCAAGGTCAGCTTTCCAGAAACCGGTCAACATACCACCGCCCGCGTCGATTTTGTTTCGCCCGTGACTGACGCCAAGAGCGGTACCGTTCGCGTTGAACTATTGATCGATAACCAAGATCGATCTTACCGCAGCGGTCTTCGGTGTTTGCTGAACAACATCCGCGCCACCGCCAGCAAAACTCCCCTCAACGAGAACCGATTTTAAAGTGCCGCATTTTGAAGCGTGCCTGACTTTCAACCCAATACAAAAATTAATTCACTGGAAACTCTGATGAACCAACATGAAAAAAAATACTTGGTCCGCTACGAAGATTCCGACATCAACTACATCACTCAATTTCTCGTCAGCCCCGGCGAAGAAGAAATTTTGCTTGAGCTTTCCCCCGGCTTATTGCCCGGCGACGGTGACCAGCCACTGTTGCCAATCAAAAACCGAATCGCCTTGCCGTGGTCCACTGCCCAACGCCTCGCTCAAGTCTTAAACCAAGTCGTCGCCAACCAACAATCATCGCCTAAACAAACGGCCCAGCTGCCGACCAATGCGAGTGCTTCCTACGTGCCTCACGCCACGATCCCGCCCATGTCGCCGTCGGGCCCCTAAATAACTGACTCAACACAGAATCTTGAGAACCGTTTTCGATTATCCGCCTTTTGAACAGTCAACATGTCGACTCCCATCAACCCAGCCAATCAACAATCGGGCACATCGCCCGCGACCGACGGCGCGGCGACTTTGGCGGCCGCCTCGAACCTTCGTCGCAAACGGCTCTCCGACCGTGCGAAAGACTCAAAATCCGCCGTCCAAAACATCCTGTCGCTGGACAACCTGCAGACTCACTTGCAAGGCTTGGTCACCAAGTTTGAATCCAACGAACAGTTTATTCAGCAGCTTCTTAAAACGACGGCTCAATTTACCAACGCCCTGTGGTGTGGCCACTTCGTTGCCGATCTTGGAAACCAAATCGAATGCACCGCCGAACATAATTCACTGGCCAATCAAAACTTAGGCATCTCGCGTTCGTCCTTGCTTCCGACGGTTGCCAGTGCACTGGGCGAGGGCAAGATCAAGGTTTCGCTCGATTCTTCCATGACCGTGATCGCGGCTCCGGCATTGTCAATGAACGACGGAGAATCGCGAACGAACGGTTGTTTTGGCGTGGCGCTCAACTTGGCGAATGCCCCTGTCGAACCGTTTTTGTTGATCACCCAAATGATCGCCAATCAGCTCGGCCGCCAGTTGGAAAGAGTCGAAGAAGACAAAATCGATTGGCGAGTCAAATCGACGGCGGCCATGATCGAGCTTTCATCGATGATCGTCGAATCACCATCCACCCGCGCGGCCACCATTTTAGCCGCCAACGAGGTCGCGACCTTTTTGGACGCGTCAGTCGTCGCGATCGGGTTTTGTCCGACTCGAAACTCGGGACTCAGCCATCGCAAAGTTACTCTCCAATCAATTTCTGGCAACGCCCAAGTCGACCTTGGCGGAAAACAAGCGAGCCTAATTCAACGGGCTCTGAACGAAACCTTGGTCCGCGATTCGACGACAACGCTCCCCGCCATCGAAGGCGACGATCGCAGCATGAAACTGGCTCACCAACGCCTGATCCAGTCTTACCCGAACAGCCGCATCGTGAGCGCACCGCTAAAGACTCGTGCCGGCAAAACCATGGGAGCATGGGTGGGAGTTTTGCCAGATCGAGTTGACCAGCACGATCGAGCGACCCGGTTTTTTAACACCACCGGGCCGCATTTGGCCGACGCACTGCTCGCCAACCAAAACGCCACCGCCGGCGTGCTGTCGCGAATCAAACAACAGTCACTGCGTTTTGCTGGTGGCAAAGTTGGACGACTGGTCGCCGCCGCTGGCTTGCTGCTGGCGTTGGCGATGATGATTCCGATTCCCCATCGAGTGGCCTGCGATTGCGAGTTGCAGCCGAGCGTTCGTCGCTTCGCGGTCGCTCCTTTGGATGGGATTTTGCTGGAGTCTTTTGTCAGCACGGGCGACCTCGTTTCCAAAGGTCAAGTGATCGCTCAGATGGATGATCGCGAGCTGATCTTGGAACTGGCGGACCTTGTTGCCGAACGCGACACTGCGACGAAGAAGCGAGACGTCAGTCGTTCTTCGGGCGACGCGGCGGCGACCCAAATCGCCGAGCTGGAAGTTCAACAATTGAATGCTCGCATCGAACTACTCAAATTCAAAAAAGACAGCCTCCGAATTGCCTCGCCCATCGACGGCATTGTTTTGCAGAGCGATCTAGAAGACGCTCAAGGTGCGCCGCTGCGAACAGGAAATGTATTGACTGAGATCGCACCGTTGGATTCACTGCGATTGGAGTTGAGCGTTTTCGAGCCGGATGTCAGCTATATCCAACCCCAGCAAAGCGCCACGATCGTGCTCGACGGAGCCCCCTTCGACACGCTAACGGGGAAGATTGAATTGATCCGTCCCGAATCCGAAATTCGCAACAATCGCAACGTGTTCGTTTCGGAAATTGGGATCGACAATCAAGACCAACTCTTGCGGCCGGGCATGCAAGGCCAAGCCAAAATCGCTGCAGGTAACAAATCGTTGGGCTGGATCCTTTTCCATCGTCCCATCGAACGCGTGTTTTCGATTTTTAGGTAAAGTCATGGATCAAATGCTCGACGAATCGGCAGAACTTGCCAACCTGCGGCTAAAACTCCGTAGCGACCTGGACTTCGATTTCCAAGAACAGGGCAAGGACGGCTGCTACGTCGTTTTGGATGAAACGTCGTCTGGTTATTTTCAGATTGGCATTCCCGAATACGCGCTGCTGTCCATGATGGATGGCGGTACGACGCTTCAAGAAGCCGTCCAAGAAACTTCGCACCGATTGGGCGATGAAGCACTCACGGTTCGCGATGCCGTACGCATTACTCATTGGGCGTTGGAATCAGGTTTGGCCAGTGTGGTCGGCGACGATGGCGTGGTCATTAACAATTCCAATCGGTGGCTTGAAAAGGACGAATCCATAGCGAAGCAGTCAATCGTATCGCGGCTGAACCCGTTGTTCATCCGAGTGCCATTGGGCAACCCCGCACGCCTGATTGCAGCGGTCGCCACGCCGCTGGGCTGGCTGTGTTCCAAGAGCTTTTTGCTGGTTTGGCTGGCCGTGGTCGGCTTGGCGTTTTTTCAATTGTTGCAACATTCGGCAGCCATCCTGACGGCCAGTTCGCAAATTTTAGTCGCCGATTCGTGGCTCTGGATGTTGGTCACCTTGGGCGTTCTCAAAGTCATTCACGAACTGGCGCATGGTTTATTTTGTCATCGATTTGGCGGGCGAACGAAAGAAGTCGGCTTGGTGTTTATTTTGTTTATCCCCATGCCCTACGTCGATGTGACTTCGTGCTGGGGCTTTGATTCAAAGTGGAAACGGATCGCAGTGGCTTCGGCAGGGATGTACGCCGAAATCTTGTTGGCGGCGATCGCGACGCTCGTGTGGAGTTATTCGAGCGACCCCGTGATTCGATTCCATATGATGAACGTCATGATTTTGGGTAGCTTGACGACTCTCTTTTTCAACGCCAACTTCCTGATGCGATTCGACGGCTACTACGTCCTTTCGGATCTTGTCGAGATCCCTAACTTGTATCAAAAAGGCCAGCAATTCGTCCACGGTCTGGGCAAACGATGGATACTGGGCCTGCATCGGGCCAATGAAGACGGCTCGGTTTCCCAACGAGTGACAATCCAAGCGTACGGGCTGGCGGCCTTTGTTTGGCGAATCTTAATTTGTGTTTCCCTGACGATCTTGGCGGCGGCGATGTTTTATGGTTTTGGAATCGTGCTGGCGGTGATCAGCGCGGCGATGTGGCTGGGCATGCCAACCTTTCAATTTTTCAAAAACTGGCGCGACCCGGCCACAGGAAACAGCGTCGATCCAAAATGGATCTCTTGCGTGACAGCACCCCTGATCGCCTGTTTGGTAGCAGCCATGGTGTACTTGCCATGGCCAGCCTATTCGTCGGCCCCCGCTTTGGTCGAATACGATGCCCCCGCGAATGTGCGTTGTGAAGCTGCCGGTTTTATCCAAAGAGTGCACGTGGTGGCGGGCCAGCAAGTCCGTCAAGGCGACCTGTTGGTTGAACTGGAAAACCACGAACTGAAATTGCAGCTGGAAAAATTGACCTTGGACATCGACAAGTCGGTTCTGCGAAGTCGCACCTTCCTTCCCGATCGCGACATTGTCGCCTACCAATCCGAACAACTGCTGCGCGAGACACTGGAACAACAGCAGGCCGAGTTACAGCAAAAACTATCAACGCTAAAACTGCTCGCCGCCACCGACGGAAAAATTGTCGGCGTTGATCTTGAATCTCTGCCCGGACAATTTGTAACTTCGGGAACTTCGCTGATGAAAATCGTTGACGAATCAAACAAAAAAATTACTCTGTCGATCGGGCAGCAAGATTTCGATACGTTTTCGATGAACGACCAACAACTGGCCGTTTTCGCGCCGCGGCATGGTTGGGTTCGGCACGCCGGAATTTTGAACTCGGTCAAACCCACCGCCACAACCACCGTGGATGGTCGTTTGGCATCATTCTCCGGCGGTCAATTGCCAGTTCGCCAAACTGAATCGACCGCGAAAACGCCAGCCGCCGAAAACCCTTTCGAGCTAGTCGCTGCTCGCTTCAATGGCGAACTATCGATCGATGTTGACACGGCCAAGTCGCTCAAAGCGGGCGTCACAGGCCAAGTCCGCCTTAACGATTTTAGCGAAACGATTGGCGAACACTTGGTCGTCGCGACGCGGCAATGGTTGAAAAGCCACAGCGATGCCTTGCGAAATTGAGTGGCAAACGGCAGGCGACCTCTGACTCGACCGCCTACTGGCGACAGTGAAGTGTCATGGTTTTCAAAACCCTAACGCTCCGCATTCGCGTGGCAGTTTGGTAAACTCTGTTTAACAAGTCGACCGTTCACGGCCATTGTCGCTCGATTCTCCCAATCGCAAGCGTGAAGTGGCAGCACAACGAACCATTTTTAGATACGGTTCTTTCGGAAAACGCTTCCACAGTTCACGCTATTAACTTGGAAAGTTGAGCGACATTGGGATCGTCGAACCAACCCCTTGAACGGTTACTTGATTCGTTTGCCATCCTCCACTGCCGAGAGTTCCCATGCCTAAAATCGATCGCTTTTCGCTCCCTCGTGTCACGTTTCTGTTACTGGCCGTGGCGTTTGGATTTGCCATTCCAGCCAGCGCCATCCCAGCCAGCGGACAAGCCCAGGATCTTGATACTGGCCAACCGCTGACTGTCGCTGAAAAAAGCGACTTCAAATCGACCAGTCGTTCGGCCCAAGTGGTCCAATTCATCGATCAATGTGATGCTCACGCCGAACACGTTTCCAAATTCGTTTGGGGCAAAACTCACGACGGCAAGGACATGGTGGGAGCGATTGTTTCGACGACGAATTACACACTGGGCGATCAACCAGAGGATCGCAACGTGATTTTGCTATTAGGCAACATCCACAGCGGCGAATGCGCTGGCAAAGAAGCCTTGCTGATGATACTGCGAGAGTTGACGCACGACCCGGCTCACGGCTGGCTGAAGCACAACGTGATTTTGTTCGCTCCCAACTACAACGCGGACGCCAACGATAAAGTTGCCAAAGACAATCGGCCGGGACAAGTCGGACCCGTCAATGGCATGGGCCAGCGGCACAACTCGCAAGACTTGGACCTGAACCGGGACTTTGGAAAACTGGAATCACCCGAGGCACGAGCCTTGGTGGGTTTGATCGACAAAGCAAATCCGCACATGTTCGTCGACTGCCATACGACCAACGGATCCAAACACCAGTACGGTTTGACTTACGACATTCCTCACAATCCCGCCACGGCCGCGCCGATCCGCGACTACCTGCGGAATCAAATGATGCCCGAAGTAACAGACCAATTGAAGCAAAAGGGTCAACTGACTTTTTACTACGGCAATTTCAATCGAGCTCATACAACGTGGACCACTTACGGACATCAACCTCGCTACAGCACCGAATACGTCGGGCTCCGCGGCCGGTTGGGGATCCTCTCCGAAGCCTACAGTTACCTCGACTACAAAGGACGGATCGTAGCGACGAAAGATTTCGTGTCCGCACTGTTGAATTTCGTTACTCAGAACCACGAAACCGTTCGCGGTTTGCTCGATTCGGTCGACGCCGACTTAATTAAATCCGGCAAAACCTCGCCCGAGCGGACGTCGATTTCTTTGGGTGCTAAAGCAGTGGCCTTTAAAGAAAAGTTCATGGTCAAAGGTTTCAAAGACGGTCAACCGCACGACTACGAATGCGACTTTATCGG
>CAZROJ010000010.1:0-6751 GCA_964601665.1 uncultured Pirellulaceae bacterium
CAAGAAAACTTCGATTTTGTCTTGTGTTGGCACTGGGGATTTCGCTGTGCCTTTCCGCAGTCGCAACCGAGACTTTTATTCCTGGCGAGGTCAAGGCCTCAAAAAAACGTAGCTGCCTGGCAGCGCAGCAGATCAAACGATCTTTCCTTTTGTCTTTTACGAGCCTGAATGAATCGCTGGAAATAATTCAGTCCACGACCACAAAAGACGAGTTTCACAATGATGTAGAAAAAGCAGTCGCGTTTGCGCAGTTGGAATTTTTGACCGTACGTAATGTTGGTTTACGCACGACTGGCTCCGCTGGCATGCTCTCGGTCCAACTAGACGCTCCGCAGGAATTTCCAAATCTCACCTTGATCCTGAGGGTACTTCAGCTTCGTTGGTTCGAAAAAGTCAGCCACAATGCCGCTTACCGTGACTATCAATCAGAAGCCGGTGCTCGCCGGAGAATGCTAGAGTCGCTCGGCGAAGCGATAAATCTGGCCACCGACCAAGAGATTGTCGCAGTAGCAAAAGCGTTCTATACAATGCAAACGACTCAGGACTCGCTAACCGCTGCCCAAGTCAACGAGGCCGTTGAAACGTTAATCAGCGATCCTTTGTTTTCAAAGTCACCAGACATGCAAGTCGTGGCGGCGCTAATTCGATCGAAAGAGGAAAACCTTTCACTTCAAGACAAGGATCGCTTTCTTGAACAAGCCAGCCAGCTTGCCCATGAAAAATCGCTTTCCTTCTATCGCTTACACACGCTAAACCGTCAGTTGGCAATTATTCCGAGCGATGTCGATCGGATGAATCGTTTGCATCGAAATAGGTTAGAAGCGAACAAAGTTTTTGGCAGCAAAATTGACATCGTGCGAAATCTGAGAAGCATTGCCCGAATTGAGGGGCGAAATCGCGACTACGAGAATGCAATGGGACATCTCATCGAAGCGAAAAACGTCATGGATATAAGTAACTTTTCTGAGATCGAAAAATCAAGAATACTTAGTGACCTCCAAGATGCGAAACTTAAAGTGGAATCCGACAATGGCCCAAAAACTAAGGCGGCTATCCATGATGTGCAAAAACGAAAAGAACTATCGTTACTTCAACGGGAGTCAGATCTTACCGCGGTTCAGGAGCTACGAAAAAGTTTCGAAAATGCGGACGAACTCGAAATGGCGGAATCCAAATCTCAGGAGCTACAACAGGAAACCCAAGAATTAAATACGCTCCTGTCGATTTCAGAAAATGCCCAACTTCGCTACCTCTGGATTAGCATCGCCTCGCTCTTAACATTGCTGGCCGGGGCAGCAGCTTACCGATTTCGAGTTGTTCAACTGGCACTCCGCGCTGAATTAGCCGAGCAAAAAGCGTCACTCGTGGATGAAAAGAATAAAGTCTTGGCACTCGAAACAAAGGTCGAAAGACTCAAAGCATCTGAGAGCCTCGGACTGATGGCAGGAGGCATTGCCCACGACTTCAACAACTTGCTCCAAGGCGTTAGCGGAAACGTAGAACTGATCAAAAAGTCGCTCGAAGATAGTGATAGCCTTTCCTCCAATGAGTCGCTCGAACAGAGCGATCGCGTCAATGCAATTAGCGACGCGGCTTCCCGAGCCCAACAGCTGGCGCAAAAGATGCTGGACTATGCAGGCAAGAGGCATTCGACAAAAACAACATTTGACCTCAACGAGTTTATCTCTGATGAAATCGCACTCGTCCGTTCAACATCGATCAACCATCAGTTTGCAGTAGAAACAAATCGCGAACAGCTTTTGGTTCACGGGGACAAAATGCAGCTCCTGCAAGTGCTGCTAAATTTCGTAACCAATGCAGTCGAGGCCTCCGCAGCGGGTTCTGAAATTACTGTTCGAGTTTTCAAAGAATTTGTCGAAGATGGACAATCTCTAGACTTATTCGGATCGCGAGAAGCGGGTGGCGATTTTTGTGTGCTGGAAGTCAAAGACCAAGGAACGGGAATCGCTCCGGAACAAATCGCACGAATTTTCGCACCTTACTTTTCGACAAAAAACAAAGCCAGCCGAGGACTCGGACTCTCCATCGCTTACGGAGCCGCTGAAACACACGAGGGATGGGTACGCTGCCGACCCAACGATGGCCCAGGCACAACCTTTCAACTCCTGATCCCGGAACTTCCCGTCGATCAGCACTCCAAATCAGTCCCTGCAAAAGAACTTCTCGACGAATTCGATGATTTGCCGACAGATAATTTAAGCGGCAGAAAAATCCTTGTCGTGGATGACCAGCCAGTCGTCCTTGACACCTGTCAACGCATGGCAGAAAGCTTAGGACTGATCGTCACACCGGCTCATTGTGGAAATCGAGCGTTGCAAATTCTTGACGCACAGGTCGCTCCCAACGCTTTCGATTTCATCCTTCTGGATGTGGCCATGCCGCAAATGAGCGCTGGCGAATTGCTTGCCGAATTGGAAGCTCGAAAGCAACAGACGCCAGTATTCATCATGAGCGGATTTTCGCATCAACGCTTAGAACGTTTTAGAGAACAAACGCTCGTCGCCGGAATTATCCCAAAGCCATTTCGACTGAAACACTTGAAACGCGAGCTGACACGATATTTAGGTAGCGCAAAAACAAGCCCCGCCCTAACCGACAAACCCTTTTCGCGACCGCACATTGAGCCAGGCAAATCCAAAAACAAGACCAACGACCGCCACGCCTAAATCATTTAATTCACTTTGATTAAAGCAGTGCGGTTGTTTGTTTTGTCGAGTGGTCAAGCTTGATCGTTGCCAGTACGATAAAGATTCCTTGGCGGCGTGACTGACATGCCGTATTCCCAAACGAAGCGCATTAACGGCAGCACTAATTGTGGATCCTGAGACCCTACTGTTCCAGACATCACCGATAGGAAATATCGATGCGATCGTTCAACACGATGGACGTTGCGTCTATTTTTTCTTAAACGAAAACCCAAACTCCGCTTCAGGTAAACCAAAGTTTGGCACGCGATGCGTTTGGGTACAAAACCTTGAACGCGGTCCTCTTGTCTTCAACCAATCGGAACTTGAAAAGGGCATTCCAACGATCCTGCCTCGAACACTCACAGTCGATCGGGAAGGCCTGCCAAATTTATCACCTGAGAAGATTCACGTCGTCTGGCTGGAAGAAGGCAACGCAGCGGCTTTAGTTAAGATCGACTCATCGAATGAAATCGATCGCGTTTTAGCGGTGATCCCACCGTGGAGCGGAAGAGATGGCTTCCATGGTTATGCCGCCCAATGCGGGGCTGAAAACGAAGTCTGTTGGCCGATGCCGCAGAATGAAATGCTTCAGCGACGCATCGCGAACGCAAATTCCTTTTGGCAATCATTCGAAAGCAACGCCAATCCATTTGCCACGCTGCAACCGGAACAACTCGGCTACTACCGAGATCGCTTCGAATCAGAAGAAGAAACTAGCCTCGCCGACACCTCGTCGAGCAACTACTTTTCAATTGACGGTGGCAAGTTTCCACCTCGGGGATTGCTACAGATCAAACAACCCGATTCAGTACTCCTTCTGACGGTCGCCATGTCGCTATTACCGCAGCCGTTGGTCGAGCTGTCCACCGACCAACCAAGCCGTTTTCGAAGAATCGAGCTTGGCTTAAGAATCCCCAACCCTCTCGCATCCGAGTCAATTGTTGATCAAGCGAGAGCGAAACTCAGTCAGCTGGCAGCCTACCCTTGGAGCCACTTCACTTGGCTTGGCAGTGGCCATAGCTGCAGCTTGTCGGGAATTTTTGACGACCGAGAACACGCGATGCTGATCGATGACGCACTAATCCGCGACGACTCAACGTCGCCGCCACCCCCGTTCCGCAACGATCCCGTCAACCTATTGTGGCTGGCCCCGGTCACCCAACAACAAATTGACGATCTCGCCAACAATCCGATTTCCAAGTCGTTGGCTCGCCAATGCTTGCAAATCGCCACCGATTAAAATTATCCCTGGGTCAGCAGAGCTTGGACGACGCCGTCCGAAATCGACCAAATCCACCCAATCAGCCCGGCAAGAATTACGGCAGCAAAAAATAGAATAATCGCCAATTCCCAAATCTGCAGCCAAGCAATTGTGCTTCGGCTGCTGCCCAGCCGGAACATCGTCTCCATCTCTCGCATACGAAGCCGCAACGACAGAACGACGACCAGCCCAAGTAACATCGCCGTTGCGACTGCCACCAAAAACGAATTCGCTTCAAAAAAACGATTGACCTGAAAAACCATGGCCATCAATTCTCGGATGACCTTGGGAGGCCGCGTAAACTGCAAATTGGCCCGTCCCGTCTCATACCGTCCTTCGAGCAACGTTTCGTTTTTTTCGCTGTCGGCAATTGCGATGATCGACGTCAGCGGAAATTCCGCCGTGTCGCCATGAAAATGAAACGACTGAATATTGGAATCGGTAATCTCAATAAAATCGACAACGCCAGCACTCGCAATCACTTGCTTCTCGGTTTTCTGTAACACTTTGACGCTGTCCTCTGGCTCGTCGGACAAATCTTCGTGACCATGCCCGAGTCCTTCAATCACCCAAGCCGTCTTGACATCAACAAACACGGCTCGATCATCGGGACTGCCCCGCTTTCCCAGGATACCTACGACATTCATTCGCAGCGGCGTTTCTCCCCCAAACGCGATTGCGTTTTTCCGATCGGATATGATTTGATCGCCAACCGACAACGAAAGCGATTCAGCCACCTCATTGCCCAACACGCAGTCGCCCAGCGTTGCAAAGAAGAATCCGTCGCGAAGTTTCAAACTTCGGAATTCAAAATAATCCAACGACGTGCCGACAACTTTAAACGACTTGGCGGTAAATTTAGCGTGAATCGGCACCCCTTTTGCCCACCCAGTTTCACGAATAAATTCAAGTTCATCGTACCGCAGCGGCACGAGGTTGCTGTTGGACCGAAAGTAAGTCGCATTTAAGGCCAGATCCAGATCACTTCCCGTGGCACCAATCACAGCAGTCGTTTCGTCCGCTCGGCTGACAATTTTTTGGTTAAATTGCCACAGCAAGATTCGAATCGTAACCGGCAGCAAAACCGTCAGCACGATACTGGCAATTAGAACCAACGACTTAAATTTATGGTGGCAAATGTAGTTCCACGCCAACCTGAAAGGACCATTCATCGGGCTGCCTCGCCCATCTCGATATCATCCTGACGGAATTGTTCAAAATCAAGCGTGCGGTCGACCCCATCGAGAATACTCATATCATGCGTGACGATGATCAAAGTTTGCCCATGCCGCCGCGATTGCTCTGACATCAACTCCATGATTGCGAACTTATTTTTTGGGTCCAGATTCCCAGTCGGTTCGTCGGCGAGTATCAATTTCGGTTGCGTCACCAATGCCCGGCAGATTGCACATCGCTGTTTTTCTCCTTGCGACAATTGGCTGGGGTATCGCTTGAGCTTGTCTCCCAATCCCATTTCGGCCGCCAAACCACTCGCTCTGCATTCGACCTCCTTGGTCAACCCCAAGGATTGGTTGATCAAAAATGGCAGCAAAATATTTTGCTTCAAATCCAGATAATCGACGAGCTCGAACTGCTGAAAGACCATGCCAATTTTTGAAATCCGGAAATCACGACGGGCCGCATCCGACATCGCCGAAACGCTACAGTTGGCGGTGTTGATCGTTCCCGAATCGGGAATTGAAATCCCAGCGATCAAATTAAGCAAAGTGGTTTTCCCACAACCGCTCGGACCAACAAACGCAATTTTTTCGTTTGCTTGAATTTCGAGTTTGGGGATCTGAAGCGAAAAATCGGAACGCGGATATTTGAATTTCAGGTCTAAAATGGAAATCATGTCTTGCGACTACCTGACAACTTTTGCGTCGTACATGCGATACAATGACCACACATTTCCGTCCGGACCGTTGTACTCTTTCAGCACAAAATTACCCTCAACGGTCACCGGTCGAACAGTGTAATTGACTGATTGATCTTTGCCCAAACGCACAAGGATGTTGTCGAAAATTGCCGCCTGCGGACCAAAACAACACTCCTTGTTGTCACGAACGAAGATAAACTTCGTGATACCGGTCTGCTTAAAATTCGGTCGAATGTAGCCGCGAATTTTGACTTTGCCGCCGTGATATCCGTTGATCTTTTCCGTCAACATGGTTCGGCTAAATTTCTCAGTCTTTTCCATTTCGAATTTAAGATCATTAAACGTAATCGCGAAATTCTTGGATCTGCGCGAGCCAACCGTCGACTTGGTTGGCTTCGCTGGCTTTTCAGGTCCTGCAGGCTGCGCAGATCCAGCAGTCCCCAACGCTTGTCTGTCCGGTCCTTGATCGCCATTGCCAGCTTTCGTTTCGTCCTTCGCTGCACCGTCGGTTGCAGAATTTACCGCCGGTTTGTCGACGTTCAAATTGCTTTTCTTCGTTTCTCGCTGAGAAATTGCCTTCGTTGAACTAGGTTTTTCCTCCGCTGCTTGTTCAGTTGACGAGGCCGCTTTGGCTCCTGGATTCGCAGTCTTTGATTGCTGCGTTAAACCAACCTGAGCATGCAAACACAGAAACAACGTCGCCAATAAAACCAAGCCAATTCGGAAACTAGAATTCATTTGCTTGCCCGACGCTAAATAATGAAGAATGCAAACGTTCGTGGGTAACTTACAACTCAATACTTCTACCACCCCGTGGCGACCAAACGGAAAATGCGTCGCCCAGGAAGGTCGTGGGGAATCACTCAGCCCAAATCACTCAGCCAAAATCACTCAGCCAAAATC
>CAZROJ010000010.1:6851-8358 GCA_964601665.1 uncultured Pirellulaceae bacterium
TTGCCAAGCGAACGCCGTTAACAATCGCCCCGCCCACTTCGCTCAAGAACCGCTAGCGGATGTAATCGGCTTCGATGGTGTAGTATACCTGAGGAATGTCTTTTTCGTTGACACGCCGAGTGCTTTCGTTCAGCCGAAAGATACCACCAATTTTACGTGTTCCCAGCGAGTAATCAACGCGATCGTCCGATTGAATATTGACGGAAACGATTTCGGTAATATCGGGGTTTCCCCCAAAGCAACAATCGCCAAAGTCACCGACCAAAATAAAATCTTTTAGATTGTACCTACGATCGCCGGGTCGGACGTAGCCCTTCAAAAATACCTTCTCGCCGTCGAACTCCCTCGCCTTCTCTGAAAATGGCAATTCGGTACGCTTATTTAATCTTAAATCAGCAAAGGAAATTCGCGAATAACCTTCCGGCACTTCGGTGTAATAAATGTAAGTGTGAGTCGCGATACTTCCAACTACGATCGCTACCCCAAAACAAATACCAATCTGCGATGCAAGTTTTCCGGATAATTCCTCGGGGTACTTTCTAATTTCAATTGCTGCTGCAATCCCGAACCCAATCGCAACGACTGGCAATAATACAAAGGCCGGAAAAATGAACGCGGACAATCCGAGAACCGCAAACGCAACGCTCGCAATCGCCGCTTTGCTGATCGTCCGGTACTGAAATTCATTTCCTGCTGGGGCAGGTGCTTGGTAAGGCGTATTGTCGCTCATGACTGCTGATTAAGAAAAAGATGCTTAAAAATGAACACACTAATCGAAACGAAAACTAGGAATACACTCGCGTTTACTCCAATACTCAAAACGCCTGCGGCGAGAGCCGTCGGCTTACTGATTGAGCAATAAACTCGCCGCGCCCATCCCTCCACCTCGCGACAGCACAAAATCTTTCACTCGATGAGGAGACCGAACAGGCTTTGGCTTGAAAGCCTGTTAAAATACGTCAACCCGTTTTGCTTACGCTCGGGATTGCAAAAAAGTTCGAAATTTTAGCTGATTTCAAAAATGCCCTCGATCTCTACCGTTACCCCCAACGGCAGCGCTGCAACTCCAACGGCACTCCGCGTTCCAATGCCGACATCCGCACCGAAAACGTCTCTCATTAATTCGCTGCAACCATTGACGACGGCCGGTTGCTGAGTGAATTCGCTGGTGCAATTGACCATTCCCAGCAGCTTCACAACGCGAACAACTTTATCGATCGAGCCCAAGTACTCGTTGAGCGTCGACAGCATGGTAAGTCCCGCTTGCCGGGCGGCCCGGTATCCAAAATCTTGATCGACATCGCCACCAACGCAACCGGTCATCACTTCACCGTCCATCAAAACTGGCAAATGCCCCGACGTGTAACAAAGCCCACCAACCGTCATTGCTGGCTTGTAGATACCAAGTGCCGACGGGGCTGGCGGCAGCTCAAAACCTAACTCTTTTAGTCTTTCAGTCGGGGTTGCCATTATTTTTTTCCGTAACGTTATTTAGATTTATTCAATT
>CAZROJ010000010.1:8458-9606 GCA_964601665.1 uncultured Pirellulaceae bacterium
CCCAAGACAAATTCAGCCGAAGCCGTCGATGTCAGACGAGTCAATTTAGTGCTTATCCCAAAACTCAAAATCCCCGCGGCTAGCGCCGTCGGCTCACTAGTTGTGGGATAAGCTCTTCGTATTATTCATCCGCCCACACCTGACACGGGCCAATCGATCCGCAAAGCGTCCTGAACGGTAGCAATTAAACGACTGCAAACAGCAAACACCGTTCATCGACTGGCTCATTCTTCCGCTTGACCGCCAGCATCACCATTTTCTTTTTTCTCAGGTTCTGGTTTGCGTTTTACAAACTGAGCCAAATCGGAAAAAGAACGCATGGGTTCATCGCCAGTCAACATTTTGTCCGTAATGGGTTTGACCGGCTTTGGCTTAGCCTTGCGTTTGTCTTTTTTGAAGTAGCCAGAATCTCGCCGATTGCCACCGCCACTACCGCCTCGTCCACCATCGAATTTACCAGGTCGGCGGGCACCACGTTTGGCGTGATCCGGCGACGCCGACGACCTGCGTCCGGTCGGTCTTTGCCCCGTTTCTTTTGATTCTTCTTTGGGCTTGCTGCGAGTCGGGCGACTGCGACGTCCTGGTTTTTTGGTCCCCGGCCGGATTGCCGTCAGTTTTACTCTTCGCTGTTCGGACGAAACTTCGACGACCCAAACTTTCATTGCATCGCCGACCGCAAAAACTTTGTGCGGATCTGCAATGTAATGACTCGAAAGTCGACTCACGTGGACCAGCGAACTTTCGCCCAAGCCGATGTCAACAAACACCCCAAAATCAACCACGTTGACAACCTGAGCGTCCAGTTGCATCTCGGGTTTCAGGTCGTCCGCCTTCAAAATGCCTCGTCGGAAAATTGGCTTTTTGACTTTATCACGCGGGTCCCAAGCAGGCCGCTTGAACGTCATCACGATATCTTTTACCGCCAAAACCCCCGAACTGTGTGCCTGGGCGATTTGGGCCAAATCCAGCTCCGTCAGCTTCTTAATCACGTCCTTGCGCCGCTGGTCAAACTGCCTTCGGTCCACGGTCTTCGCATCGTCAACATCCCCTTCGCTATCGGGCGTCTGGCCATCCTGCGAAACCAAATTCGCGATCACGCCAGTCGTTTTTTCGACGGCCTTTTCCTCAGTTGCCTTTTCCTCAGTTGC
>CAZROJ010000010.1:9706-11513 GCA_964601665.1 uncultured Pirellulaceae bacterium
GCGTTTTCATTCGTCGCAGCCTGCTCGGCCGTCGGCAATCCCGCCGCGTCACTGGCCGGCATCGATTCACTCGCGTCAGTCGTCTCTGTCGGCGTTGTCGACTCAGCTGAAACGGAAACCTCGGCGGCTTGGTCCAGGCCGGTTGAATCTGAAATCCCAGCGGCCACTTTCTGCGCAACCTCTTTTGACGCCGGTTGCATCAACCAACGCGGAAAGATCTCTTCAACTTTTGCATCAACACGTTTCAAAACGTCCGTGGCGATATCGTAACTTTCAGGGTGGATTCCTGTTGCATCCAACGGGTTTTGGCCACCGTGGATTCGCAAGAACCCTGCCGACTGAACAAACGTTGCATCACCAAAACCCGTCACATTTTTAAGCTCATCGCGACTGCCAAACCGGCCGTGTTCCGCTCGGTACTCGACCACGCGACGGGCCGTTAACGCATTCAGCCCCGAAACGTACTTCAGCAGAGCTTGACCGGCGGTGTTCAGGTCGACACCCACCTGATTCACGCAAAACTGCACCACGTCATCCAACGACTCACTTAAGTGCTTCGCCTTGACATCGTGTTGATACATACCGACGCCAATGTTCGCGGGTGCGATCTTGACCAACTCGGACAACGGATCCTGCAAACGCCGACCGATTGAAACCGCACTGCGTATCGCCGGAGAAAGGTCCGGAAAATCTTCACGCCCCGTTTCGCTGGTTGAATAAACACTCGCCCCTGCCTCGTTTACAACCGCGTATTGAACTTCCTCATCTTGCAGAAATTCAGCGATCGAATCAGAAACCATTTGCTCGACTTCACGGCAAGCAGCGCCGTTACCGATCGCGATAACGTCGACCGAATGCGTTTTCACCCAATCTCGGATTCGCTCTTTACTTTCGTCACGGCGGGTCTGATTGCCGACGATAAAGACCTGCCCGGATTCGATCAAGTTCCCGCAATTGTCAATCAAAGCGACACTGCAACCGCGTTTATAGCCCGGATCGATCGCCAAAATCGTGCGATTCCGGATCGGCGGCTGCAACAACAGATTCTTCAGGTTGTTAGCGAACACTTCAACAGCATGACGTTCGGCCTGTTCAGTAATGTCGCGTCGAACCTCTCTTTCGATACTCGGCAATAACGAACCGGTCAGCAAATCGCCAACGCACTTGCTCAAAAAATCAGCCGACGGATGGCCTTCGGGAACCAATTCTTTGACGGCAATTTCTGTTGCCTTGGCCTGGTCGATTTTCAGTTTGATTTTAACTCGACCCGAGCGTTCGCCGCGATTGATCGCCAAAACGCGGTGATGCGGCAGTTTGCTCAACGAATGCTCAAAGCCGTCAAATTCTTGAAATGGATCTGCTTGTTTCTTTTTCTTTTTCTTACGCTTCTTTTTCTTCTTGGGCTTGCCTGCATCAGCCTCTGCCGTTGAATTCGAATCCAGTTTTCCCTGGACTTGGCCGAGAGAATCCGCTTCAGGCGAGGCAATTCCAGCGGCTGGCGCAGCCGCATCTTTCGCATCTTTCGCAACTTCGACAGCCGGTTCAACCGGCGCCGCCGAAGCTTCATTCTCTGCCGAGTCCGCCGTCGCTGGGCCATCAGGCTGAATCGTCTGAGGCGTTGCATCGGGTGCCGCCGAATCCGGCACTGCATCGGTCGATGGTTCGCCGGTTGGTTCTTGCGTTGCCGCAGCGTTGACATTTGCACAAGCGTCTTTGACTTCCGGCTTCGCCACTTCAACGACCGCCACTGGCGTTTGACCCGCGCTAGAATCTTTCGCCTGCGGTTGCTCCTGCGTCGATTGCTCCT
>CAZROJ010000010.1:11613-24509 GCA_964601665.1 uncultured Pirellulaceae bacterium
AAGACGGACCATCAGCGGCCGCATCAGGCTGTTTTCGTTCAATCAGCGTAGAAGAAAGCGTGGCCGTTTCGCGGTAGAGCTTTCGCAGGCTCGATCGAAGCGTTTCGTTTTCTGAAAACCGTTCGACGATCAAATCGCCAACGCCCTTAATTACGTCGTCGACCGAATTGAGCCCTTTGTCGACGCGAACAAAATCGGTTGCTCGGCCCGCGAAATCAACTTCAGCGGTTGTCGAATTAAATATCTCGTCAGCCAGTGGAACCAAACCTTGTTGACGTGCGACCGAAGCACGAGTTTGCTTCTTGGTTTTAAAAGGCAAGTACAAATCTTCGAGCCGGCGACTGGACGCCGTCGACTCAATTTTCTTGCGCAGCTCCGCCGTCGCTCCTGCTTGTCCCTCAATCGCCCGCAAGATCGTGGCCTTCCGCTCGGCCAACGCCCGAAGCTGAGCCACCTTTTGTTTGATCGCCAGCAGCTGGTTTTCGTTCAAACCGTCGGTTTGGTCTTTGCGAAACCGGGTTATAAACGGGATCGTGTTTCCGCCGTCCAGCAGAGTGATCGCCGCTTCGACGTTTTGAGGAGCCAGCTTGAGATCGCGGGCAATGATTGTGACATCAATTTTGATGGGATCCATCTTGGGATCGTCCGGTGTTAGCCTGTGTTTTTGCCAGCAACTTCGACGTGCTGCGCGTAATTAACTGTTAATCTTATCATGATTTGGCTGTACCCATAAAGGGTCGATAGGCATTACTAAACGGGTAGTTTGTAATGTCGAAAATAATTTTTTCAGCCTAAGGACACCAGATGTACTCAATTTGGGAGTTTTGGGTTAAAGTTTCGGGCAAACTTGGGCTGAATTTCAATCTAGTACTTTGTGAGGATTGGGTTTCCGCGTAGGCCTGAGCGGCAGGCTAAGCAGGCGTAGCGGCTTGAGCGGACGCATGGGCCAACTTTTTATGCCTAACCAAGGATTGGATCGACTGAAAACTCCCAAGGTTTTTAGCTGGTGCGACGAATAAAACGTTGTCTGGCTTCCCATTAGTTTCCCGAAAATAAATTTCGCGGCTGCCAATTTCGTGCCTTCGATACCTTCGGCAAAGCAAAAACAAATTCGTTTTGTCCTAACCTGTTTAATTGACTCGAGCAAACTGAACGCTCAGGAACGTTTGTGACCCACTCTTCCGAAAACCAAACCGAAAGTCCAGCTATTACTCTGGAAGACGCCCTCTTAGCGGACTTTGCCGAACAGAAGGATCCTGCGATCGTCTGGTGGGCGGCGTTGGTCGGTCCATCAGTCGCTACCGGCGTTGCGTTGCTGCTGATCTACTTGACGGTCGGTTGGGCCAAAGCGATCGCGTTTTTCGTCGCGGCGCTGACGGCGTTTTTTGTGATGGGACGCTTCATCATTTTGATGGGCGACGGCACACCCAGTGAAGAGCCGGCCGGATTTTTTTTGATTCGCTGGTTCGAAACTTATTGCTTGGAACAGCTCGACGCGTCGCAGCTGTTTTTGATGTTAACTTGGCTGGACATGATGGTGGCAATTTTTGTCGCCTTCCACATGGCGATTTTATTTCGCGTTCCACTGCTGGGCCAAAAACTTCGAGACCTCGTCTCCGACGGACGCTTCGTGCTGGCCAAGCAACCTTGGATTCGACGAGCGGCGTTCTCGGGCCTGATCTTTTTTGTGATCTTCCCGACTTCGACGACGGGCAGCATCGGCGGAACAATCTTTGGCCGCTTGCTAGGCATGACGCGCGCCCGAGTTTTGATCGCGATCTTTATGGGCAGCGTCCTCGGCAACGGAGTCATGCTGATCGGTGCTCGATTCTTCAATGAGTACCTGTCGGGCGACAACATCTGGCTCAAGCTTGGCGGTGTGATGGCGATCGTGTTTGCCCTGTTCTTTTTCGAAAGAAAAATCCGCGGCTTGAAACGAAAGTACTTGGCCGAAGAGGAAGAAGGCAGAAAAGAAAAAGAGCGAGTGCTGAAAGCCAAACAGGGTGAAGCCGAACAATCCGAGGACAATACCAGCGAAGGCGACGAACCAGTTGAGTAAAGCCAAATGGCGCCGACTGCGTCAAGAAGTCATCGCCTGCGATCGCTGCCCTCGCTTAATCGAGCACTGCCAAAACATAGCAAGCACGAAGCGTCGCGCGTATCAAAATCAAAATTATTGGGGCAAGCCAGTCCCTAATTTTGGATCGCCACACGTTAGCCTGTTGATCGTTGGATTGGCTCCCGGCGCACACGGGGCTAACCGCACTGGCCGCATGTTCACCGGTGACCGCAGCGGCGATTGGCTTTATCGAGCCCTGTCTAAAGCCGGCTTTGCCACGCAAGCCGAATCAACAGGGCTTCGCGACGGCCTGAAACTGATCGATGCCGCCATCACCAACATTGGACGCTGTGCACCGCCAGACAACAAACCTACCTCGGCTGAACTTACCAACTGCCAGCCGTTCTTTTTGCGAACACTCCAATTAGCCAACCCGACCGTCGTTTTGGCACTCGGCGGATTGGCTTGGAAGCAGTCGATCAAATCGATGGTCGAACTGGAATATATCGACAAGCCCAAAAGAATGCCAAAGTTCGGACACGGCGAAACATTCGACCTCGGGCAAGGCCGAAAACTGTTCGGCAGTTACCACCCCAGCCAACAGAACACCTTCACCGGCCGGCTAACGGAAAAAATGTTAGACCAAGTTTTCCGCCAGATCAAAAAAACAATCGCCGCAGCCTGAGAGCTTACCTTAGGCGAAAGGCGATTGAGAAACTACCGGGCAAGATGCCCAAGATTCGCAATCGTTGCAAACTTCAGCGGTAGAAATTCAACTGCCGATCGCCTTACGACTGCGTCAACGAAGGCTTACTTGCCGCTCAAGTCATTCAAAAACACGTTTCGAAATTCAACCGGATCGTTGTGCCCGGCAAAACCAAAATGCCCCTCGGTTCGGTCCTTGCCGGCATGCTTTTTGTCGCCGTACATCAGATCCGCAGCCTTGCTAATATCGGTATCCAAAATCAAAGTACCATTTAGCTCAACTTTGATCGTCGACCCGACCACCGTGACTTCTTGAAAATTCCACTGCCCAGCCGGCCTCAAGTAACCTCGATGCGCTGCCGCTTTTCCGTAAGCCGATCCGTGGTACTGTCGAGGATCCAACTTCCCCTTGAACTTCTTGGATTCATTGTCCAACACTTGCAGTTCGGTCATTCCAACGTACGCAGTGTCCCCGGTCCCCGGATAGCGAATCGCCAAACCGTTGTTTCCTCCCGGCGGCAATTTGAATTCAAAACGAACCGCAAAGTCGGAATAAACATCGGCGGTGTAGATCGTCCCACCGGTTCCTTTTTTGCACTTCAAACTTCCATCGACCACCTCGTAACCGTCGACAGGCCCCTTCCAGCCAGCGAAATCTTTGCCATTGAAAATTTCCTGAAACCCGTCTGCCGCTTGCTTGGCTAAATACTCATTCGCTTGCTGCGGTGACAACTCGCGAACAAAAACATTTCGCCAGCGAATCTCGCCGCCGTGGGTTTGCAGTTGAATCGGCCCGTCCGCCACCAACGGCAATTTTCGATTCCAATAGTTTTCCATAATCGCATGCTCAACCACTTGTTCGCCGTTGAGCCAAACGTTGGTTCGCGAGCCAACCTGCAAGATCCGCAGTTGATTCCACTGCCCAAAAGGCCTGTCCGCCTTGACCAAAGGATCCTTGCCGGCCGCTCCGGGCGAATTATTCCAGAGCCCTCCCGAGCCTCTTTTCCCGCCAATACCCCATTTCCCGCCGGCTTCAGTGGTGTCCCAAATTTGAACCTGCGGCGTCGCTTTCAGGTAAACGCCGCTGTCCGCTTTCGCGACGGTTTTATATTCAATCAACAATTCAAAGTCGCGAAAGGATCGGTCGGTGGTCAAAAAAGGCCCCTCGCCATCATTCACAATTTCTTTGTTCTCGACCGACCAATGTTGCCCTGTCGTCGTCTTCGCTTTGGCAATCATTTCCATTTGCTGAGCCGTTGCCAGCTTGGCAAATTCTCGCGGGTTGTAAGTTTTGACCGCGTGCCAGTTAGAAAGATCTTGACCATTGAACAAAACTTCAAAGCCCTCCGGCGCGGTCACCTGCTGAGCGCGAACGTTCGGCAAAACATACAACGACGCGATCAAAATCAAACTGCATGTTGCCTTAGGAAGAATGGAGTTCATGGTTGCAATGGCCTTCAAGAAATTGGTAGCTTAAAACGCTTACGCTGGACTTTTTCCTGCAAGCTTACACGATACCACAACGAACTCGACCGTGCTGTTCGCTTGATTCGATCACATCAACTGATTGTCGATTTTCAACTCAACCGTAAAGCAAAAACACCCACAGCCAGAGCGACCGAGGGTGTTTTGAGAATTTAATTTTTTGGCAAATCGCTTTAGTCGATTTCAACCCAGCGACTTTTCCGAGCGGGCTTCTTTACCAAGGCAGTGCCCGCAAAAGCCGTCACTCGTCGCTCTGTTGGAGCCGCAACACTTGCAAATCGAACCGGCGTGTAATCCCAGCTCTTGCGAACCGGGTTTCGTGCAGTATGTCCATCGAAGTTAATCACTGCCGGCTGGTGTAGCTGGTCATTGATCGACTGCGGTGCTGACGCATTCAAGGTTCGGCCAGCTTCGGGGCGAAACGAGTTGAAGCTCGGACGCTGCGATGACTGTGGGTTAGGGATTCCGTCGAGCGTTGGGGCTCGGTCGGCCGGTGTTGGGCTGAAACCTCCGCCCGTTGACAAACCATTATTCGGGTCGACCGTGTAAGTTTGCGTGGTGCTTGTCGGCGTTTGGACAGCAGCACTGTAGTTGTTGGTTGCACAAGTGCTGCACCCGTCCACCGGAGCAGCAAAGTTAGCCACCGGTGCGAAGTTAGCCGAGGTCCCGAAAGTGCCCGTCGGACAAGTGCTGCAAGTTCCGGTTGCACAGTCGTTGGTAATTGTTGTGACGGGAACTTTGTAAGTCTCGGTTCGGTAAACAGGTCGATAGGTCGTATAGGGAACCCGCTGACATTGGTAGGTGTAGGTCGTGCACGGCTTCATGCAAGTCACCGTGCAGCCCGTTCGAGGGTCGGAACTGGTGACCGGCTTGTACTGAGTCACGGGAACTCGTTTGTAAGCGGTTCGATAGGCAGTTTGCGGCACGTAGTTTACAACGGTGCGGCTGCAAGTTTTCTGGCAGGTTCGCATGCACTGCCCCGGCTGTAAGTTGTTTGCGTTCAGTGCCGTTATAGCTGGCGAAAACGCTGTCTGACGAGTCGGAGTTGTGCAGCAACTGTTATTGCGGCCTGTCAAGTTACGCCACCACCGACGGAGCGGGCCGTCCGCTTGGGTCTCTTGAGGCAAGTAAGCACAAACCGTTGCGACAACGATCAGTGCGAGTGTTAATTTTTTCAAATTTCTCATAAGTCAGTCTCCTACGACCTGTGAGTCGCGAGATTTAGTTAAGTCGAACAGTTCGGGTGCACCGAGAACTCGGTAAACAATCTGTTCGCTGGTGTGGGAACCGGACCTACGGCGCGGTTCGGATAAAGGTAGGACAAAATTAGCGACTGCCAAGCAAAAATAGGGCGATGGCGTGTGTAATTTTTACAATGCGATTCCGGTCGTAACGAACAGATAAAGCTGCCTGCCAAAACCAAGCATTTGCAGCTGTTTTCGCTTTAGCTAAAACTTTTTAATCTGTCGAACTATTTCATCGCGACTGTTAAGCAATGTCGGATGTTCGGTTTTTACCGATAAAACGTTTCGATGAATCAACAAAGCACTTTTCTTTGTAGCACTTTACTTCCAAGCACCTTTCTTAGGTCCAGTTGAATCCTCGGACGCACGAAAACGCAGCAGCAACAACACCAACCAAAACAAGGAAAGCGGAGCGACAGAAACGTTTCGACGCTTCGCCGAAATCGTTTTTGAGATCATTCGCAAGAAAGGCCACGAATCCGTTGGGCCGCTGGAATATTAGATTTGTCTATGCGGCCGTCAAGCTAGAGATCCGATCCCGACGACCCTGCAGTCAAAACCGAGTTGCGACGGGACGAATAAAGCAATACGATAAATCTCGCCGTCGCACAGCGGAGCAACACAAAAATTGCCAACGGCCGCTGGCTCAAAAAATTACTCAAAGCGCTTGTCGACACCTAGAATCCACCCGATCGTTTTTCAAAGTCCACCGCCAATGTTTATAGTTTTTGAAGGCGTCGACGGCGCGGGCAAAACGACTCAGCTTCAAAAACTGGTCCACTGGCTTGAACAATTTGGCCGCGATGTCGTAACCTGCAAAGATCCCGGCAGCACTGCACTTGGCGAACAACTTCGATCCATCTTGCTGGGCGCTCACGAGACTCCGATCGACATGCGGACCGAAATGATGTTGTTCACGACCGCGAGAACTCAGTTGGTCCAAGAAATCGTCAAACCGGCACTCGATGCTGGCAAAGTGGTGGTCTTGGATCGTTACATTTTTTCGACGATCGTCTATCAAGGGCATGCCGGAAAGCTGGACACCGAAGACATTCGAGCCGTCAACCACATCGCGACCGCTGGCCTGATGCCAGACCTGACGTTTATTTTGGATCTGCCCGTGGCCATTTCAATGCAACGGCTGGGCGAATCACTGGACCGCATGGAATCGCGCGGCAGCGAATACTTCGAACGAGTTCGCGAGGGTTTCGTTTTGGAATCCCAACGCTGGCCAACGGGCGTCGAACTGATTGACGCCAACCGCCCCCCCACTGCGATCCAAGACGAAATCCAATTGATCGCCAAAAAATATCTAGATGCGAATCGCACCTAAGGAACGCCGCCAACTGAATTGCCAATCGAACAGCCGTGCCGCGAGATCAGAGCAACAAACGCGGCACCACAAACGGTTCACTCCGGGCTTCAACCCCTTTTCAGTTTTTCCCTTCTTCCTGCGCCGACGTCATCTGATGCGGGTTGGCCAACGACTTACGCCAGTATTCTTCAATTTTTTCTTGTGCCGACGCCAGCAATGACCCTTCCGGGTATTCGCCACTGTCATCGCGGCGACCGCTGGCCTGGCCCGTCATCAATTCAATCGCATCGAAGATATTATCAACAGCGTAAACGTGGAACCTTCCCGCTGCAGCAGCTTCAACAATGTCACGACGAAGCATCAAATCGCCAGCGTTTGCCCCCGGAATAATCACGCCCTGATCGCCCGTCAAACCGAAGTAATTACAGGCATCAAAAAAGCCTTCGATCTTTTCATTGACACCGCCGATCGCCTCCAAGTGCCCTCGCTGGTCGATCGCACCCGTGATCGCCATCGATTGTTTGATCGGAACGCCCGTCAGAGCACTCAACAAACAAATGATTTCAGCACCGGACGCCGAATCGCCGTCGATGCCGCCGTAGCTCTGTTCGAAAACAACCGATGCGGTAAACGCCATCGGGTGATCCGTTTTCAGCAAATAACGCAGCAGACCACCCAAGATCTGGAAGCCCTTGGTGTGGATCGAACCGGACATTCGAGCCATGCCTTCGACATTGATCAGCCCCGCCGTACCGGGGCCAATCGAGCTGGTAATGCGAGCGGGAAAACCGTAGGTCAGCGGCCCCGATCGCATCACGGCCAACCCGTTTATTTGACCAACAACCGCTCCCGACGTCTCGACCAAGATCGTGCGACTTTCAACCATCTCGAAAAATTTACGCGACGGCAAACTGGCACGCGACTTGGTGCGGTTGATCGCATCATAAATATGTGCATCGACCACCAACTCACCTTTCGAAAGGTAGGCAGCCTCCCGAGCGATATCGGCGATGCGTCCAAACCGAGCCGTCAAACGATTTCGTCGCGCGACAATCCGCGCCCCATGTTCGGCCAGCACTGCGACTGCCGAACGATGAAAATCCGGCAGCGATTCGCGATGGCATAACGTTGCCACGACCGACGCGTATTGCTTGAGTGCGTTTTCATCGCGTTCCAGCTGGCTGTCGAAATCGGCCAAAACCTTGAACAACTCGCGGAAGTCCGGATCGGCTTGATCCAGTTGGAAATAGGTCGACGCATCGCCAATCAAAATCACTCGTACGTTCACTTCGATAGGCTCGGGAAGCGTGACGACCGTTTGCCGCATCATACTCATTTCTGGTGGCACGATATCCAGTCGCTGAGTCCGCAGCGTGCGCATTAACGCTCGCCAAGCCCCCGGTTCGGCAATCAAATCGTTAACATCCAAAATCAAATAACCGCTGTCCGCCCGCAACAAAGCACCGGCGCGAATGCCGCGATAGTCCGACATCGGCATGCCGCCGGGACCAAATTCTGGCTCGACCATGCCCAGCAAGTTCAGCAAGCTGGGCGTATTTTCCTCGACCACCGGTCGGCGGTGATCGTCCTCTTGGCTCAGCACCACATTGACGCCGTAAAGGGCTTTGAAATCGTGCGGCTCTTCGGACGGCCCGAGACGGTTCTCCAGCAGATCATTGATCGCGTCATCCAAAAATGCCTTGACATCCTCTCCCGGGAAACGCGTCGCCACGGGGGCGATTGTTTTTAACGCCAAGTCGCGGGCAACTTGCTGGTTGAATCCTCGCAGTTCTTCTTGAGCCGCATGGACGATCTCCCCCACCGCGCGGCCGGCCTCTTGAAGCTGTTTTTGATACCCGGGCAGAGCCGCTTCGTAGTCCTCCAATTGCTTGGCAGGGGCTTTCTCTTCGGCGACCAATTGCTGCAATTTTTCAGGCGGCACCGGTTCGCCATCGACCACCGGCAAGATCAAAGCCTGCGTTGCTGGGCCCTGTTGAACGCTGACCAATCGCATGCCATTGGCTTCGAGTTCTTTCTCCAGTGGGTCCGTGGCCGCGCCGATCGACTGCTTTAGCTTTTCTTGAATGGCACTTCGTTTGGCCACGTTCGGCTCGGACTCCAAAGCCTTCATCAGGCCTTCTTCAAAATACTCCGCCACGTCCAACATCTCACGACGGAAACGGTGGCCCGTCGACGGTGGCAAGGTAATCAGCCGCGGGTGATCGGGCCGGTCGAAATTGTGCACGTAGCAATAGTCATGCTTCGTATCGCACTCAGGCGCGAGCTCTTTGAGCAGCTGCTTCACCATCGTGATCCGGCCGGTGCCCCGAGCCCCGCGAACGTAAACATTTTGCTTTCTTGCAAAACACTCGATGCCAAATTTTAACGCTTCATGAGCGGTTTCTTGGCCGAAAATTTCAGTCGTCAACGGAATCTCTTGGGTCGTTTCAAACTTGAGGCAATCGAGGTCGCATTTCCAACGCAGTTCAGCAGGGGCCAATCGAGTTCGCTCGCTAACATCTGACGAACTGGACGGTACTTTAGAATTATTTTTCTCGGGAGAGTTCACGATTTTTTGGCTCGTTAAATGTTCAGCAAAAACTCATTCTAGCCAGCACCGCGAGTGAAATATACAGGCCCACGGCGCCGAAATTGGAATCAGTTGAGCAGTTTGAACGGTTTTGCTACCGGCGAAAATTCGGAACAATAACTTCGTCGCGGTGAGGGCTTTTGAGGGCGAAAATCGCTAAATTGATTGCAGCTCATTTGATCTTCGCTCAGCCCGATCCGTTTTGGCACCCCTGCACAAATTACTTATTCGTCGATGTTAAAGAAAACAGCTACTGCTGAAAACCTGTTCGCCCTTGCGGTGGTGCTGCCTGCCCAGCAAAGAGAAGCGTTCATTACCGCGCAATGCCGAGCAATGCCTCGATCACGCAGCGATCGAAAAAGAACTCCGCAAGCTCCTGCATTCGCACGACAAAAACGAAGCCGCCCTCTTCATTCTCGACCGCCCGCTATCTCTGACACCGTTCAGCGGAATGGGCGTCGAAAATAGTTATTGCTCGCCCGCGTTCTAAAAGCCCAACGCAAGTCTCCATTTAATCGACACCAGGAATTTCCATCCCAATCGCCTTGAAGGCATCGGTCTGCCGGAGCCACGAAAACTCCGGCTCGTTCACCACCAAGCTAAACACCGATCCCGGATTCTGGCTGACCAACTTTTTGAGCTGCTGTGAAATCTCAGCAGCTAAATCCGCGGCTTGTGTTTGTCCGTCTGGATCGCCCGAGGCCGATAGATTTTTTGCAATCACGGCTTGCGCTCGAAGCTGGGCGTGAAGGGCTCGCAATTGAGTCGGTTGTGAAACTGATTTGGTTTCGATGTACTCAAAGATGTCATCCAGATTTTCAAATTCGTGGTCCAAACTGAGACTTCCTATTTCGACCACAGCCCTTGCAGACAATTCAAATGTCGTTGAATTTTCGACAAATCTCTCAACTGCACAAATCAAACCGTAGACCTCCGTCTCGGAATCGGGAACCTCGCACCACACCGCTTCGTCTTTTAAGGGGACTGGATCGGACAACAGCTGACGAAGTGCCAACATCCTGGCGGTCGCGATCTCGCCAATTGCATCAATTCCGCTCACGCTCAACCGAGGCCCGTGAACGCCCTCGGTGATCAGACCTAAAACAGTTCGACAAGCCTCAAGTGAACTCTCCCAACGCCGCATTCGAAGGAGAGAATCTGCTTTTTCCTGATGAGCATTCGCGAGCAGCAAACGGAACATTTGATTTGCAGGCGACTTCTGCTGGAGAGCCTTAAAAGTTTTCCTTGCGTCTGACAAATGTTCAATCGCTCTTTCGTTAGCTCCAATTTCAGTCAACAGTACTCCGGTCATTCGATCGTTGACGGCCAGTTTTTCGACCAATGCGATCTCATCGGGATGAAGCTTGATTGCGTGGCGAAGGTGTTTTCTAGCGGCCAAGAAATGAAAGTAAATTTTTTCGACCTTACTAATGTCGCCCGTTTCCATGTACCCCCGTCCCAACGCCGCATGAACGTCCGCCGCAATCGACCTCGCCGCCGAATCGTTGCCGTTTAGCTCCAGCATACGATCAACGTCCGTCAAAGCGTTTTTGCCAACGGCCACGACTTGTTGAAGTTGCCGAGTGTTTCGCAGTACCTGCATCTCCCGAGCGTGAGACTGCACCAACAAAAGAAACGCTTTTGTGTCGCTGGGGTCGCCCTTCAAAAGATCGTTAACAATTGACACGACTTCTTTGTTCTTCTCCGAAACCCCTTCAAAGTCTAAGCTTTTTAGCCGATGAACCAGCAAGGCATCAATTGCCAGCGCTAGATCACGTTTGGCTTGTTCCTGAACTGACGAATCATCTGCTTCGGACACCCCGCTTAAAATCGCTCTCGCAATTTTAATGCTTTTTGCGAACTCTTTCGTGGCTTCGCTGGTGGCTCCTCGCAACGACAAGAGATCACCAATTCGCTGATGAGCCAGCATCGAAATTCGATCGGTTCTTCGATCGCCGTCGACGAGTGTGATTGACTGCAAACCCTCAATGGCAACGTTGACCATTTTTTCGCGAGTTTTCAGCGTCGTTTCACTTTTGCTCAAATCATCATAAAGTTCGTCGACCAATGTTTTAAGCGAGTTGACTACCGCCGTTCGATCAGCCACGGCTTTCTGTTCAGCCATGCGAATGGATTCATTTTTAGCTGCCAGACCAAACGCAACGACCGTTGAGCCAATCCCCAGTGCCAACAACAATCCCAACGATGTCGCTGCCAGAGCCGCGACTCGTTTGTTTCGGGAGCACCATTTTGCAGACCGTGCAAATAGGCTGACCGGCCGCGAGTGAATCGGTTGCCCTGCGATAAAACGGTCCAGCTCGTCGGCAACCTCTTGTGCAGTCGCGAACCGGCGAGCGAGATCCTTCTCAAGGCACTTTGCACAGATCGTTTCCAGGTCCTTGGGGATCGTCGGGTTGAGCTGCCGGAGTGGAACAGGATCCGTCAGCAGAACTTGATTGAGCGTCTCCCAAGGCGTGGCTGCCTGAAACGGCGACCGACCACTCAAAGTTTCATACAACGTCGCGCCCAGCGAATAGATGTCGGATCGCTTGTCCGCAGAAAGACCACGGGCCTGTTCGGGCGGCATATAAGCGGGCGTTCCGACTACGTCGGTGGTATGTTGCGTCTGCTTGGAGTCCAGTCGTTTTGCCAAACCAAAATCACAGACATGCGGCGAGCCCGACGGGTCCAACAAGATATTGCCAGGCTTCAAGTCGCGATGAACCAAGCCTTTTCCATGGGCGTAGTGAATCGCTTCGGCCGTCGAACGGGCGACAGCCACGGCCTGATCAATTGGCAACGGCCCTTCGTTCAGGCGTTCGGCGAGTGATCCGCCTTGAATGAATTCCATCACCAGAAAAGGTGTTCCAGCCGCTTCACCGACTTGATAGATTTTCACAATCGCAGGATGCAGCAGTGACGCGGCAGCTTCCGCTTCGCTCATAAGCTGATTTCGCTGCTTTGCATCCAGTGCATCCACACTGGAAAGCAGTTTGATTGCAACAACACGCTTTAAGCTTAAATCGGTAGCACGATACGCAACGCCACTCCCACCGCGACCAGCGATTTCCAGTAGTTCGGCAATTGGGCACCCGCCATGGCCAGCGTGGTCGCGGAAATATCCAAAGCCGAAACAAGTTCGTTGCGAATCGTGCCGGCCTTTAGAGCCGGGTGGTTGCCTCTGATCATTAACGGAATGTGAACGCCGCCTTCGTAGCAAAACTGTTTGTGACGAAGCGAATGGTTGCTACCGTGATCGGAAAAGAAAAAAACAATGGTGTTTTCTAGCTGACCATCTTTTTTGAGTTCATTCAAAATCGCTTCGACGCGAGCATCGGCACCGCGGGCAGAATTGTAATGAGTTGTCCACGATTTTCGGTGGGCCGGTGTGTCCGGGAAGTAGCTGGGCAACGGAACGTCGTTCGGTTTCAAGCGTTCGCCTTTGCGAACATCCTCAGGAACCAGCTGACCATTGGTCCAACGACTGGAACGATGTTG
>CAZROJ010000010.1:24609-29254 GCA_964601665.1 uncultured Pirellulaceae bacterium
TGCGAACATCCTCAGGAACCAGCTGACCATTGGTCCAACGACTGGAACGATGTTGATGAGTCCCTGTCGTTGTTTGCATCACGCCAGTAATCAACGCCGAACGGCAGGCCGAGCAAACCGGGGCCGTCACGAACGCTCGCTTAAACAGCACTCCCTGAGCCGCTAGTTTGTCGATCGCTGGAGTATGGCCTTGGTTGATCGGGTCGTCGTAGCAACCCATGAAAGGTGACAGATCTTCGGCAAGGATCCACAGAATGTTTGGCCGTTTGATTTCGTCGCCTGTCTCACTGGATTTTTGAGCAACACATTCGCTAGACCCAATGACCAACACAATCACGAATGCTATTTTTCGCTCAGCTTTAAAAGCACTTGAGGCGGCGGATCGCGATTGCCAGCATGCTGCCCTCCAGGCAAAGAGTGTGCAAATCCGGATTGAAGGGAGGATCAATTGCTTACATCATCCGAGTATTGCGAGAGCCCCAAGAGTGACGGGCCCTTGATCTTCAATTTTGTGGCCGCCTATCTTCGGCGTTTCTGAAAACGGCAAGCTTCGCCTGATCGTATCGTTTTGAGAGCTGGCCCACGAAAAGCGGGGCAAATGGGGTGTTTTCCTATAAAATTTGATTTCGGTAAGGTTTTTCGATCGCCTTCGTCTCTTCATAGTGTGAAGGAGAGGTGTGCGGGCTCGCCCAGGTGCAGGTAAAATCTTGTGGCCGAGCACCGATAAAATCTGTAGAGTCGCCGTCGAAAAATTGATATAGTTAACAGCAATTCTTGTTCGTCTGTCCAAATATGAAACCAAAAGTGCCTTCCTATTACGGTGTGAAAAACGGTGTGAAAATATCAAGTCTTTGCTGGCTGTTGCTGGCCTTGACCGGATTCGCTGGATCGCAAGTTTCGGCTCAAGAGCTGTCGATTGAGTCTGAGTTTCAGCTCAAAAAAGATTCGCGAACTGGCGTGATTACGGTGACGGCCCAAGTCCCGGACGACTGGCATACTTTTTCGGTGACCCAGAAGCCGGGCGGCCCGATGAAGAGCAAGTTGACGGCCGGAGCCGCAGGAGCGAAAACGTTAGGCGAGTTTGTGCCAAGCGAACCGGCTCACGTTTCTTATAACGACATCTTTGAACTGGACGTCGAAGAACACAAAGGGACGGTCGTTTGGCGGGCACCTGTTGAGCTGGAGCCCAATGTCGATCCAGCGCAGCTGAAAATCGATGTCAAGTTTCGAGGTCAAATTTGCTCGGACACTACCGGCCAGTGCAAGATCGCCAAGGCGGAATCGCAAGCTGTATTCGCCGGTTACGACGCTCAGCTTGTTGTTCCCGGTCAAACGATGCAGGCAGCCGCCAAAGCCAAGGCAAAGCCCAAAACGATCGTGCTGGATGAATTTCAACCCAAGGGCATGCACGTCACGCTCTCCGGTTCGATTTATACCGACGACGGCACGCAAGATTTCAAGCCGGGTGAAACCGTCACGCTTGAAATTACCGCAGTCCCGCTGGAAGATTTTCACTTTTACGCTTACGAGACGACCAAGCGAATCGATACCGGAACGCTTATCTGGTTCAAAGGGCCTGAGGGCTGGAAAATTGTCGGGCCAACGGCCTCGAATGAAGCTCAGCTTAAAGAAGGCTCTTTCATCCACGACCAGACCACGACTTGGTCTTTCAAGGTGATGATCCCAGAGTCAGCAGCGGCGGATCAAGTTGTGGCGATCACCGGTGGCGTTCAAGTTTTGACCTGTAACGAGGGCGGGTGTGACCGACCGCGAGACAGCCAATTTGCTGTGACCGTTCCGATGGGAACTGACAGTGTTGCGGCGTTGAAATTCGAACCGGCTAAAGCCAATAGCGTAAAAAAGGCAGTCGCGGCAGGAAATTTCGCGGATCCGCTGAACAGGCCGGCTGCGAAAGATCCCAAACCTACCAAAAAAACAAACTCGGCCGCAGGTAAAGAAAACGAAACGGGTAAACCTAAGTCCAGTAAGTCGGGTGAATCAAACGAGGTGCAACCGGACACACCAGAGCAAATCGCCGCGATGGCTCGACTGTACGACCCCAACGAAAAAGTTCAGTATTTGAATTACTCGGAAATGGACGCCAACCCGGTTGGATCGGGGGCGACGAGTTCCGCTTCGGAGACATCGTTTGGGGTCGCGGTCCTGTTCGCATTCCTAGGCGGTGCTTTGTTGAACCTGATGCCCTGCGTCTTTCCGGTTTTAGGCATCAAGGTGATGGGGTTCGTTAAACAAGGTGGCGAAAAGGCGTCGAAGGTCCGCATGCATGGTTTCGCTTTTGCGGCTGGGCTGGTGGTTTCGATGTGGATCTTGGCGGGGGTTCTGTTGGTGCTGAAGGCCTTTGGTACGAACATTATTTGGGGCGAGCAAATGGCGAACCCTTATTTTGTCGGCGGCATCATTGTCCTGCTGTTTTTGCTGGGCCTGAATATGGCCGGCGTTTTCGAGGTAGGAACGTCACTGACTTCTGTCGGTGGTAAGGTTTCCAATAAAGGCGGCTACTCGGGATCGTTTTTCTCGGGTGTGCTAACGACCTTGATTGCTACTCCGTGTTCCGGGCCATTCTTGGGCGCGGCGATGACGTACGCTTTGTCGCAGACGGCGTTGGTTTCGATGATCATGTTCACCGTCTTTGGGCTGGGGATTGCCTTTCCCTATGTCTTGCTCACGCTGTTTCCACCGCTGATCAAACGTTTGCCCAAACCAGGGCCTTGGATGGAAACTTTTAAGGTGACTATGGCCTTCGCCTTGTTTGCGACCGTCGCTTGGTTCATGCAAACTTTCGGTGCCCAGACGGGAGTTGATGGTGTTTCATACATGCTGATGGGGCTGGTGATTGTCGGTTTGGCGGCTTACTTTTACGGGACTTGGGGCGAAGGCCACATCGCCGCTGGCAAACGCTGGATGTTTGGGTACGCCTTGCCTTTCGTGATTGCGGGGGCAGGTTTTTGGGCGGTGTACAGTGGTGCTTCGCTGACCGCGATCGCCAACGATAAAGCCATTGGCGAGGGCGAAATTCCTTGGGTAAAATGGAACCCCGGCAAGGTCAAGCAGGAGTTGGCCAAGGGTAAAATAGTGTGGGCCGACTACACGGCGGATTGGTGAGCGACTTGCAAAGTAAATGAAGCGCGTGTCGCTTCAGACAACGAATTGGTTGAACGCTTGCTTGAATTGGGCGTGTCGTTTGTAAAGGTGGACTTCACGAATCGAGAAGACGAAAAATGGCGCGAGCTTGAACGAACCGAGTCCGACAATTTGCCAACGAATTTGATCTACCCGCCAAACTATCCGACTGAACCAGCGATCAAATTAGATTCGCTTTTTGGACCGGCTGAAGTACACAAAGTGCTCGACCGCATGGAGCAAGTGATCGCTGCCCAGCCGGCAGCCGGCGAAAGTTTGGCGGAATAGGTCGGGCTTTCCCGGGCGGGGAAAAGTTGCGGTCGCACCAAGGTGACTTTGGGGATTACGCCGTTCTAATTTGATATTTTTTTCTTGGGACCGTCATGGGCCTCGACGACCGAACCTACGCTCGAGAAGGCTTTAACAGCGATCGCGGCGGATGGGGCAATGACTCCAGCAGCGGTTCGACGGTCGATTGGCCGGTATGGAAAAAAATCATTGCGGCAAACGTGGTCGTGTTTCTGCTGCAAATTTTCGTGTCTCGACCGGCGACGATCGAAGACTTCGGTCCGCCGCTAGAATACATTCAACAAGTCGCCCCGGGCGAGCTATCGCTGAGCGAAGAAGAGTTTCGCGATCTTGCCAATGAGCAACTGGCGTATGCGCCTCGGATTTCGGTCATTCAAGAATGGTTTGAGCTGGACACCAGCAAGGTGCTGCAAGGACAGGTTTGGCGAGTCGTGACGGCTGGTTTTTGTCACGATCGAAATGGAATCTGGCATTTGCTTTTTAACATGCTCTTTCTGTACTGGTTTGGGAAACGCCTGGAGAGTCGTTACGGATCAGCCGAGTTTTGTTGTTTTTATTTTGCTTCGTTATTGGTCTCCAGTTTTGCCTACATGGCGTTGGATTTTTACTCGGGCGTCATGGTCCCGGCGATCGGGGCTTCGGGTGCGGTCTGGGGAATTGTCGCCCTGTACGCAACGCTTTATCCGTACGACAGGATCTACATTTACTTTTTGTTTCCGGTACAGATTCGTTTTTTGGCGTTGATTTACTTCGCCTTTGACCTGCACCCAGTTTTGCTGACGCTAAGCGGTCAACCGCAGTGGTCGGGAGTCGGGCATGCGGCTCATATCGGCGGCGCGGTATTCGGTTTCGGCTATTGGTATTTCGGTTGGCGGCTTTCCCCATGGCTTGATCGCTGGCGGGGCAAACGAAAGATTGGGCAGTGGGCAAATTCGAAAACTGCACGGCCGACAGGCCACAGCGACTTGGCGAAGGACGGCATCTATCAGTTCCCAACAGTCGAAAAGGAACGTCGAATTGATGCGGCTCGTGAAGCCAAAATGGACGCACTGCTGGACAAGATCTCAAGCCAAGGGCGAGAGGCGTTAACCGACCAGGAGCTGGATTTCCTGATGGACGCCAGTAAGCAACTGCGACGTGAGTGATGGGTCAGCAATCGCTTGATCGCTGTAACGAACGCGTTTAATCGCTTTTG
>CAZROJ010000010.1:29354-39527 GCA_964601665.1 uncultured Pirellulaceae bacterium
AGTGATGGGTCAGCAATCGCTTGATCGCTGTAACGAACGCGTTTAATCGCTTTTGTCGAACGCGTTTAATCGCTTTTGCCGAACGCGTTTAATCGCCGGTTGCCGGCAAACAGCAAGAACCCGCCGAAAAACTCTCGGCCAGTTCGGCGACCAGGAAAACCGAACCGGTAATGCAAACAAAATCGGTCGGGGATGATTTTTTGGCGACGCATTGCCAAGCGGCGAGCGGCTTTTCGACGATTGAAAGCTGGAGCGTCGTCAGTTTGTTTTTTTGCTTTATTTCTTCGGCAAGCTCGAACAAATGTTCAGGTTCGACGGCGCGCGGGTTTTCTTGGTACTTCGCGATGACCACGTCGTCGAACTGGGGCAGCAGCACTTCGAGGATGCTCTGGCAGTCTTTGTCCTTGCTGATCGAAATGACCAGTCGTTTTTTAGCGGCGGTTCGCCATGCGGGCAGTTCATCGTTAAGCGTCGCTAGGAGAACTTCGGCCGAGGCGACATTGTGGGCAACGTCAAGCACGACCGTGGGGTTGTGTTGAACAATTTGGGTTCGCCCGGCCAGTTCGGTTTTCAAGAGTCCCTTGCGAATCGAACGCTCGTCGATCTTCCAGCCCAAGCAGTTGAGCACTTCGGCGGTGGCAACGGCGATGGAAGCATTGCAACGTTGATGCGGACCAAGCATGGCCAACTGCAAGTCTCTCAATTCGCGAACGGGTGGCTCGGTTGAATCAACGAGGCCCGAGCGGCGCGACGAATCTTTCTTTTTTTGCTCGTCGTTCTTTTTGTTTCCTGCGCTCAGCAGAATGCTGCCGCTGTAGGAGAGCTGGCTTAGGCGGGAGTCGCTGTCGAGCGCGGGCGCGGTTGGGTCCGCTGGCGTGTGCGAAAAAGAAAAGTCGCGATTTAACAAGATCAGATCGGCGTCGCGTTCTTTCGCGATTCGGGCGATGACGTCTGCGGCCAATGGCTTTAGTTCGCCGCTGACGACGGGGACGCTCGGTTTAATGATGCCGGCTTTTTCAAAGGCGATTTTGTCGATTGTTGATCCAAGCTGACGAGTGTGGTCCAGGCTGATGTTCGTGATCACGCAGGCGGTGGGCTGGCAAACGTTTGTCGAATCAAGACGTCCGCCAAGACCGACTTCTAGCACGACGGCGTCGCATTTTTGATTTGCATAATGCAAAAATGCGGCGGCGGTCATGACTTCGAAAAAAGTGAGCGGTTTGCCGGTGATCGGAAGCTTGGTTTTTGGATCGATATGAGTCGTGTCGTCTTCGTCGGATTCGCCGGCAGGTCGTCTGTCGCTGGTGGTCTCGCGGATTGACTGGCACAGCAAATCCATGGCGTCGATCTGAGGCTGTAGTTGGCCTAGGATCGTTTCGAAATCGCGATCAGAAATCGGCTGGCCATCGATCGCGATTCGCTGGTTGATGCGAATGAGGTGAGGCGACGTGAAAAGTCCCGTTTTGCGGCCGGATTCAGAAAGGATGTTGGCCACCATGGTCGACACGGAGCCCTTGCCTTTGGTTCCGGCAACATGGACAACAGGGCACGACAATTCCGGGTTGCCGACTCGCGTTAATAGGGCTCGCAGGTTGTTCAGCTTGAAATGCTGGGGCTCAACCCGCGCCTGACGCTCATAATTGATTCGCGAATACAGTTTTGCCAAAAATCGATCCATAAATTTATCGCCATTTGGCGGCGAGCGTGTCAAAGTGGGCGACCGAGAGTTGGGCAAGGCGTCGGAGTGATACTGCGAAGTGAATTAACGGGCTGGGAGATCGTTTCGTGCCGGTTTTTTCCGGCGAATCAGCCGTCGTTGGCCGCCAATTCACCTCCGACCAAACGCTCGTCAAAAAAGACATCGGGGCCGTTTATGGTTGGCCGAGTCCGGTTGAACAGCGTTTTCACGCAATCTATCATAGAACCTAGATTGAGGGTGAAAAAGGAGCCAAATCAGAAATCAGGCCACGAACTGGCTTGAAATCGCCGACGACATTTTGCATGAACCATTTTGGTTCGGTTTTCGTAAATTCAAACGGACCGGTCCGATAACGACGCGGTGAATTATACTGTTCGCCGGACGTCGAAAAGTTCGTTCGTCGGAGCTAAAGCTTCTCGCCCTGCCCACCCAAATCCATGGGGCCTGCGATTGTGGGCCAGCCAAACATTTACCAACGCCAATTTTTTAGTTGTATTGATATCGATGGCGACAGAAACGACCCAAAAACAAGACGACAGCGACAAGCTCAAGCAAACCAACCCGGATTACGACCCGAATGTCGTGATTGAGACCCAGAACCTGACCAAGATCTATAATGACTTTTGGGGGCGACAGAAGGTTCGGGCTTTGAATGCTTTGGATTTGGAGATTCGCAAGGGCGAGATTTTTGGGCTGCTGGGCCCCAACGGCTCGGGTAAATCAACGACGATCAAGTTGTTGCTGGGCTTGCTGTTTCCGACTCGCGGACGAGCGCTCGTTTTTGGCGAAGAAGCCACCGAAGTGACAAAGAATGAGCGAATCGGTTATTTGCCTGAAGAGTCGTATTTGTACAAATATCTCACCGCCGAAGAAACGCTTGATTTCTACGGTCGCTTATTCGATATGCCGGCGGATGTTCGAAAGCAACGTTCGGCGGAGCTGATTGAACAGGTTGGTTTAGGGCACGCCAAGCGACGGCAGCTAAAAGAGTACTCGAAGGGGATGACTCGGCGTATCGGGTTGGCTTCGGCGTTGGTCAATGATCCTGAGTTGGTGCTGCTGGACGAGCCGACATCTGGGTTGGATCCATTGGGAACCCGTGAGATGAAGGACATGATCATCAAGTTGCGGGACGAAGGAAAAACAGTTGTCATGTGCAGCCACTTGCTGGCGGACGTGCAAGATGTCTGCGATCGGATCGCAATTTTGTACCAAGGCGATTTGAAGGAACTTGGGCGGGTTGACGATTTACTGAAGGTAACAGAGGAAACTCAGATTCGAGCCAAGGGCTTGTCTCCTGCGGCTCAAGAAGAGATCCGGCAAGTGATTGCCAAGCACGGCGGCGAGGGTGTGACGGTTGAAAATCCAAAAAGCACGTTGGAAGAGCTGTTTCTTGGGATCGTTCGCGAGAGCCAAGATCGTCCGGGAATGCGTTCGGCCGGTGCTGACAAGAAAACTTCTCAGTAAGCCATTGATTTCTCGGTTTGAACCTGTGGGATCGTTCCCCTCCAACCACTGCTATCGACGCTGGATCTAAGATACTTATGAACGCTGATTCCCAATCACTGGTGACCTTTTCCGAATGGCTGGCAACCAATGCTGTGCTGTTTTTGATTGTTGTCGCTTCGGCCATTGTTGTCGGATTATTGTTCGGTTACGTCGTTGCGGCGTTTCGGCACGGCGCTGTCGAAGGCTTTTATGAGGTGGCCCAAGTCATCGGTCAAATGGTGCCCGATTTTCTGAACACGTCGTTTCGCCGCGTGATGGCGATTGCCGGGTTGGCGATTAAAGAAGCCTTGCGTCGGAAAGTTGTTTTGGCGACGTTTGCAATTTTTGCGATTACGTTGTTGTTCGGTGGTTGGTTTATGAACAGCGGCAGCGAGCAGCCGGACAAGGTTTACGTTAGTTTCGTGATGTTTGGGACGCAGTTGTTGGTCCTGATGATGGGGATGCTGATCAGTTCGTTTAGCCTTCCTGACGACATCAAAAATAAAACGATCTACACGATTGTCACCAAGCCAGTGCGTTCGACGGAAGTCGTGATGGGGCGTTTGGTCGGGTTTGGTTTGTTGGGTACGGGCTTGCTAATTTTGATGGGCTTGCTCAGCTACATTTTTGTCTGGCGCGGCCTGGCTCATACTCATCAAGTGGTCGGGGAAACGCAGACGCTGGCGTCCTTTGTCGAGGTCGGCCCTGACAAGATGTCGACGCTGACCAAAGGTCGGGCTTCGGAGACAGCGATTTTAGAAGCCGTTACGAATCCAAAAAACGGGCATTTTCATCGTTTGGAGGTCGTGATTGATAAACGACTGCCTTCGGACCCGCAGCCAATTCGAACTGACAATATTGTCGATAAAAAAGAATTGCCCGATGGCAGTATTGAGTATCAACGGGTGATCTGTTTGCCAAAGTCAGGCCATCGGCATCGCGTGTTTGTCGAGGGCACGGGCAAGTCAGCGAAAATTACGATTGGCCCAGCAGTTGGCTACTTCCGAGCACGCGTGCCCGTGTACGCCAAATCGCTGTTATTCCACGATCGCAACGGTGACGAGAAAGCGACCGGTATCAATGTCGGTAAAGAATCGAAGCGCCGAGGCTACATCAGCGGCGGCACTCCGACGACCAAAACTTCGCTCTCGGATTGCGAGTTTAGTTTTGAAGGTTTCTACCCAAGCAAGTTCCCGCAGCTTTCCAACACATCCATCATTCCACTCGAAATGGATCTGGCTGTTTACCGCAGCTACAAAGCCGATATCGAAAAAGGCGTGATGGCTGGAATTCAATTTGAAAGCGTCCCCGACGAAGCCGAAAACAAGTTCGTCTCGGACATGTTGGATTTTGAGACCAAAGAGTTCACGGTTCAAACCTTGCCGATCAAACGAAAGCTAGTAGGGAAAGTTTATTCGCCTGACGGAACGCTGGTGGGCCAAGGTGAGTACGACCTGTTTGACGATTTTGCCAAGAACGGCCGTCTTAAGCTTGTGATGAAATGCCGTGACTACAATCAATACTTGGGCGTGGCTCTGAAGGATGTTTACTTTCGGCCCAATGATGCTGTCTATGGTTTTAATTTCTTCAAAGGTTTTTTTGGCATTTGGTGCCAGATGATGATTGTGATCGCGATCGGCGTGGCGTTGAGTGCTTCGTTGAGTGCTCCTATCACGATGTTGGGGACAATCGTTGTGATTATCCTGGGGTTCTTTTCAGGGTTTATCCAGGGATTGGTCGCGCCCGACAATCTAGGCGGTGGCACGTTTGAGTCCTTGATTCGCGTCGTGACCCAGAAAAACATGATGCAGGATCTGGACACGGGTTGGTTCGTCACGATCGTAAAAAACATTGATTATGGAATATCGATGTTCCTGTATGGCTTGACGTTTTTGGCTCCTGATTTTTCGACTTTCAATTTTTCGGATGACCTGGCCCGAGGCTATTCAATCGGCAGCAATCGAGTTCTGATTGCATTGTCGCTGACGTTCGTTTTCTGTTGTGGCTTTACCATCTTGGGCTACTTCTCACTCAAAACGCGGGAGATCGCGAAATGAACAATCGACCTTTAGTTCGCAAAATCATTTACATCGCCGCGATCGGCGTGCTCATCATCCCGCTTTCGATCATCTCGCTTCCGGAAACGAGAAAGTCGGACGGGACCATCAAGAATGCCGGTGGTGTTTTGTCGCAATTGCGAGACGAACATAATCTTTCGCAGGCCAAACTAACAGAAGTGGATCCGACCAGCGAAACGATGAAACTAGCTTCGCTGGGTTTGCGAGGTGTGGCGGTGAATGTCCTGTGGTCGCAGGCCATTGAGCAAAAGAAAAACGCGGACTACGACGGCCTTGCCTCGACGCTGAATGCACTCACGAAAGTGCAACCCAACTTCGTTCGAGTTTGGGAATACCAAGCCCACAATCTGGCCTACAACGTATCGATGGAATTCGACGACTACGAATACCGCTACACTTGGGTCAAAAAGGGACTGGAGTTTCTTAAAGGCGGCATTCGCTACAACAAGCAAGACCATCGAATTACCGATAACTTGGGATTTTTCACGGGCAATAAGTTCGGCAAGTCGGACGAAAACAAATCGTTCCGGCGTCTTTTCCGAGAGGACAATCAGTTTCATGACGAGATGTCTGATCGACTGGATCCGCAAAGTTACGACGTGAGAGATCATGGTCACGATTCATGGAAAATGGCTTACCAGTGGTATGACTATTCCAGAAACATGGTGGCCAATGGTGTGGCTCGAAAAAAACGCAATGACATTTTGTTTTACATGTTCCGGCCGGCTCAACTTCGCAATATGGGCGTTAGCCTTCAAACTGAGTTCCCGACTCGATCGGTGATTCAAGAGGCTTGGAATGATGCCCATGTCGAATGGATGGACTACGGAAACCAAGAGTTGATTAACTCGATCGGAACGCGAGTAACGCTCGAAGGAACGGCGAACAAAGAAAACGAACTCGTCCGGTTACGCGAGAAATTGGATGGCCTAGTACCGCCGAATACTCGCCGCGATTTGACCATGGCCATGCTTCCAAATTCGCCATTGTCCAAAGAAGAGCAAGAGGAGTACACGACGCTGAGTGAAATCGATGTTGACCAATTGTCGAACGATCAACAACAGCGACTGCGAAGGCTTCGAGGTGGGCTGGAGAGCTTGTTGCAAGAACTGGATCAACAGGTTGCGTTGAAGGCTTCTGCTGAGAATCGAACTGAGGCCGCTGAGATCATCGCTGACATTAATACGATTCGAGCCGAATTACGCGTGATTGGTCGGGATGCCCAAACCGTAAATTACGGCTATTGGGTTACGCGGACAAAAACCGAGGCAGAACAGAGAACTGCAGATGCTCAACTGGCTTTGCATGAGGCCGGGGAGGTGTGGAAGCAATCAATTTACGATGACGAATTTGATTTCGACTACCGGACAAAGAAAAAGACGGTGACTCGCAAAGGCGCGATTACGCTTTACGAAGAAGCGTTTAAACAGTGGAAGCCAATTTTTGAGGAAAACCCGGAACTGGCCGACGGGCAACTAAGCGACCGGGTCGCGGTTTACCTGAAAGAGTATTATTCGATGCTCAATTTCACCAATCGTGAATGGCCAAAAGACTTCCCACTGCAGGAATTGATCGACAAGCGATTTGAGCAGGGTGATGACGACGGTTTGCCGACAACGGAATCGCTGAGTGATTTTGACGATGCAGAAACTCCACCATCGGCGTCGAATTACCAAGATCCAGACCAAGCCAAATCAATTCCTACCAGCGAGGAAGTTCAGGCTGAGGGGATGGCAGTGCCCAAAACCAAAAGCGAAAACGCTGGCGGGTGACAATAACAATTTGTTTTTGGGTTGCTCTGCGGATGTTTTTGTTTGTCGTGCGGCGGTGACGATCAAATTTGTTTTATGCCTGTTAGGCCGAGAATTTGAATCGGCCCGGATCCATCGGCGCTGAGCGATCGGGTTCGGAGTGAATCGGTACATCGTGGCACATCGTGGCTTACCTAAGCCGTTTGACGACTGCTTTTAACGCGTCCACAAAGTAAGTCACTTCAGCGGGCGTGTTGTACAAGTAAAAGCTCGCGCGGCAGCTGGCTTTGACTTGCAAGTGTTGATGAAGCGGCATGGCGCAGTGATGACCGGCTCGAATTGCAACGCCCTTTTGGTCCAGCAGGATTGAAATGTCTTGGGCACTTACCCCGTCGATGACAAAACTAACCAAGCCAGCCCGTTGATCGGCAGCGGGGCCCAGAATGGTCAGGCCGTCTATTTCGGCCAGTTGTTGCATGGTTTGGGCGGCGAGCTGTTTTTCGTGTTGGTGGATTTCGTCAAGATCGAATTGGTTCAAATAATCGATCGCCGCACCTAAACCAATCGCTTCGACGATCGGTGGCGTGCCGGCCTCGAACCGCGCGGGAAGTTCGCCTTGAGTAAAGCCTTCGGTCGTCACTTGATCGATCATACTTCCGCCGCCTAAGAATGGAGGCATCGACTCGAGCAGGGCTTGTTTACCCCATAAAATTCCGATGCCTGATGGCCCGAGCATTTTGTGGCCACTGAAGGCGACGAAATCAGCATTCCATGCTTGCACGTCAGTCAGGTCGTGCGGAACGTGTTGGGCAGCGTCCACCAAGGCAATCGCTCCGGCCTCGTGGGCCAAATCCACCATCTGGCGAACAGGAACAAGCGTGCCCAAGACGTTCGAGACAGCGGCAAAGGCGATCACGCGAGTACGCGAATTAATTTTGGATTTCAGGTCTTCAAGATCAAGCTGGCCGTTCGCGTCGATATTGGCGAATCGAACCACAGCGCCTTGCCGAGCGGCAAGTTGCTGCCATGGGACAATGTTTGAGTGGTGTTCAAAAATGGTCAGTAAAATTTCATCGCCAGCTTGGACGTGTTGATTCCCCCACGCATGAGCGACCAAGTTGATGGACGCCGTTGTGCCGGCAGTGAAGATGACTTCGTTGTCGTGCGGAGCGTTGAGAAACTTCTGCACCTTAATTCTTGCTTGTTCGTATTCGGCAGACGCTTGCTCGCTCAGCCAATGAATGCCTCGGTGAACGTTCGCATAGGTTTCGCGATAGCAACGATCCATGGCGTCAATCACAGCAGTCGGCCGCTGCGTTGATGCGCCGTTGTCCAGATAAACCAAATCCTTTTCACGGTGAATCTTCTGATTCAAAATAGGAAATTCAGCTCGGATGTTATCTTGGGAAAGAGAGCGTTTGGCTGGTTGGCTCATTTTATGTCGTTTAAAAGATAAAGTGTTTTTCGACGGCGCTGCGGACGAACGTCAAATGGGTGGCATCGACAGCGAAGAACTCATTGCCCGGCGGAAATTAATCGCCGCCCCAGAACTATAGGCGGCGCAAACCGCTTGGTCGACAGGCTTTGATCGAGTGTGCCTGCCGAATCCTACAAATCCACGATTAAGCGAGCCGTTTCTACGGGCGATGGCGAAACACCGACGGCGGCCCCGACGAGTTCACGGGCGTAATCGGTAGCTGGTCCGTCAGAAAAAACGTTAGCAATCGGTTCGCCTTTTTCTACCGGATCACCAATCCGCTTGAGGAACTCAATTCCCGTAGCAGGGTCGATTGGATCACCGATTTTTTTTCGGCCACCTCCCATTTCAATCACCGCCAACCCCAGACGTTCTGCATTGATACGACTCAAAAAGCCGTTTTCGCCAGCTGTAACAACATGTTTGCTGGCAACAGGCAAAGGCTGGGAAAGATCTCCGCCATGTGCTTTCACCATCTCCAAAAAACGTTCATAGCCGGTTCCATTGTCTATTTTAGACTGCAACATTTCGCGAGCTACGTCCAACGTCGGGCAGGTTTTCACAGCCACCAATAAACGCGAACCAAGTTCTAAGGTCAGCGTTGTCACGTCGCTGGGGCCTTTGCCTTGCAAAATATCGATCGACTCGTTGATTTCCACGGCGTTGCCGATCATGCGGCCGAGCGGCTGATTCATGTCAGTCACCATGGCGGTCGTTTGCAAACCCAATTGGTTGCCCACGGAAACCAGGCTTCTGGAAAGTGCTTTGGCGTCATCGATTGTTTTCATGAACGCTCCACTGCCCCACTTTACGTCCAAGACCAATGCGTCGATGCCTTCTGCGATTTTCTTGGACAAGATCGAAGCGGTAATTAACGCGATGGAAGGCACGGTGGCCGTCACATCGCGCAGGGCGTACAAACGTTTGTCAGCCGGTGCGAGCGATTCCGAGGCAGAGGCGATGGAGCAACCGCAAAAATTGACAACGCTGCGGAATTCGTCATTAGACAGATTGGTTCGGTAGCCCGGGATTGATTCTAGCTTGTCCAGGGTTCCGCCGGTCGCTCCAAGACCGCGTCCAGAGATCATCGGAACAACAACGTCGCAACAAGCCAGTAACGGTGCCAACGGAATGGAGACTTTGTCTCCGATGCCGCCGGTCGAATGCTTGTCGACGGCCGGCGGATGGCTGGGCCATTTGAGCTGGTCTCCGGATTCAACCATCTGCCGAGTGAAATTAGCGGTTTCCGATTCCGTCATGCCTTGAAAATAGACGGCCATGGCAAAGGCTGCCATCTGATAGTCCGGCACTTCGTCTTGGGCATAGCCTTGGACTAAGTACTCAATTTCGTTCGCTTCGAGCGAATGGCCATCGCGTTTGCGGGAAATAATCTCGGCAACGTTCATTGTTATTCGGGCCTTGTTGGTAATTTTTGAAACTTGATGCTGCGCGAAAGGCGATTGAGGAATTCACGGTGAACGACCCAAAGTGGCAACGACTGCGAATCGTTAGTGCTTACCCCAAAACTCAAAATGCCCGTGGCTAGCGCCGGAAACCGGAATTGTGTACGAATTTAAGATGCCAGCATGATTTCTCTAGATCGATGATGAACGAGCGCTCTATTGATTGCTCCCCTCTCCCCGCGAATTCGGATCAGTTGGCTCAAAACTTTATCAAGCT
>CAZROJ010000011.1:0-38742 GCA_964601665.1 uncultured Pirellulaceae bacterium
TTGGTAAAGGTGCTGGCACGAAGAACCACACGGAATTGAGATTTGCGGCACTAGCGCCGTCGGCCCAACCGTTATGGGATAAGCTCTAAGTGTTGCGGCCACTGCCGTGGTTTAAAATTTGAGTATTTGCCGTCGGGTTAATAAGTAGATCTGACCGAACCCGATCTGTGCGGCGGTTTCGGTGGTTGCAAACTCTTATCTGGGTTGGTGGATCGGCGAGGACGCTGGACTAATTTTATCGATTTGACTAGCTGTTTATCGCGCTGAGGTTTACTATCGGGATCTGTCAATCTTCCAGAGAATCGAACTGCAACTATGACAACCGTTCCTGCCGATCACGATCCCCAAAACATTCCACTGCGTTGCTGGAAACTAAAAAATTCGACGCTGCCGTTTGGTTCGATGCCTCTTTTGATGGGCATCGTTAACGCCACGCCGGATAGTTTTTCCGATGGCGGTCGTTTTTTTCAACACGAACGCGCGGTTGAACATGCTTTGAATTTGGTGGCCGGAGGCGCGTCGATTGTGGATGTCGGGGGCGAGAGCACTCGTCCCTACAGCAGTCCTGTCGACGCCGATGAAGAAACAGGGCGAGTCGTGCCGGTGATTGAATCCATTCGCCAGCAGTCTGATGTCGCGATTTCTATTGACACTTCCAAGGCCGTCGTTGCGGAGGCTGCCGTCGCTGCCGGCGCGAACATTATTAATGACGTGACTGGGCTAGAGGGCGATCCGGAGATGATTCGCGTCGCTCTGGAATCCCAAGCGGGGATCTGTGCGATGCATATGCAGGGCACGCCGCAAACCATGCAGGATGATCCCCAGTACGATGACGTGGTCGGGGATATTTTCGATTACCTGCATGAAAGAAAGTCGCGATTGCTCGATGCAGGAATCGATCAGGCTCGAATTTGTTTGGACCCAGGGGTTGGTTTTGGTAAAACTCATCAACACAATATCGACCTGCTGGCTGGATGTGAGAAATTCTTGGAGCTTGATTGTCCGATTTTGATTGGACATTCAAGGAAAGGGTTTATCGGAAAGGTGCTGGGCGATAAACAGGTCGAACGGGATAGTGGGACGTTGGCTATTTCGATTTGGATGGCCCAAAAAGGAATGCATGTGCTGCGCGTTCATGAGGTCGAACGGACCGCTCGAGCGCTGAAAGTGTTGGATGGGATGGCTGGTTTTGGCGTGATGTGAAGGCTGGGTGCTGAAGTAGTTGGGGGTTTTGGGGTTGCGTTGTGGGGCCTGGGCGCTTAGGCGATCACGGTTCGTTGGAGTGTGCGTTGTGGGGTGTGGGGCCCGGCCGCTTACGCGATCACGGCTCATTGGGTGTGGGGGTGTGGGGCCTGGGCGCTTTCGCGATCACGGTTTGTTGGGGCGTGGAAACTGGGGGACGCGGTTGGTGATTGTGGACTAGCCGACTAAGGTTGCTTGGTGCTTGGCTTTGCAGCTGGTGATGATCTGGTCCGAGACGGCTTCGGCTTGCTCGCCGGTTAATGTGCCCGTGGCAGAACGAAGAACGACGGTCATTAGCAATCGCTTCATGCCTTGGCCGTCCTTCTTTTCGTCACGAAAAGTTTCGCGGTAGGTGACCGATTCGAATATTTCGCCCGAGGCGTCGCGAACGGTCTCGGCCACGTCCGACCAGCGGACGGCGTCTTTGACGATCCAATTAAAATCGCGTGTCACCGCTGGGAAAGCATTTAAATGCTGATGCTGAGGGATCGCAATCATCGCGTCTTGCAAAACAGCAAGGTCAATTTCGGCGACCGTGGCCTTGGATCGCAAACCAAACTTCTTTCTGGCCGGCTTGGAGATCTCGCCAATCCACCCTAGGGTTTTGTCACCGATTTTTATTTCACCAGACCGAGAAGCGTCCAGCAAATCAAATTCGCATGGCGATACCGAAATCCGCGCCGCCGGGTTGACTTCTGCGACGACTGTTTCGATGGCACCTTTGACCGAGAAATAATCTTCACCCGACACACAGGCAAGTTTCACTGGCTGGTCGGGGATTTCGTCTTCGCCTTTGGTCAGATAAACGGTTGCCGTTTCGAACAACTGAGCATCGTCGTTGTTGCGATACTCGTTAATGCGGCGTACCTCGATCAAGTTGGGGACAAGGCTGCGGCGGAGCAGGTTAACGGTTCCAATGTTTTTGGAGTATTCTTCCAGCACACCCAACATCGGCTGGCTGGTTTTCATCGGCGGCTGTTCGGACCAGGGTGTAAACGCCTCCGACCAAGCCGCTGGGACCAAACTTGCGGTCACCGCTTCGTCATACCCGCAGTTGGTCATCGCTCGACGAACTCGATCGAGCAACCGATCGCTGGTGGGGCGATGCGAAGCGGCCATGGGAACGTTGACGTTGTCAGGGATTTTGTCGAAACCGTAGATCCGCCCGACTTCCTCGATCAAATCAACTTCGCGAGTCAAATCGTTGCGCCAAGTCGGCGGTGTGACGGTAACCGAGTCGTTGTTGGTCGATTCGATTGTTGCGCCCAAGCTTTGGAGTGTTTGGTTGGCGAAGTCGGCAGGGATGTTGATCCCCAGCAACCGTTCAAGTTGGCCGTACCGCAGGGTCACTTGTTGGGGCGTTTGCGGTTGATTACCGACGTCAACGAATGCGCTGGAAATCTCGCCGCCGGCAATTTCTTGAATCAACTGGCAAGCTCGGCGGCTGGCCCAGTCGATGTTGGCCGAATCAATATTGCGTTCAAAACGGAACGAAGAAGGGCTGAACAGTTTGAGCTTCCGCGCGGTGTTTCGAACTGACAGCTGTTCAAAGTAGGCAGCCTCCAAAAGCACGTCGGTGGTTTGGTCGGAGACTTCCGAATCCGCACCGCCCATGACGCCTGCAATGGCGACGGGTCCATTGGCGTCGGCGATGACGCACATGTTGTCGTTGAGCGTATACGTTTTATGGTCAATCGCCTCGAACGTTTCGCCCTGGCCAGCGGCGCGAACGGTGATCTTGCCAGCGGCAATTTTTGCGTAGTCGAAAGCATGTAGCGGCTGGCCGCATTCCATCATCACGTAGTTGGTCACATCAACGACATTGTTGACCACGCCGATGCCGACAGCCGTCAGGCGTTCTTGCAGCCATTGAGGACTCGGACCAATCTTGACGCCGCGAATCAGTCGAGTGGTGTAGCGAAAACAGTGATCGGGCGATTGGATATCGACCGAAACGTCGTCCGATGCTTGGCCGGGGCTGGTTTGGATTTCTGCGGCGGGGATTTTTAAAGGCTGGTCGTAGAGCACCGCGATTTCTCGGGCGACGCCGATGTGACCGAGGCAATCCACGCGGTTGCTGGTGACTTCCAAGTCAATCGCTTGGTCGTCGGCGACCTGTTCGGTGCCTTCGTGGTTGAGTCCCGACATGGTGAGTCGATCGACCAGATCATCGTGCGACATGTTCAGGTCAACGTATTCTTTTAGCCAGTTCCAAGATACGATCATGAGAAAGTTTTTCTAAAAGCGATTGTGTGTTTGTTTTGATTTTTGGCCAGCGTTAGCAGTCATTGAACGCTCGACTGGGCCGCGTTGCCGAGCATCGACTGGTTGCCAATACGTGTTTGAGTTTGTTTACTGCGCTAGAACTGTCGCAGGAAGCGAACGTCGTTGGTGAACAGGTAGCGAATGTCTGTGATTTGGTGGCGTATCATGCAAAGCCGCTCGATGCCTAGCCCGAAGGCAAAGCCGCTGACCTTTTCGGGATCGTATCCAACGCTGCGTAGGACGTTGGGGTCGACAACGCCGGCACCGCCGAATTCAACCCATTTGCCGTTCCAGTAGTAATCCGCTTCAACGCTGGGTTCGGTGAAGGGGAAAAATGAAGGTCGAATGCGAATTGGAACTTCGTCGCCTAAATAATTGGATGCGAACAGTTTTAAAACTGTTTTCAAATCCGCCAACGTCACGTGAGTGTCCACCATCAAGCCTTCGATCTGGTGGAACATCGGGTAGTGCGACCAGTCGGCACTATCGGGGCGGTAAACACGACCGAGCGAAACGATCCGAATCGGTGGCTGAGTCTTTTCCATGACTCGAATTTGAACGGTGCTGGTTTGCGAACGCATCAGCAGTGGATTATCCGAGAGCGGCACGACAGACGCATCCGCACCAGATGTTGCGTCGGCGACGGACAGGTAAAAGTTGTCCAGCGGATCTCGAGCCGGATGGGACTTGGGGATGTTCAAGGACTCAAAATTATGTTGGTCGTCTTCGACTTCGGGCCCGAGTGCCGGTGTGAAGCCCAGCCTGCCCATGATGTCTTTGAGTTCGTTGATGGTTTGCGTGATTGGGTGCAAGCGCCCGATGTGTCGTTTTGTTCCGGGCAGCGTTGGGTCGAATTTCGGGTCGCGGGCGGAGTTTCCATCGGCACTGCCGAGCCGTTGGGTTGCGTCGTCGAAGGAAGTTTGAATGGCTTGCTTGACGGCGTTGAGTTTCATGCCGGCTTCTTTTTTGTTTTCCCCGGGCACCGAACCCATGTTTTTTTGCAGCGCCTTGAGCTTGCCTTTCTTTGCACCTAAAAATTCGATCCGCGCTTCGTTCAGTTGCTCCGTGGTTTCAGCAGCGGCAAAGGTTTGAGTGGCTGACGTTGCTAAATCGTCAAGGTCTTTTACGAAAGCTTCGATGGACATGATTTTCGATTCAAAAGTGTCGGTGAATACAAAAAAAGGAAGAACAACTGGCCAGTTGCCTTCCTTTTTATCGGTGTCTTCAAATTGTCGAATCCGTTGATTTGGTTTCACGAGCGATTCAGTTTCGAGTCGCTTTTTAAAACAAAAATCAGGCGGCCAGTGCATCTTTCACGGTTTCGACGATCGTGTCAAAACCAGCCGGATCGCAGATGGCGATTTCCGAAAGCGATTTTCGATCCAGTTCGATTCCTGCTTTGTTCAAGCCGTGAATGAACTGGCTGTAGCGAAGGCCACGCATCCGGCAGGCGGCGTTAATACGCGTGATCCAAAGCTTACGGTAGGTTCGTTTTTTGACTCGACGATCACGGAAGGCAAAAACGCCGGCGCGGATCAGAGTCTCTTTGACGGTGCGAATCATGTTTCGCCGGCCGCCACGATAGCCTTTGGCTCGTTTGAACAGACGACGTTTTGCTTTGGCGCGAGCTGCACCTTTTGTTGTACGCATTATTCTTAACCTGTAATTATGCCAGCAAGGCCTCAAACGGAAGTTTGACGTTAGTTGCCCGACAGAGCGATTTAGGGTGAGCCCTCACACTGGTCAGCGGAGGACTCGAATTCGGCAATTGCGGAATTAGTAACTGTACTTGTTCAGAGCCTTCACGACCGATTTGACCATGCACTCGTCCAAGTAAGCGTTACCACCACGTAGATTCCGCGTCCGTTTCGCACTCATGCGAACGTTACGGTGAGATTTCCCCGAAGCACGATGCTTGACCTTGCCGGTCGCAGTCAAGCGAAAACGCTTTTTCGTGGCTTTGTGGGTTTTCATCTTGTTCATTAGAACACCAGTCAACCTGAATTTTGCTGTTTTTAGTGAGTCGCGGATTGTACGCAAAACGTCTCGCCCCTTGAAGGGCTGATTCACGCACAGCCCAAAAAAGGTCCGTTTTCGCGCGAGAATGCGTTTCTGCCGTTATTTTTGCGACCGCGATTAGAACCGAATCGTCTTGATCGGTGCAAGAATCAACTGAAAAACGCGGTTTTTCAAGGAAAACCGACTGTCGGCCAAGCCAGCGGCTGATCGCTGTCAGGTGCTGGGTGGTCGCGTTAGAGCGCACGGCATACAGCACACGTGGGTTTCGCGGACGCTATCGGCTGCTGAGCAACGAATCGTTAAACTCCGCCAAACTCCCAGTGCTTGGCTGGGCGACTAACGAGATCCGGCGGAATAGACAAACCAGATGCGCAACCCAATCCTTCAAATTGGAATCATCCTTTTCGTCGCGTTGACCGTGTTTTTCACCAATTTGGGAACGCCGCGTCTGTGGGACCGCGACGAACCTCGCAACGCCGGCTGTGCCGCAGAAATGCTGGACCGTGGCGATTGGGTGGTCCCCGTCTTTAATAGCCAACTTCGCAAACATAAACCGGCGTTGTTGTACTGGCTGATGATGTCAGCCTACTCGGTGTGGGGCGTGACAGAATTTGCGGCTCGATTTTGGTCGGCCGCTTTGGCTGTGGGGACTTGTCTGGCGACGTACGTGATCGGAAAGCGATTGTACGACGATCGAATTGGACTGCTGGCTGGAATTGCTTTGGCCACCAGCATGATGTTTGTGGTGGCTGCCCGCGCTGCGACGCCGGATTCGGTTTTGGTTTTTTGTGGCACGGTTAGTTTGATGTTTTTTGTTGTCGGTGCTTTTCCACGCCTCGAAGAAAGTTCTGAAAAGCAAGCGGGAGGAGACCCGGCGGTTTGGTTTCCGACAAACAGTTGGATTGTTGTTGCGATGTATCTGACGATGGGCTTGGGCGTTTTGGCAAAAGGGCCGATCGGGTTTCTGTTGCCGATGGCGATGATCGGAATGTACGGACTTTTAAAGACGCTGCCCGAGCGTGAAACAGCAAATCGAGTGGAGGATAATTTTTGGCAGCGGGCAAAAGCTGGCCTATGGCATTTGGTGCGTTGTTTTGAACCGGTTCATTTTGGTCGAGTGCTCTGGGCGATGCGACCGATTACGGCAACCGCTTTGATCTTGGCGGTCTCACTGCCTTGGTTTGTTCTTGTTCACATTCGAACCGAAGGCGATTTTACGCAGCTGTTTTTCATCGGCGAACATTTTGGTCGAGCGACCGAGGCGATGGAGAACCATAGCGGTGGCGTTTGGTTCTATCCGCTGGCTATCTTGATCGGCTTTTTTCCATGGTCGTGCTTTTGGGGACCAGTGCTTGCCGACTTGCTAACGCCGGTTCAAACAAACGATCGACTTGCGGAGCGGCAACGCGATGCGAATTGTTTTTTACTGTGCTGGATCATTATTCAAGTTGGCGCTTTTACGATCGCTCGAACCAAACTGCCTAGCTACGTCACGCCATGCTACCCCGCTTTGGCGTTGTTGACGGCCAGTTGTTTTGTTCGGTTTGCCGATCGAGCGGGCAAGACGTTGAATTTGCAACCGTTGGACTTGCAAAAGCGGTTCTCAGATCGAGCATGGTTGTTTGCCGCGTTCGCTGGGTTGGGCATCGGCGGCGTATTGGTTGCGGCTGGATTGTTTTTTGGGGCTGACTATTTGGTGCCCGAAGTCGCGGCGGACGGTCAGACGAGCCAAATCGCGGCTGCGGGGATCGTGCCGACTTTGAAATCCTTGGCAGCCTTGGGTTTGATTCCAGTGATCGCTTCAGTGCTGCTGGTTGTCTCATTGGCAAAACGCTGGAACCAATGTCTGACCACGATTTACGCGGTTGCGGCGTTTGGGTTTGCTTTGGCAGTGTTTTCATTTGGCGCGGTGGAAGTCGATCGGCATCGCGAGTGCATGACGATCCTGTCCGAAGCGAAAACTCGGCCGGGGGCCTTGGCGACCTACGGCTGCCATGAATCCACTTGGGTTTTTTACAGTCAGAAACCAATCACCGAACTAATCGTTGAACGATCAGCGCCTTGGACGCCGATTGGCAAAACAGCATCGGCCTTGCCGGAGCGAAAGTTTTGGAAACCGATGCCTTGGTTAACGCTGAGCCAATTTGTTGGTTCAAATGAAAACGCGTTAATTATTACGACCGACGAATTTGCTGAATCTTTGTTGGCTCGATTGCCAGCTGACTATTCGTTGATATGCGAATCGGACTACTTTTTAAAAAATAAACGTTTGTGTTTGATCGGTCGGGATCAGCCCAAGAAGTAGCCGCGTTGCTATCAGTTTGGCGATCAGGCGACGCTGTTGCGGGTCTTCCGCCTAGGTGTATTCGCCGATTTGCAACGTTTTCCGGTATGACTCGATTGGCTGCGGCCGAACCTGTGATCTGGATTTTCTCTCCGATGCCCGTAGAATAAGAGATCAAAGGAAAAGTCGATTGGACAGGTTCAGTCGACGAACTGGCTTCGCGAGCGTTGTTTGCGAATGGCACAAAAACATAATCCGCAGGAATTACGGGTGACTGAAAAAACTGAATCCAACGAACCGATTGAAGACCAGGCTTCTGGCCCAGCCCCAACCCGAGCCAATCCCGAGTTAAGCCTAACGCTTGCTTTGGCGGCGGCGCGGACGGCGGCTGAAAACCGCGGCACCGATATTTTGGTTTTGGATATGTCGGGGCACACGGCGATCTTTGACTATTTCGTCATTGCGACGGGGACCAGTCGTCGGCAGTTGCACGCGATGAGCGAAGAGGTTGACCGCGTGCTCGAAGAAGAACTCAACGACAAGCGGATGAATATCGACGGTTATGATGACAGCAAGTGGATCGTGCTGGACTACGGCACCGTGGTCATCCATTTGTTCGATGCAGAAACGCGGATGTTCTACAGTTTGGAATCGCTCTACGCTGATGCGAAGAAGGTTGACTTGACGGAAACGCTGAAAGATATCCAAGCTTAAGGCGATCGGCAGTTGAATTTCTACCGCTGATGTTTGCAACGATTGCGGATCCTGGACATATTCCCCGGTAGTTTCTCAATCGCCTTTCGCTTAGTGCCTGATCGTTTTGGCTTGTCTGGGTCGGTGTCGTTCTGCGGGCCGGTTCTGCGAGCCATTTTTGATGTGGTATTTTGGGACGGCTCAAGCCGGCACGGGGCGGTGTTGGTTGACAGATATTTCTGCGGTTCTTCCGTCGAGTTATTTTCTTTCAGCTATCGCAGTTCAATCGTGATCCAACAGAATAAAAACGAGGCTTTCGAAACATCCAGCCAAGCGGTCCTTGTGACGCATGGCTTGGGTTCACATTGGTTATTGATGTTGCCGCTCGTGTGGAAGCTGCGGCGATCAGGTTTCAAAGCGTTTAATTACGGTTATCGTAGTTTCTTCAAAACCGTTCCGCAGCATGCTGATCTGCTGCTCGAACGACTGCGCAAACTAGACCAAGATGATGCTTACACGCAGGTCCACATTGTCGCCCACTCGCTGGGGGCCATTATCACCCGGCAGGCGTTACTGCAGCTGGAAAGGTCAGGCGAAAAGCTTGGCAAGCTGCAGCGGATCGTGATGCTGTCGCCACCGAACGAGGGTTCGAGCGCGGCTGAAAGGCTGAGTTATTTGGTGCCGTTGAGCCAGACGGTGCAGCAGATTTCCAACCGCAACGGGAGTTTCGTCAGGGCAATGGATGAACCGACGAGTGCGGAGATTGGAATTGTCGAAGCCAGTTATGATTTTGTCGTTCCCGAATCGACGGTGCAGCTTTCGACGCAGACCGACCACGTGTGTATTTTCAGCGGGCACAACGGATTGTTGGTGCGCCCGACGGCGGCCAAGCAGGTGGTGGCTTTTTTGAAAGACGGCAAATTCTGTAAGGCCTAGCCGTCAAAAATCAAGTTCGCGACATTATTTGGTCAAAGCACTTTGGCTCTTGGCCGCAACTTCGTTTCGTAACAAGTCATCTACCAAGGTTCGGACGTAACCCGAGGGGAGTGCGAACGATGCCGCTCGGCCCTTGCGAGCGATATTTAGCCCGACAACTTGGCCGTCCAAGTCAACGATCGGGCCGCCGCAGTGCTCTGGAAACAGCGGCGTGTCGTGTTGGAAGACGTTGGGGAAATTCCCGTCACGGCGTGAAGGCACGGCTCCTAAGCGATTCATCATTTTAAATCGAGCGGCACGTTCGCCGCCAATTCCCGCTCCCGCCAGCGTGGCGGTTGTCGATTGAGTTTGTCCGTTGCGGCGAAATGCAATTTTAACTTGGTCGCCAGGCCGATGTTCACGGATGGCTCGAACGAGACTGGACACGTCCATGATCGAACGCCCTGCCAATTCGACAATCACGTCTCCGTTTTTTAGACCGGCATTGTAAGAAGCCGTGCCCGGTTGAATCTCCTCGATGCGAACACCGTTTTCGGTGACGATCGGCTGAACGCCCAAAAATGCCTGTTCGCCCTCGCGGGTCGATCGCGGCCGGACGCTGTAGCTGCCAATCGCCAACGCAGGGCCGCTGGGTGATGGCGTCACGAGGAACGCGCCGAGCATTGGTTGGGTATTCGACCAATTTACAACCGGCAAATCCGATGCTGGAATTTTGACAATCACCAAATCATTTTCAGGGTCCGACTTGAGCACCTTGGCGGGGTATCGCGTTCCATTGGCAAGCTGAACGCGTAGTCGTTTTCGATTCTCAATTTCGCTCAGCTTGGTCAAAACGTAGCCATCGGATTCAACCACAACGCCCATTGCGACTTGTCGGCCGTCTCCAAAAATTTTCACCGTGCTTGAACTCACCGCCGCAATCGTGGCTCGCAGCGGCCGCAGTAACGACTGGTGCTGGCGTTCATGGCTTTGAATTTTCCGATTCCGCATGCTGGGAAGTTCGAAGTTCAAAACAATCTTCGACTGCCCGCGGTCAAGCTTAATTTTATCCAGTCCTTCAAATGGATTGACCGGATGCGACCGAAAACGCTTGAACTCGCCGGGTGAGAATTCGACCTGCGTCGTGTTGTCGTCGATTGCCTTGCGAAAACGTTTTTGAATATCTTGATCCAAGCTATCCAGCATTCCCTCGAAGATGTCTCGCACGTCTTGAGGCATTTGCCCTTCAACGCGTTGGTTGGTCGCGACTGAAATGCACGCCATGGCCAAAAGCATAATCAACCAGCGGAAACGATCAGAGATGGCAATCATGTTGAGCTTTGGTTTTTTGAAGAGAGGGTTCACTGTTATTCCTTCGCCGTAGAGGCAGCGCGAGCCGTTGTTTTTTTGGGGGGCTACTTGAGCTGAAGTTCGAACTCCAGTTTTTTCGAATTTCTAAAAATGGTGAGCGTGCAAACGTCGCCGGAGCGGTAACGTTTGATGACATCGATTAGGTGTCGCCCGTCGATGATCTGAACATTCTCGAAAGTGGCAACGATGTCCCCGGGCAAGATCCCAGCTTCGGCAGCGGGCGAACCAGGATTCACGATTCGAATCTTGCAATCGGGCGCTTTCAGGTCGACGCGGACGCCAATGATCCCGCGGCGTGTTGGCTTGGTCGGCGGTTTCGGTTCGTCCAGCTCCGGTAGTTCGCCCCAAGTTTCCCCGGCTTTCATGCGAGCCCAGTTTCTGTCAAAAGCAGGGATCGTGACGTGTCGATTTTCGGCAACGCTGTCACCAATCGAACTATGAATCCCGACCAACTTGCCATCCAAATTAAATAGTGGGCCGCCCGAATCGCCACCGATCAACACGGCGTCAGTAATGACTTGTTCCGGCGAGAGCCGAAGCACGCGGCCAGTTCGGACTGGCGGCGTACGGCCAATTTCATAACCACCGGAGTGACCTAACGAGACCACCCACTGGCCAGCTGTCAACGATTTGTTTCTCTCAATCTGGACAAACGGCAATTGGACTGCATCTGGATTGATAACTTGCAGCATGCCAGCATCGATGTCAAGATTTTTGCCGAGCGCCTTGGCTCTGATCGTTTGGCCGGATGGCAAAATGACTTCGTAGATTTCGCTTTCGGTGATCACGTGGCCAGCGGTTAAAATCAAACCGTCGGCACTAATGATCACGCCGGAGCCAGCACCCATGCCATCACTGATCGCGACGCAGGCCGGCATCACTCGCGAAACGACAGCTTGGACTTTTGCTTGTACCTTTTTCAGTCGCAACAATTCGTCATTCGCCTTGGCGTCGACGATGGGCACGATCACGATCAAGCTGAGAACGACCCAAGCAACTTGGCAAAATGTACTGTTACGCGAGCAAAGATTACGCATTCAACACCCCTTAGATTGTTTGTGATCGATGACTGAGTTTAATCGAATAGGCTTGAAAAATTACAGCCGTTGTGGTTTTAGCAATTTGGCCGTCAGCGTATCTTTGGCTGCCGCCATGTGTCTTGTATCGGCATTTTTTACCGCTTGAGTCAAGGCTATGTTGCGAAACGGCATTTCCACGGATTGATTGCTTGATGACTGCTAAATTGTTACCGCCTACGTTAAGATTTTGTTTTATGGAAGTTGTTGGCTTTGGCCAAAAACCGTCGGCAAAAATCACCAGCGATCGCAAAAACCACCATCGTCGTTGCTCGCTAGCAACTGCCACCAATTTTATTCCAAGCTAACATACAAAGTAAATTTTGACGTGAGCGACAAGTTTTTTCCAACCAAAAAACTGGCCCTGCGTGCCATTCTTTACCTTTGGGCCGCTCCGAATTCGATGCTCGGGGTGCTGGTCGGCGGTATCGGTCTGTGCTGCGGCGGCGGCGTGATCGTGCGGCGTGGGTGTCTTGAATTCTACGGCGGATTATCGCAGGTTTTGCTGGCACGATTGGGCGGCGTGGTCGCGATGACGCTGGGCCACACCGTGCTGGGGCAAACCGCGACAGGACTTGATCTGGTGCGCGACCACGAACAAGTTCACGTCCGTCAATACGAGCGATGGGGGCCTTTTTTCATTCCCGCCTACCTGAGTTGCTCGACCTGGATGTGGTGGCGTGGCAAAGATGCCTATCGCGACAACCCCTTCGAAGTCGAAGCGTATCGCTTGTCAGATCCAAGCCGACGCAAGAAATCGTAAACGCCGCCAAGCGATGGCTTTTCCAAGATCGGGGTGCCGCCAGAATCGATTTTTAAAAAAGAATTCAAATAATTTCTGCTGGATTCTTAAGCCACCGGCTCAAAAGGGCTCTCGTTATCGAATGCCAGATTTGCGACTTGCTAAGCAATTCCAAAATTGCGGGATGTTTTTAGCAATCGGCTTCGTAGGGGTAACAAATTGTCCGGTCAATTGGTTGAACCGGGCAAACCAATTTGAGGATCTGCGATTGGCTCTCCTTGGCAAAAACCCGAGCTAAACGGTGCCGCGATTCTTCGGCTGTAATTTCTTTGCGTTCGCTAATCCATGGTCTAACTTTCGTACGTAACGAAACAAAGCGACCTGGTGCCATGAACAAAATCACAACCGAAATCTTGCTGATTGAAGACTCTGAAGATGATGCAATATTCATCAAGCGTCATTTGCATCGCAGTCAAATCTTCGCCGCCTCAGTCGATTGCGTGGCATCGGTTGCCGAAGCTATAAAATGTCTCCAGCGAAAACCCTATGACGTCGTTCTGACTGACCTCGACTTGCCCGATTCGGACAAAGCCCAAACGGTCGCGAGCGTCAAAGAGTTTGGCAATAGTAAACCAGTAATTGCGCTCACCGGCCACGATGAAAACTCGATTGGAATTGCTGCAATCCAAGCTGGAGCGGCCGACTATCTGAACAAAGACGACCTAAACGAGACGGTGTTATCCAGGACGATCATGTACTCGATTGAACGTCATCAAATGGAGCAAAAACTGGTCGAAGCGAATCAAAAGTTGGAGAACAAAAACCAACGCCTCTCGAAGATGTACGATATGGCTCAACAATTTGTTGACAACGTGTCGCATGAGTTTCGAACTCCGTTAACGGTGATTCGCGAATTTGCTTCGATCGTCCGGGACGGTCTGGACGGCCCCGTGACCAACCGACAAAAAATCCGATTGTCGACGCTTTTGCATCGCACCGATGACCTTGCCAATATGGTCGACGACCTGCTGGACACCAGTCGACTGGAGTCAGGGCTGTTGCGAACGTGCCGTAAGAAACAACTGCTGCAGCCGATTGTCGAAAAGGCGGTTTCAACCCTTCAGAGTCGACTCAAGGCCAAACGGATCAACTTCTCCATCGCCGAATGCGATCAGGATGTTTTCATCTACTGCGATGCCGAGAAACTTGGCCGGATCCTTATCAATTTATTGTCTAATTCAATCAAATTCACACCCGTCGGCGAAACGATATCCGTTTCGTTTTTTGATGACAGCCAAGATAAGATTCGTATCACCGTAAAAGACACAGGAGCAGGAATCCCAGCGGCAAAACTAGAGAAGATTTTTGGCCGCTTCCAACAAGTTGACTCTCATAAGCGTGTCGCAAGCAGCCGAGGTTTTGGGCTCGGGTTAAGCATCGCCAGCTCGTTGGCTTCGTTGAACCTTGGCAGTTTGGAAGTCACCAGTACAGAGGGTGTTGGCAGTGAGTTTTCAATATTGGTCCCGAAAGCCAATTGGCGATCGATACTCAATTGCTATCTCGACCAGCGAGAAGCAAACGCTTCCAAACACCGAAATGTTAGCTTTTTTCGAGTAACCGCCCCAACCCTGGGTGGCTCATTCGACGCGAACACCGATGAATCGATCGATGAATTTTTACGATCGTCCGTCAATTCCTTCGACCTTGTACTTTGCTTACGCGAACACGAGTGGCTGGTGTTTGCGAATACAAAGGGATCGGGATTGCGGTCAATGCAGCAACGCTTACGCCAAACGTGGGACGAACTTCGCCAAGAAAGCTTTGGGGCATCCCTGCCCGCGTTGTCCTTCGATCACGACACGACATTCGCCGTCGGCACCAACCGAGACTTTTTAGTCGATCTTGTCGGATGGGAAATGACCGGCAGCACCCGCACCTCAAAAAAAACAATATTACCGACACCAAAACTAAACCAACAACTTACTGACGTACTCCCAATACCAGGGGTTTTGAAATGAATAAAAATTCAAACTACGACCACAACGCAGCGCCCAAAACAGTTTTGATTCTGACCGATCAAGCCAACACACTGGATCAAATTTCGAAATACTGCATGGGCATCGGCCTGTTGACACGCACTGCCACTTCTTCGATTGAAGCAGCCAATCATATTGATTTTGAACTGCCAGATTTGTTGATCGTTGATTATGAAATGTCTGCCCAAGATGGCAGTACGTTTGTTGAGTTTCTTGACTCGCGGCGGCCAGAATGGCGGATGCCGGTAATTATCTTGCACAACAATCCAGATTCCCGAAAGCTGGTAAGACCGCAAAATTTGGTCGCGTACTTCGCGCGACGATCTCCCAATCTATTTTCTACGATTCGCATGTTTGCCGAAGAGCTGCTGGCGGTTGATTTCGCAGCAGCAAATTCGACAGGCCAAGTTCAAAATTCCGATGACAACTAAAAAGGTTCCAATGATGAAAAAATTTGAAACGAGTACCGCTACGATGCTTGCCAGTCATGACAGCACCACAAAAACCGTTGATGTGTCGGTCGATTGTCGGCCGCGACAAGCATTGAAAGGCGGCGCGGATTCGAACAAGAAACGTCACTATGTTGAGTCAGCGCATTCTTTTCGCAAGCCGCGAATTCAAATATCTGACACCAAAAAGTCTTTGATCCTTCACATTGATGACGACGTGGATTTGGTCGACGCGGTGACATCGCGTCTGAGCGCTGGTGGCTTTCGTGTTGCAAGTGCGACCGACGGGATGGCGGGAGTTCAATCAGCCATGATCTTCCCAGTCAATGCCGTTATTTTAGATTTTGACATGCCAAATGGATGCGGTGATACCGTCATCGATCTGCTCAAAGCCAATGAAAAAACCAAAGATGTTCCAATCATCGTTCTGACTGCGGTGCATAAGAAAGGTTTGAAGCGAGAGCTGCTGAACAAAGGAGCGGACGTTTTCATGACAAAGCCTTTTGAATACGCGGAACTTGAAAAGGCAGTCAAGGATTTAATCAACTGATTGGCAGTCCATCGGCAGGTTCACTTGCAAACAGCATTCGAACCCCTTTGGCTGGAGGAACAACGGCTTATCAGACAATCTTTTCAAACGACGCCCTTCCTCGTTCTGTTCCAAGTCGCCCGGTTAGACTCCACGGCTAGACGTTTCGATTAAACCTTATGAACTATTTGGGAAATACTCATGACACATTCAAAAGAATCAGCTCCAACTACTGGTGGCCTGTTCATGGCCATGGCCAGTGTGCAGAGCAATGCAGCACGGCCCCAACCGTCTCATGTCGACTATGCGTCTAGCTATGCCGGCGAAACGGGTGAGCTATCGCGTTTGCGTCAGCATTGCGAAATGCTTGAAAAACAGCTCAGCAAGAAACATGCGCAGCTATGTGAAACGCAAGAAAGTCTTGGGTTAGTGCAAGCTGATTTTCAAACCTTTGCCTTGGCAGCCTCACACGACCTGCAAGCGCCTCTGCGTTCAATCACCGGCTTCAGTCAGTACCTCCGGGAAGAATACGAAGAGGATTTAGACGACGTCGCCAAAGACTACGTCCAGCGGATCGTGGCCAGTTCGAACAAGATGAAAAATCAACTGGCAGGCTTGTCAAATTTTGCCAAAGTATCGAGCCAAGCGGCGCCCTTTGACGCGGTCTGCCTGGTCTCTGCTTGGGAAACGGCGGTAGTCAAACACGAGCAGAAAATCAAGGAGCACGGCATTGCGATCGCCCAATCGACGCTGCCGATCGTTTTTGGAGATCGAGTGCAATTGGAAACGCTGTTCACCAATCTGATCGACAACTGCATCAATTTTCGCGGCACTCAATCGCCTGAAGTCAACGTGTCTGCCAAGAAGCAGGACAAGAAATGGATCATAACAATCGAAGATAACGGAATTGGCATTCCTGTGGATCGACTCGATTGCGTTTTCAAAATTTTCCGTCATTTGGATTCAGACAAAAGCCATCGCGGAGTCGGTTTAACCGTTTGCCGTCGGATTGTGGAACGCCACTCAGGGCGGATTTACTTCTGCTCGCAAAAACGAAACGGAAGCAAGTGCGTGATCGAGCTGCCTGCTTGGTCACCACCGTAGAACCTGCTTTTTCGTTTCAGTTATCGGCAATGGTGCATAAATTTGATCCGCGGGGCAATGTTTTTGGCCTTTTGCTTTAAAAATTCATTGTGACCGGCAAGCCTGTTCGAGTTTGCTTCGACAACCAACATGGCCTAATCCGTTTTAACGATTTCCGTTTTAATGATTCGACGATCCTTAAAAAAAAGCCCGCTAATTATTTGACGCTGCGATGGACGCCACCCTAGGGCAGCTGGAGTTTTCATTTGCCGTTTCAAAAACTAAATCCTGTCGATGCCCGGCAAAAGCTTTTGGCGGCGACGCGACTCCATTTCATTCATTGGATCGTAATACCACTGTCGTTCCTCCTTTCGTTCGTCGCATGGCACTACGCCAAAACAAATTTGGATGCCGGCATGGAGGCACGGTTTGATCGAGAAGCGGATCAAATCACGGCTCTCGTTCAACATCGCATGAAAAATTACGAAGACGCCCTGTGGGGAGGCGTTGCGATGATTCGAGCTTCGGGCGGGGACGTGGCTTTTGATAAGTGGCGGGCGTACGCGGACAGCATTGACGTTCCCACTAAGTATCCTGGCATCAACGGGTTGGGCGTCATCCACAGCGTCCACGAATCGCAAATGGACGACTTTCTGGCCGAGCAACGAAAATTGCGTCCAGATTATGCCGTGCACCGCAAACACGACGGCGCCGATCATTTCCCGATCAGTTACATCGTTCCCGTCGCAGGAAACGAGCAAGCTGTGGGGCTCGACATCGCCCATGAATCAAATCGCCGGATCGCTGCCAAACGCGCCGTCCAAAGCGGCACTGCCCAAATCACGGGTCCGATCACGTTGGTCCAAGACAATAGCCAGACGCCGGGGTTTCTTTTTTACACTCCGTTTTACAACGAGAGCGTCAGTAAAGATCACGAACCATCAAAGGCCAAACAAAAATCGATCGCGGGTTTGGTCTACGCGCCCTTCGTCGTCAAAAAACTGATGGATGGTGCACTCGAAAAGAGCCTGCGAAATGTTGGGATGCGACTAGTCGATAATCAAGAAGTACTTTACGACGAACACGTTGCCAGCGACCCCCAATTCGATCCTTCGCCGCTGTTTAGCCGGATGGCAAAAATTGAACTGTACGGCAGGACATGGACGTTTGATATTCGAAGTGCGATGTCCTTCCGCGAATCGTCCCATAGTTCGCAGCCAATGTTTATTCTGCTGGGCGGAATCGTCATCGACTGTTTGCTGGTGGTTTTGTTTGTTTCAATTTCTCGATCGTCGCGGACGGCATTGGATTACGCCGATTCGATGACTCAAAAACTAGAAACCAGCCAAGGGCTTTTACAAGAACGAGCGATGCAACTGGAGCGATCCAATCAAGAGCTTGAGCAGTTTGCGTTTATCGCTTCGCATGACTTGCAGGAACCGCTGCGAAAAGTCGGATCGTTTTGTGATTTGATCAAAGAAGAATATGGCGATCGGTTGGGAAACGAGGGCAACCTGTATCTCGACTACGCGATGGAAGGCGCGACTCGAATGCGCTCGCTGGTGCAAGACCTGTTGCAATACTCAAAATTTAACGCCGAACCGCAGCCGCTGGTCATTGTCGATACTAGCACTGCCGTATCGCAAGCAATCTCGAATCTCGAATTTTCGATTTCGCAAGCCAAGGCAACCGTGACCTATGACGAACTGCCGAAGGTCCAAGGACACGAGCGTGGATTCATTCGTTTGTTCCAAAACCTGATCGGAAACGGCATCAAATACCGATCCAAAAAACCGCCAAACGTTCACTTGGAAGCTCGGGAATTGAACGGCTGTTGGGAATTTACCGTCAGCGATAACGGGATTGGTATCTCTCCAGAATATAGCCAGCAAGTGTTCGGGATTTTTAAACGCTTGCACTCCAGAAGCAAAGTCAGCGGCAACGGAATCGGATTGGCGATCTGCAAACGCATCGTCGAAGGGTGGAACGGCAAAATCTGGATCGCATCGCACCAAGGAACTGGCTGCCGAGTCTGTTTCACGGTCCCAAAATTGACCGACCATCAGACCGCCGACGAACAAACCAGATACGACATTGTAAAGAAAGGGGACTCTCGTGAACTACTCGCAACCAGCAACGCTTAATCAACCTATCAAAATTCTATTGGTCGACGATGACGAAGGCGATGTCCTTTTGACCCGTAAAACGATCCAAAAGGAACAGTTAAATATTTCGCTGGACGTCGTTTTTGATGGCGTCGAAGCGATGGAGTACCTGCGACAAGAAGATCGTTTTTCAAACGCCGATCGCCCGGACCTCATTCTGCTCGATTTGAATATGCCGCGCAAAGACGGGAAAACAACACTCGCGGAGATCAAGAGTGACGTCAGCCTGCATTCAATTCCGGTCGTGGTTCTGACGACTTCCGATGCTGACCAAGACGTGATCAAAACATTTGGTTTGCAGACCGAGCACTACGTGACCAAACCGGTGTGCCGGCAGCAGTTCGCCGAGATCGTGCAGACGATATCTTAGTGCCCATTTCAAGATCAAGACTCAAAATTCAATCAGCTATCGCCGTCGGTTCAATCGTTGTGGGATCGGCGCAAAGTTGGAAGTTGTTTTTTTAAATCGGCGTTTTTTAATCGGCGTTTTTAAATTTGTGATTCGGCACGCCTGTCGCTCAAACCGTCAGCTGGCTGGCCGCAATCGCGATTGCACCGACGATAAAACAATAAATGGAAAAGTACTTCAGCTGGCAGGCCTTCACCAAACGGATCATCCAGACGCAGGCCAGCCAGCCGGTGACAAACGCGGCAATAAAGCCCACTGCCAACGGCAAGATTTCTGAACCCGCAAAAAGATCATTTTCGCCGCGAATCGAATCCAGGATATCTTTGGCCATTTTGCCAAAGATTAGTGGAACCACCATCAGGAACGAAAACTTGGCAGCCTTCTCGCGGTCGATGCCCAACAGCACCGAAGTGGAAATGGTTGCACCCGAACGCGAAATTCCCGGCAGGATCGCGATGGCTTGCGAGATTCCAATCACCACGGCATTCCAGAAACTAACCGGTTTGTCAGTCGTCTTGGCTCGGTCGGCCAGCAGCAACAAGATCCCAGTGACCAACAGCATCGCCCCCACCAGCAACATGTTGCCATTGAATAATGCTTCGATCTGGTCGTCGAAAACAATCCCGATGATCGCTGCCGGAATCATGGACACCACGATCTTGACGCAAAACCAAAAATGCTCGCGGTCGTCAGTCGGCTTGATCAGCCCTGCGATGATTTCGCCGATCTCTTTGCGAAACACGACAACGGTGCTCAACGCTGTCGCAAAATGCAGTACGACAGTCATCATCATGCTTTCGCCGGCCTCGGGTTGGTACCCAAATAAGACTTTCGCAATTTCAAGGTGACCACTGCTGCTGACTGGCAAAAACTCGGTCAACCCTTGGACGATTCCAAAGACGATCGCTTGGACGATGTCGTTCATAAAAAATTTCGTTTTGATTGGCTAAAAATAGGCGAGCGGTCTCGCGAACACGGATCGGTTTATCCGTTGGCTGTGCATCTGCTGATTCTGCTGATTCTGCATTTGGATTGGTTGTCGCAGTTTGAATGTTTTATCGATTTACTCAAACCATCCCAAGACCGGTATCCTTTGATCAGTGGCAGCGGCATAAATTCGGAGCAACATAAATTGGCCGTCGAAAAAACGCTTTCGCAGTCTATTTTCGCAGCCCATTCAGCGAAGATTGTAATTAACGCTGTTTAATCTTGGGTAAAACGGATAAAATCAGGATCCGGTTATTTCACAAAGTTCATGGCGATGTCCAGCCATGCCGTTTCTACGTTTTTTGACAGTTAGCCATGATCGCGTCTAAACCCACTGGCCCAAGAACGCTCTTTGAAAAAATCTGGGACCAGCATGTCGTTCATGAAGTTCCCAACCAGCATTCGTTGCTGTACGTGGATCTTCACCTGGTTCACGAGGTCACTAGTCCTCAGGCATTTGAGGGGCTGCGTTTGGCCGGTCGAAAACTGCGCCGCCCCGAACTGACCGTCGCGACCCAAGATCACAACGTGCCGACCACCGATCGCTCGCTACCGATCGTCGACCCAATCTCCAAGCAGCAGATCCAAACACTGCGTCAGAACTGCAACGACTTTGGCGTGCGACTCTACGATCTTGGAAACATCAATCAAGGGATCGTGCACGTGATCGGTCCCGAACTTGGATTTACCCAACCGGGGATGACCATCGTTTGTGGGGATTCCCATACGGCAACGCACGGAGCGTTCGGAGCGCTTGCGTTTGGGATCGGGACCAGCGAAGTCGAACATGTGATGGCGACTCAAACACTGATTCAAACCAAGCCAAAAACATTCGAGCTGCGAGTCGAAGGCGAATTGGCCCAAGGCGTGACGGCCAAGGATTTGATTTTGTTTTTGATCGGCAAAATCGGAACCGCCGGCGGCACAGGTTACGTGCTGGAATACACCGGATCGGCCGTCCGATCGCTTTCGATGGAACAGCGAATGACCGTTTGCAATATGTCCATCGAAGCCGGTGCTCGAGCGGGCATGATCGCGCCGGATGCGAAGACGTTTGAATATCTTCGCGGCAAAGAACACTCGCCGCAGGACTTCGAAGCGGCGGTTCAGCGGTGGCGCGAATTGCCATCAGACGAAGGGGCTGTTTACGATCGAGTCGAAATCTTCGACGCGGCCGATATTGCGCCGCAGGTGACTTGGGGAACCAACCCCGGACAGGTCATCCCGATTGACCAAAATGTTCCCGGGCCGGATCAATTCGACGATTCGGTCGAGCGACAGTCTTGCGAGCAGGCATTGCAATACATGGACCTTCAAGCCGGCAAACCGATGACCGACGTTACGATTGATCGCGTGTTTATCGGTTCGTGCACGAACTCCCGCATTCAAGATTTGCGAGCCGCGGCGTCTGCGATCAAGGGCAAACGCGTCAGCGATCATGTTGATGCGATGGTCGTGCCCGGTAGTGGCGTGGTCAAACAACAAGCCGAAGCCGAGGGCTTGGATAAAATTTTCGTGGACGCCGGTTTTCAGTGGCGTGAAGCGGGCTGCAGCATGTGTTTGGCGATGAACCCGGACAAACTGGAAAGTGGCGAACGATGTGCTTCGACCAGCAATCGAAACTTCGAGGGCCGACAAGGACGCGGCGGACGGACGCATTTGGTGTCGCCGGAAATGGCGGCGGCGGCGGCAATTGCCGGACGCTTTGTTGACATTCGCCAATGGGAATTTGCCACGCTGGAAGAAAACGCGGGTCAAGGAGAAAAAATCCAATGAGAGCTTTTACAAAACACACTGGGCTGGTTGCGGCGATGGACCGCTCCAATGTGGATACCGACCAAATCATCCCGAAGCAGTTTTTGAAGCGAATCGAACGCACGGGCTTTGGGCAGTTTTTGTTTTTCGATTGGCGGTTTGACGAACAGGGCGTCGAAAATCCATCTTTCGAATTGAACCAGCCGCAGTTTTCCGGAGCCTCCATTTTGGTCGCTCGACAAAACTTCGGCAACGGTTCCAGTCGCGAACACGCGGTCTGGGCTTTGGACGATTTCGGGTTCCGCTGCGTGATCGCCCAGTCGTTTGCCGATATCTTTTACAATAACTGTTCCAAAAATGGTGTGCTGCCTGTCAGGCTTGCGGAATCCGAGGTCGAAGAAATTCATCGCCGCGTGTCGCAGCACCCGGGTTATCAACTGACCGTTGATTTGGAAAACAACAAAGTTACCGATTCGGACGGCTTTGAAGCTTCGTTCGAAATCGATGAATTTCGTCGCAACTGTTTCTTGGAAGGGCTGGATCATATCGCGTTAACGATGAAACAGCTGTCGCAGATCGAAGCCTACGAACGCGACCGAGGCTTGGAACCGGTTGGCTAGTCCCGAGCAAATCCCGAACGTTGCACGGCGGATGGGCGATGACCGACAAAGTTCACTGGCATCGATTCGTTGGCTGCCCTTGGTTTTGATTTTCGCCGCCGGCGTTTGGCTGCGAATTGACATCGCTTCGCAAGAACTGCTCTGGCTGGACGAATTGCACACCGGTTGGTCAGTCACAGGCGGATTCGCTCAAATGCTGTCGCGATCCGCTCAAGGAAATCAGGCTCCACTGTTTTTTAGCTTGGCGTGGAGCGTCGTCTCTATCCTGGGCACTTCCGAGCTGACTCTCAGGATGGTGTCCGTGATTGCCGGAAGTTTGACAATGCTTGCGGCGGCAAGGCTGGTTTGGAATTGGACCCATTCAGCTCTGGCCGCCGCGATTGTCGCCGGGTTAATTGCGGTCGATGACACATTTATCTGGTACGCCACCGAGGCGAGGCCCTACGCGTTGCTGCATTTGCTGAGCGTCTTTCAGATGGGTGGTTTTCTTCGTTTGACGATTCGTCTGACGAGCCCGCAGGAAGATCGCGGTCCGGCAAAATTTCCCTTGGCTTTCGTACTGTGGTCGCTCGCCCTGTTGTACGCCCACTACACGGCGATTTTTTTGCTGGTATCCGAGCTCGTGTTTTTAACGCTCGCGATCGCGGTGACGCGTGTTGCTGGAACGCCTATTCGCAACAGCACGGTCGGATCGATCGTCGGAATCATGGTTGCAATCGCAACGGCGGCCAGCCCCTTGCTTTGGCAAATGAGCCAAGCGTATGGTCAGCCGAGCGATTGGAAAGCGGTCGCTTCGACAACACAATTCGTCGACGAACAAAGTATGAATTTTCTGGCTTGGTTTCTGCTGCCGATCACTTCCGTTGTTGTCGTTTGGATTTTTAGCAGTCGGGACAAGCGATTTCCACTTCCAGAAAACTCGCAAGCTGAATCGGATCGATATACGCACCCCAATCGATCGCTTTGCCTGGCAACCACTGCCGCTGTTTTCATTTTGCCTTGCGGGCTGATTGGGGTCTTGGCAGAAACCGACGTGATTCCGATCACCCTTTCGCGATACCTGTCGTCAAGCCTTGTGGCGGGGCCCATTTTTGCCGCAATGATACTGGGCATGTTTGAAAAAAAACAACTCGCCATGGCTGGCATGATTTTCTTGGCGACGACGGCGATCCTGAATGTTGCTGCCAACCGGCTGGTTGTTCAGTCAATACGAGCCGGGCAAATACCGGCCATGCGAGTTGAAAACTGGCCGGCAGCGATCACCAAAATCAACGAAACACAAAGCAAGGGTTCTCATCCAATTTTGCTATTCGGATCGGTCATCGAGGACGCGGGTGCCTTAAGCAATCGTTCGCAGCAATTCCAACGCTACCTTCAATTTCCAGTTAGCAGCATTTACGAACTGGAGCAAGATTCACGATTCATTTTCGCAGGCCCGACGGTCGTCACACCTCATTTCGACGACGTCGCCGTAGATGAAATCATACGAAGTGGCGGCGCGTGGATTTTGGTTCGCCACCATCGCGACCACGCGCGATCCATCGCGGAATCGCTGCTGCAGAGTCTAGTCGAACGCGGGATCGATGATTTGCCGGACATTGCCGAACACAGCCAACAGGACCCATTGATTCAATTGATCTCGATCGATCTAAAGTAGGCTTCCGGCAGGCGTTCAAGTAATAAACTATCCGCCTGCGTGGTTAGCCAGCAGAGCCAAACAGCCCACGCCATAAAAAGAATATTCGACGTCATGAGCGTTGTCCCAGGCGGCAGCCTGAAACCCGCCTTCGTCCCGCTGCATCGCGTCGACAAATTTACTATAGGCTTCAACGTCGATTTCATCCATCGCGTCTAGATCAGTGAGCGTCAACGCGCCGGTGAAACTGCTGAGCAAATCGGCGATCGGGATTCGCGTGTTGGCTCGCAGCCCGCCTTCGTCCGTTTGCATTTCGACCAAGAAGTCCAGCGTGGTCGCGACCAATTCCGGGTCCTTCGCTTCGTCGATCGCGTCTAAGATTTTCAGGCTTCCCACTGCAGCAGCCGTCGGGTTGGTTCCGGCTCGCTTGCTCGCTCGGATCTCTCGCCAGCCCCCGTCGACTTCTCGTTGTGAATCCAAAAATGAAACAATCTTTTCTGGCGCGACGATCGGCTGTTCGATCAGCTCCAGCACTAACAGAACCAAAAAAGTATGGTAGGTGCTGCCGGCGTGCCCTTCGGCGGCCTTGGCGTATCCGCCGTCATCGCGTCGGAGCGTTTCTAGGAACGCGGCGACTTGCCGAGGCCAATTTGGATCGGCGTCTTCGAAGATATCGTTACCGGCGGACACCTTCAGCAAATTCGCGGCATAGAACAGGCTAAAGAAATCTACAATCGTTTGGTGTGACGAAAGTTTTGGCTTCAAAAACGACTCGATTCGATCCGCGACATCGCCGTACAGTTCGCCCAAAATCGACAGACCACGCATGGCGAACGTGGTGTAGTACAAATCGCTGTCACCCTCTCGACCGCCGAAGCCACCGTCGGGGCGCTGGGCGGCCAAAAAATAATCCGTATGCTTTTGCCGAACCGATTCGGGCAGCTGGCCCACGCCTTGGGCCAATCGAATGGTGAGATTCTGCAGGTACGCGGACACGTTCTTACTCGGCAATGTAGGGTGTGATGGCTTGCGTGAACTCGGCTGGAATCTCGATCGACTTCGGAACTTTGCCGTGTTCGATCTCGCAACAGACGGCAGTGATCGTGCCATCGGCAACGGCCGTTCCATCGCGCGACATTTGAAACGAATAAGTAATGCTTTTGGTGCCCAACTTGGTCACCGTCAACTCGATATCGATAATCTCTTCAAACTTGATCGCGCTGCGATAGTTGCAGGCTGCATTAACGCGCGGCCAACTGTATCGTTTACCGTCGATTTCGCCGATCAAGGGTTGACCGATGGAACGCAGAAACTCGTGTTCGGTTTGCTCCATGTAGGCGAAGAAGTTTGAGAAGTGAACGATCCCGGCCGTGTCGGTGTCGCGAAATTCGACTCTTCGTTTCGTTTTAAAATGCATGAAAGAATCTTGGAGGTTAAGGACGCGAACGAACGGGATAATAAGTGAACCGCAATTTAATCGAGCGCGCAAAAAAAACCTGCCAAGACAATCGTCTTAGCAGGCTTTTGAGTCATGCGATTGGCAATCGCCAGCATCAGTCGCCCTTGTACGGCAGCAAAGCCATAAAGCGAGCTCGCTTGATCGATTCGGTTACCGCGTGCTGGCTAATGGCGTGGCAACCGCTTTTGCGACGACCGACGATTTTGCCATGACGGTTGGTCTGCTGCTTGAGCAATTCAACGTCCTTGTAGTCCACGTACATCGGACGCGGACGCTCGCCGTCGACATACAACGGGTCCCTGCGAGGTGTGCGGGTTTTTGCCTTGGCTTTACGCCGGCTTGTTTTTCTACGAAATTTGGCCAATGTTCTCGAAGCCTCTAACTGAATACCAACAAAATGGGACGGAGCTCTAAAACCCCGTCCTCAGGCGAAAGGCGATTAAGAAAATGCCGGGCACCAAGCCCAATTTCCCATCGGATGAAAACATCAACGGCGGGAATTCGACTGCCGATCGCCTTAGTCGCGTTATTATGCAAATCGGCCGTTTTTTAGCAAGTCGTTAATTTTCTAGCATTCAAAAAATCCAAATTTCAGTGAAAACTATGGCCTCTGACATGCCCGCGGGCCTTTCATTTCCAAACGCGACCTGTTGAAGAGCCCAATAAAAAACCATAATCGATCCCAGAAAACGCTCGTGAACCCCGCTGCAACGCGAATTGCTACAATACATAAGACCATCCAACCATTCATTTGGACCCAGGAATTCAATCAATGAAGTTGCCTTACCCCCCAAAAATCGCCGCGTTTACCACGCTCGCGATCGTTTTCCTTTTTGCTCCGTTTGAGCGATTTGCGCGACCGCTCGCCGCCCAAACCGCCAGTGCCACGACAGCTCAGCCGGAATCGAAGTGGATCCAGCTTTTCAACGGCAAAGACTTGACCGGCTGGACTCCCAAGATCCGCGGGCACAAACTGGGCGACAACTACGCCGATACATTCCGAGTGGTCGATGGAAAGCTGGTTGTCAGCTACGACAAATACACCGACGCTGACTTCATGTCGAAGGATCCCGGCAAAAGCGACCAACCGAACTTTAATAAGTTTGGCCATCTTTTTTACAAGGATACTTTCTCGCACTACGTCTTGCGTGTTGAATATCGATTCGTTGGCAAACAGGTAAAAAATGGCCCCGGCTGGGCCAAACGAAACAACGGCTTGATGCTGCACGGACAAGACCCGACCACCATGGGCATCAACCAAAATTTCCCCGCGTCGATCGAAGTCCAACTGCTTGGCGGCCGCGGCAATGGACGGCCGACCCCAACCATGAATCTCTGCACGCCCGGCACCAATGTGGTGATGAACGGCAAGCTGTTTAAGCGGCACTGCACGAACAGTTCATCGGATACTTACGAAGGCGAGCAATGGGTGACGGTCGAGGCTGAAGTTCGCGGCAGCGATGTGATTCGCCACCGTGTCGAAGGCGAAACCGTGCTGGAGTACACGCAGCCTCAATACGACCCAGAAGACACTCAGTTTCCCATGGACGCCTTGATCAAAAATGGAAAACTTTTGATTGAAGAGGGGACGATTTCCCTGCAAGCTGAAAGTGCTCCGATCGAATTCCGCAAGATTGAATTGCGAGTTCTCGACAAGTGATTTTTTTTCGAACAAAAATAATGCCGACTTCCAATCCCAAGTCGACGTCTCGGCGACCGCTGCCGCCGGTTGGTTTGGTTTTAGTTTGTCTGGTTAGCTGTACAGGCTGCGGGACGGAACCGGCGGCCGAACCGTTCGTGTTTCAAGGCAACAAGTCGACGATCGCAACGGACGATCTTTACTTCGGTAACGAAATTCTGATCGCGGACGAAACCACTCGCTTCCAACCCTCGAACGTGGGTTTCTTTGATATCGACCAAAATGGTTTTCCCGATCTGCTGCTCGGACGCGATCAAGTTGGCGAACAAAAACCCGAACAAGTTCGAATTTTGCGCAACCGCAGTTGGGTGACGCGAGAAAAAGAACGAGCCAACTTTGCCGTGCTGGGCTATTTATCGCGTCGCAATTCGACGGCCTTCGTCCCCGACGGCTGAAGCAGCGCGTCTTTCAGTCCTCGGTCGGGGGATTTCAACCAGGACGGCATCGACGATCTGATTTCGGGAACGGATTGCTGCGGTGCGCCGGGCGCGGCTTATTATTTCCAAAGGTCGGCTGACGGAAAGCTGGCCGATCGCCGCTCGATCAAAGTCACCGCCTATCACCGCGACCCGCCGTTTATGCCTCGCGGCAAAGTTGAATCGCGGCCGTTTTTGATCGACTGGGACCGTGACGGCGATGATGATTTTGTTTTCTTCGAAGCCAGAGAAGAAATGGGTCCCAACGGAAACCCGCGGCGGCGGTATCAAATTTTCGTGGAAACCAAACGCGACCTTAGTTCGCAAGCAGGTTCGCGCAACGTATCAGCAGGGACTCTTGAACTGACCAGTTTTTCGCTGGGCCCAGAGAGTCCGTTTGAAAATGGCAGCGAGTTTATTCCCGGCGATTTACAGCCGCAATTTATTTTGACGTTTGGCGATATTAACAACGACGGAGCTTTCGACATTGTGTTTACGCCCAGAGCACGAGCCGGGCTCGAGCTGCCGCGAGGAATTTTTGCGATGCTCAACGCGGCTGGTGAAGGAATTCCCCAGTTCGCTGCTCCCGTGAAAATCGCGTCGCTTGAACCCGACTCGATCGCCGTCGCCGATGTCGATCAAGACGGCTATCCCGAGATTGCCGTAAACGATGGCGGTAAAATCAAATTGCTGTTTCTCGGCTGCGAATAAACGTTTGTACCTCTGCCTGCTCCAGCGACCCGATTTCCTGTTTGTTGCGAGCAGGATTGTTGATTCAGTCTCGGGAAATTGAACCGCGTCGAATAATCAAACGCGCCCGTTTGAAAATTGGAGTTAGCCTTTTGTTCCAGGGTAGTGATAGAAATCTCGTGTTCGGAGTCCTGGCTCTGCAATATTATGGTCGGGAAATTTGCAGAAACCTTGGTAGTGGACTGGACCCAGACTGCGATGAAAAATGAAACAGAAAGCCCCGCAACAAAGATGAAAAGTGAATTCCTCAAGATCCTTCGCTTGCGTTCAAGCGATTTTCCTATGTGGAAGATGTCTTGAATCATGGCGCGATAAATGAAGTCGCGGTTGCTAACCATTTCCATCATCAGACTCGAATATTCGTCCTCTGCCATGCCAATAAAATTGCCAAAATAAAGCGGGTTGCCTTCCATCTTTTCAAAGGACTGCCGGTCCAAGCGCCCTTGTGATTTTTCGGGAACCACCACCAGCAAGGAAAGCAACATTGAAACCATAGCGACCAGCCCAACCAGAATCAAAATCGGTGCATCGACACCCGCGATTCTGGTTTGAATAACCGCCTGCCCAATGACGAACGAAAGAATCAGGACGTTGGCCGACAGCAGGATTCGTGCCTTTCGATCGACCATCTGGTTGAGCGTGTAGTGGTTTCGACTGGACGTTCTCAACATGTCCATGAAGGCCTTGTCATCTCGGCCCTCAATCGATTTCAGTTTTTTCAGCAGCGAGCCGAGCTGTTTGTCGTCCAGCCTCAGTTCGGATTTTGCTTGCTCTTTGTCGGCCTTGCTGAGCTTGAAATTTTGATCGGCATCGTCATGCATTTGGAAACATCCCGCCTAGATTCGATTGGCATCAAGAGTCGGCGTCGAAAACGAAGGACAGCTGCAATTTCATCCTATAACGAGTGAGCCGGCGGCGATAGCCCCGAGCATTTTGAGTTAAGGGATAAGCACTAAGTGTGTATCATGTGACATCCGAGCGAATCATGATAGGAAGCGGAGCCTATATCGCGTTGTTGGTGCCTTGATCCGAATAATTTGTACTGGCAAACAGAATTCAACTCTCCGTTCCCAGATTTTTCGTCAGCGATGGAGTCCTACCAGCCGACAAGTTTTAAAAAACCGATCCTGTAAGCGACACTTAATGACAACCCCACAGCAAACAAAACAAAAACGTCGGACGCGATGGCCCAAGTGGTTGGCCATCATTTGCCTGCTGCTTTGCGTGTGCACGGTTGTTGCTTGGTTGATCGTCAAGAGCATTGTCGCGAACAAAATTGAATCGCAGCTTTCGGATTTGGGTTTCGGGAAGCCCTCGATCGATCAAGTTGCCGTTGGGACGGACGGTGTTGCGGCGAAGGGCATTTCCTTCTTTCGCGAAAACGAAAACCAACCCTGGGTCACCATCGACACACTGGCGATCGAGCATCCACTGAGCGGACTGGCGGCCGGCGACGAAGTCTACAACGGCCTGACGATTGACGGTGTGGAAGCCGCGCTGGACTTGGCCGGATCAGAGGAGCCTTTTGATTTGACTGCCATCGACTTGACCGGCATCGAGTTGCCTGCGAAGCAAATCAAGCTGACGAATGCCTCAATCGCGATTCGCCAACCAGCAAAAACCGGTGCCGATGTTGATGCTGATGAGCCGACGTTTGACGATCAAACCAATCCGCCACTTCAGACGATCGATCGTATCAATGCGACGGTCAAGACGTCCGGCGATGGCATCGTTTTGATCGATGGCGAAATCGGAGATTTGGTCGGCGGGCGATGGAACATTTCAGGGCAGCTCGCCCAAGATCGCAAACAATGGAACGCGAGCCTTGAATCCCAACGAATCAAGCTGGTCGACGGGCAATGGCAGGCCTTGCCCGGAATGCCCGGCGGCGTTGCCAAGTATTTGCAAGCTGACGTCCAAGCCAGCGCCAAAATTGAATTGTCATCAAACCAAAACGGCTCATTCGACTACATCGCCACTACCAAGATTTTCGAAGCCCAGCTAAACCTGCCGACGTTTCAACTTCCGATCAAAATCACCAGTGGCACGATCCGGGCCAGCGATGGCGAAGTTCAGTATCAGAACTTGGTTGCATCCACCGACGGCCATGATTCGATCGAAGGCTCCGGCTCGACCACGATTGACAGTTTTCCAATCAAGTCAAACTTTGAAGCAAAGTTTAACGGCCTGGACGTGGTTACGCTGCGGAAATTGTCTCCCGCGATACCAGCAGAGGTTGCCGGTAACGCGTCGGGCAACGCCCAAGGTTCAATCGAAATCGAACCGTCGCTTCGCACAACGTTGACGATTCAAAGCCAAGCCCAAAGTTCGACGGCAAAGTACGGCTCCATGGCGGCCAAGTCTTCGACCATTGACGTGCAGATCGCACCGCTGATTTTCGACGGTCTGCAAAAATTTGAATCGCTCGACGGCTTGATCACGGTGAACGCCACAGCCGAGCAACTCGATGCGGACCGTATTTTTGAATCGTTGGATTTAAACGAACTGGACCAGCAACTGGAAATCGAAGCCGTCGCCACGGGTGATTTCCAGTTGGAAATTCCACTGGCGTCGGCCGACAAAATCGAAACCTGGAAAATGCAGGTTTCAGGGATTTCGCCCAGTGGCACAATCGGCCGGCAAACGTTTCGCGATGTCCGCGTCAAAGCCAATCTAGCCGCTGGAACATTGGACTTCACCGAGATCGCCGCCACGCCTGTTTTAAAAGGCGTTTCAATTCCTAGAGACGCTCAAGTTTCCGGGCAAGCCCCAGCCTCTGCGTTAGTAGTATCGGCAAAACCAACCGCCAGCGTCGTGCGGGCTCGCGTTCGCTGGCCGCTTTCTTCGGTTGCATCGCCGTCGGACGTGGGCGAGCTAAACTTCGAAGGCCAGCACGTACCGGCGGCTTGGGCGATTGGCCTGGTCAATCGCCAGATTCAAAATGCGACCGGCAGCGAAGTCGACCTGCTTGCCGATTCGGCCCAACAGCTTGCCGGCTTCACCTCATTTCAAACAACGCTCAACGTCGACGCCAACAAGCCGGACGACCTAACGTTCTGGTCAGGCGATGGCTCGATTCGCGATTCGACGATCGTTGCAGCAGAGCAACAACTGAATGATTTAAAAACAAGTCTCAAGATTGCCGACGGACGTTTGACTTTCTCGGGGCTCGAGGGCATTTTCGATAGCGGTGGCAGCGTCGCCGCCAACGGCAGTTTCGATCTGACGACAGGGCAGTTCACCGCCGCTGACTTGAAAACGAACGAAATGCCGCTCGGTTGGATTGCCAGCGTGGCCGCTCAATCCGTGCCCAGCATCCGCGTCGCTTTAAAGAACGTTGGCATCGCAGAACCCGACGTGCAAAAGCAATTGGCCGGAAACCTTTCTGCTGAATTTAAATTGATCCCTTCCAATGAAAAAGACAGCCCGCTTTCGATTTCCACCAACATCACGGCGAAGCGTTTGACGCTCAAAGGCCAAGCACTCTCGAATCTTCGCTTGGTAGGAAATATTGACACCAAAGCCATCGTTATCGAACGGGCCCACGTGGACCTCGCCAATCGCGGGCGACTTGACCTGACTGGAAACTGGAGTCTCGACAACGGTGCCGGATCTGCGAATTTGGATTGGAAGCGTCTGCCGATCCCTTGGCTGGCCGGTTTGGGTGGTATCGAAAACGACTTGATCACCGGAACGACTTCGGGCGAGGTCAAGATTGCAAACACCCCAGCACCTGACGCTTCGGAAATCGTTGGTCAAACTTTCGAGGGTGTGATTCCGATCTCCGTCGCGGGCCAAGTTCGCGCCACCGGTCTCGAACTGGGCGGACTCAAACCCCAGCAGCTCGGGTTTGACATTCGCACGCTAGAAAATGAAATCGTGTTTGACCAATTTCGTTCCGCTGGCGATCTGAAAGCGGTCGATCTGGTCGGCAAAATCAAACTGCAACCGCCATTCGCGTATTCGCTCAACGCAGCGGTCGACCGGTTGCCATTTACCAAAATATTTTCACGCCCGTCGGTCATTGAAAAAGAGAAGGCAATCGCGGTAGCCGGAATCGCCAGCGGCAAGTTCAGCCTCGCCGGTGACATTTCTTCACAAAAGCTAAATTCGAACGGGAAATTGAAGGTCTCGGAATTCTCGTTGGACAACAGACGATTGAGCGACGTTTCGGCGGCTTGGAACTATCTTGGCAACGACTGGAAAAAGTCGAGCGTTGAACTGTTCGCACTCGGGGGGACTTTGAGCGTAACGGAATTTAACCAGCTTCCGCAACGAATCAAATTCGATTTGAAAAAGGTCGACGCGAGCCAATTGTCTTCGTTTGCCCGTTTACCAGCCAAGCTCACAGGCAAGATTTCCGGCAACGCGTCGCTGAACAACTGGTCGGTCGAGGAGACTCGATGGGCGGATCTCAAATTGCAAGGTGCCTCGTTTGTGGCCGGGGATGTCGAGTTTGGTGACTTGGTCGCCGATGCTGAATTTCGAGACGGCAAACTAAGTTACGCCGTCGCCGGCAGGCTTTTGAATGGCAAATTCACCGCCGATGGATCCGCGCTGATCGATCGTTTGACGGCCGAGACCACGCTTCCATTAAAAGTTCAATTTACCAATGGCGAACTGAGCGGTTTGTATCGGAGCAAGGCACGCCTCAGTTCACTACGCTCGCTGCAAGGCAGTTTAGCCGCCAACGCCAATCTTTTGATCCGGCTCGATCGCCCGCCAACCGGGACGGGCGTGGTACGAGTGAGCGATCTGACTTGGAAAAACGAACGCCTGACACGTCAAGTTTCTACCAACGTGAAACTGACCAACGGCATCGTCAAGCTGGACAATGTGCGAGCGGATTTGAATCGTGGTGAGATTTCCGGTCGAGCCTCAATCCCGCTGAGCCTGCAGTCCAGTGGAACTTACGAACTGAACGTGCGAAGTTTTGACCTGCAAAGATTTCTTGAAATCGTGATGAGTGATCCAGTCGATGGTGTCGGGCTGGTCGATGCCAGAATCTCCGGGCGGACGGGCAAAGTGATCTCGGGACAGGGCTCGGTTTCAATCAACCGCGCAAAAGTGCTGGGCCTGCGCGGGCGTTCGCTACGGGTTCCAATTCAATTTCAATATCAACCGCTGCAGCAGGCCGGGAGAATTGAATTGCGCCAATCGCGTTTCCAAGTCTTCAATGGCAAAGTGACCGGAAATGCGTCGCTTGATATCGGCCGAACCACCAACGTTAAATCGGATTTGAAAATTTCGAACCTCGACACCGATGCCCTCTTTTCATCGCTCGCTGGCCTGAAACAGTCGGGCCAAGGCAGGCTCAGCGGCCGGCTGAAGCTCAACGGAAAATCCATTCGCTCGGCGCGCGACCTAACGGGCTCCTTTCGGGGAAGCCTCAGCCGGGCCGAGGCTTTTGAGCTGCCACTGCTGAACACCGTGGGTCGTTTTTTGGGTGGCAATCAATTGCAGTCGCGGGATTTTGAATCCAAAGATATCGACTTGCAGTTAGCCAAGGGTAAGGTCGAAGTCCGGCAACTAAACATCTCAAACTCGCTCGCCCAGATATCGATTTCCGGCGATGCGTATGTCGATGGCCGACTGGATCTTGATGTCACGGGGCGAGTTGAGCAATTGAATCAACCGACTTTATTGGAGCAGCTACTCGGTTCGCCGCTGTCACGTTTTCGCGGATCGCCGGTTGCCGTTTTTGCCCAAGCCGCAGACTTTCTGTCTGAACGTTTGGTGTTTGTCAAAATCAGCGGAACGTTTCAACGCCCCTTGGTCCGGCCTAACGCGGGAAAACAGATTCAGGAAGAGACGATTCGGTATTTCTTACGTGGAAGTCAAATCTTGCCAAATGCGGACGGCCAGAACAATTAGATGATTGGTTACAACGGGTGCAACCGATTTCCCAGACGTGGCTTGGCAAAACGTGCTGGATTTCAAAAACAATGAACTACCCGTTACTTTCGACGTCAAAATCTTCTTGCGTTCAATCTGCATTCGGGCTGTCGATCAAAATTGCTCTGTTGACCATGTGGGTTATCGGCGCGACTGGCTGTTCGACACTGTCGTCGGTGGGGCTTCCCTTTGCCGGTTCAAATAACCGAATTCTCAAGTCAGCCAAACAAATCAGCCAAGCCCCCGACCAAGGGTTTTTAATACCCGACGAATCAAACTTACAGCCGCTGGACACCTATTTGGTTGCCATCGGTGATACCGTTTTCGTCGAGCCCGTTGGCTTCGACGCATCGATCCGTCTGCCCGGCGACCAAGTGATTCAACCGGACGGCTCGATTTCGATCGGCCAATTCGGAGCTTATCAGGCCAACCAAAAAACGGTACAGCAGATCGAGCTGGAGGTTCAATCGATCATCGACTCACAGATTCGCAGCGATCTAGAATCGGAGTACCGTGAAGAACGCTTTCAAGCGTCGCAGTTGGTCGAAGGCTTTGACCGTCCGGAACTTGAATCCGATTCGGCAGCCGACGCCGAAGAAAACGAAGCAACCCTCGAACGCGAACGACGCATTGCTCTTGAAAAACGCATCGCTGAAAAAATCAAACAGAACGAGATCAGCGTTCGACTGGTGAACTGGGAAAGCAAAAGGATTTATGTACTTGGTGAGGTCAATTCGCCGGGCTACTTCGGATACACCGGTCACCAAACGGTTTTGGACGCGATCCTAGAAGCCGGCGGGCTCTCCTCAAAAGCCAATCACCATCAGATCATCGTTAGTCGACCGACGCCCTGTGGCAACGAACGAGTCGTGATGAAAGTTTGTTACGACCAAGTCGTCCAGCTTGGTGACACATCGACCAACTATCAACTGCAACCGGGCGACCGCGTTTTCGTTCCCGCATTGACCTTCGTCGAAGACCTGAAGCAAACACTCACTTTCAACCGAGACGCCGGCTGTACCCGTTGTGCAGCCTGTCAACTGCCAGTGGATTGCCAAAACTAAATGGCCCGTGAGCAATCGTAAAGCCAAACATCAACCACGGCTTAAACCAGGTAGCTCAAAAACGCCGTCGCACCGCCGAGCACCAATAAAAAACCGCACATGTCGGTTACGGTTGTCAAAATGGGGCCCGAGGCGAGTGCCGGGTCCATGTTCAATCGCCGCATGACCAGCGGTAACGTTCCGCCCAGCGAAACCGCAACGATCGTGTTGACCATCATCGCAACGCCGACCACCAAGCCAAGGTAAGGATTGCCTTTCCAGAGAAACGCAACGCCGGCGATCAGCAACCCCAACGCCAATCCGTTGATCAGGCCAACGCTAATTTCTTTTAGCCACACTCGGACAACTTCCTTGGATTCGACCAAGCCCAGCGAAAGTTCTCGCATGCTCACGGCCACCGCTTGGTTACCACTGCAACCACACATGTCGGAGATGATCGGCAGGAAGACGGCCAACGCGATTACTTGCTCTAGTGTGTCCTGAAAAAACGCGATCACACTGGCAGCCAGGATGTTCAGCACAATGTTGATGCTCAGCCAGCTGAGTCGACGGCGAGCCCGAGTCATCGTTGGCATCGCGCGAATTTCTTCGCTGATCAAACCTTGAGCCTTGGCGTAGTCGTCCTGAAACTGGTCCGACATCGACTCTTCAACATCGCCACGACGCAAAACGCCAACCAGCAAACCGAGATGGTTTACGACCGGAATCCCCACGAAATTGTGACTGTCAAAAATATGATGTAGCTCGGGGAGTTTCGTGTGCGTATTGACGAAAAGTGGTTCGCGAATCATCAGCGTGCAGATGCCGACATCGTCCAGCGAAACCAACAGGTCTCGCAGACGCAAAACACCTTTCAAGTGATTTTCTGAATCGACGACATAAGCGTATTGAACATCGAAATCGGAGAATTCTTCGACATTGTCGCGCAGATGGCCAATGACTTGTCCGACGGAATAATTTTCGGGGACGGCCAAAAACTTGACCGTCATGATCCCGCCGGCTTCATCATCGTCGTAGGTCGCCAGCTTGCGAACGGCCGTGGCGTCGCTGGATTTCATTTCCGAAAGAATCGCATCCATGCACGCCTTCGGCAGGTCACCGATGAAGTCAGCTTGTTCTTTCTTTGGAAGCTCTTCAAGAATAACCGCAGCGACCGCCGGCTCGATATTTTCGAGTATTTCCAGCGCCTGAACGTCTGGCATCTCATGGATGAAATCAGCGGCAAAGTCGTGGGCAACATGCGTGATCAGCGATTGCTGAAGCTCGGTGGAGAGCCGCGACAGCAGCCGAGTTCTCGAAGACGCATCGCATTCGTCCAACAGTCGTCGTGCCGCATCAAAATTCGAATCATCGATCAACGCCTCGAGCTTCGATAGCAGCTTCGTTTCAGTCGAATCGTATTCAGTTGGCTCAGTAGTTACAGGCGCTGTCATGTTTGGTTTTCGTGTTTGCGTATTTTTCGTGTTTGCGTATTTTTAAATTGTCGGATCAAACAATCTATCAAATCAAGTTCTTGTTAACCTTGTCCACGCAACGGATCACGCGTTACGCTCAATTCATTCACGAGCGGCCACAGCGCCAAAGAATCAACAAGAATGCCAACTTGCCCGCGTGCCAACTTATCAACGTTGAACCGGACCCGCCCGCCTCTTTTTGCCGTGGTGAAAATTTCTGCGGCCAGGCCGCGTAAGCAGCAGGTGGCATCGTGCACCTAAATGCACCCATACGCAAGCCCGCCTAATTGATTGATTGATCAGGCGGGCTCTAAAGGGGTTTTAGGCTACCGTCGAAACAGAAGTAATCTGCCGCGGCGTTGCAGCGTTTTTACTTGTTGGCGTTCGCTTTTTCATCAACCGCGACCTGTCCTCCAATGCCCTTTTCTTCGGCATACTTGCGAACGTCCGCGGTGATTTTCATCGAGCAAAACGTGGGACCGCACATCGAGCAAAAGTGAGCGGTCTTCGCCCCTTCGGCAGGCAAGGTCTCATCGTGATACTCAATCGCGCGGGCAGGATCGAGCCCCAACGCAAACTGGTCGCGCCAACGAAACTCAAAACGTGCCTTGGACAAGGCATTGTCTCGAATCTGAGCCGCGGGATGACCCTTGGCAAGGTCCGCCGCATGGGCTGCGATCTTATAGGTCACCACGCCTTCGCGAACATCGTTGCGATCAGGCAGCCCCAAGTGCTCTTTGGGAGTCACGTAGCACAGCATCGCACAGCCATACCAGCCAATTTGTGCAGCACCGATTCCGGAAGTGAAGTGGTCATAACCCGGAGCGATATCGGTTGTCAGCGGCCCCAAGGTGTAAAACGGAGCTTCGTGACACCACTCGATCTGCTTCTGCATGTTTTCTTGAATCAAGTGCATCGGTACGTGGCCGGGCCCTTCGTTCATCACTTGGCATCCCTTGGCCCAAGCACGCTTGGTCAGCTCACCTTGAACCTCCAATTCCGCCAGTTGGGCGTAGTCGTTCGCGTCGGCAATCGAGCCGGGGCGAAGACCGTCACCGATCGAAAAGCTTACGTCGTAGGCAGCACAGATGTCGCAGATTTCGTCCCAGTGCTCGTACAAGAAATTTTCTTTTTCGTGGTGAATACACCATTTCGCCAAAATCGAACCGCCGCGGGAAACAATCCCAGTCATTCGCTTGGCCGTGTGCGGAACAAACGCTTTGAGCACACCCGCGTGAATCGTGAAGTAATCAACTCCCTGCTCCGCCTGCTCGATCAAAGTATCGCGGAACAACTCCCAAGTTAGCGCCTCAATGCTTCCGCCTGTTTTTTCCAGAGCTTGGTAAATCGGAACTGTCCCGATCGGAACGGGGCTGTTGCGAATGATCCACTCCCGCGTTGCATGGATGTTCTTTCCGGTTGAAAGATCCATGACCGTGTCCGCACCCCACTTGGTCGCCCAACGCATCTTTTCAACCTCCTCGTCGATGGTCGAAGTGACAGCCGAATTCCCAATGTTGGCGTTAATCTTGACCAAGAAGTTGCGTCCGATAATCATCGGCTCACATTCCGGGTGGTTGATATTGACCGGGATGATCGCTCGGCCACGAGCAACCTCGGAGCGCACGTATTCAGGCGTAATGAACGCCGGTGTCATCGCGCCCCACGATTGGCCTGGGTGCTGATGATCGATCCGATTACGAGCCACCTGTGCGTTGGGGTCGATCTC
>CAZROJ010000012.1:0-13368 GCA_964601665.1 uncultured Pirellulaceae bacterium
GGGCAAGCCCGACGGAAGCGGCAAAACACCCCAAAAGTGGCGCTGTCCAATTAGGAATGTTTCTTTGCATGTATCTGTTTAACAATTTTTATTCTGGCTTTTTGGTGTATTCGTTTTTAAATCTTGCGCTTCTTATTTCGATCCCATTCGCGACGGCAAAATTCGGAAAACTTGTCGCTGTGTAACCCCAATCCAACATTCGAAACACCATCAAAAGGTGATTTAGCCGCTTGGCGCGACCAGCCTGCCACTCGTGTTCTCGAAACGCTGTTGTCCAACGTCGTAATCAAAACGCGGGCGTTTCCAGCGTTGAAGTTAGTTAAATAGCCGAGTAAACTCGAACTGCTGCCCATCAAACAACCCGCGGTCGCTCAGTTTCAGTTCTGGAATCACCAACAATGCCATAAACGAAAGCGTCATAAATGGCGCTCGTAACGTTGAACCCATTTGTTTGACTTGTTGATCTAGCGAAGTGTACTGCGCCGCCACCTCTTCCGCCGAATCCAAAGACATCAACCCAGCGACGGGCAGAGCAAGAACTTGGGCGCGGTCGTTCTGCGAATCCGCGACAGCCAAACCACCTTGATTTTCGATCACCAAATTGATCGCCCGAGCGATCGCATGGTCGTCAATGCCGACGGCAACGATGTTGTGGGAATCGTGAGCAACCGAAGACGCCAAAGCGCCCCGAGTGATGCCGAAACCCTGAACAAATCCAATCGACACGGGAGCTTCGTGATAACGATTGACCAATACGATTTTCAAAATGTCTCGTTCTGGGTCAGCAACCGCTTGGCCCTCGACAACCTTCGGCTCGGCCACAATTTTCTGAGTGATCAATTGACCGTCGGTAGCTTGGATAACATTGATCGAATCAGAAATGGCTTGGACCGAAAATTCGGTAAACGGTCTAGGCTTACAGTCGAAATTGTTGATTGCTTTGGCGCGTCGGGTCGCGATTAAACTGTTGCCACGATCGGCCACGACCTGCCCGTTTATAAAGGTCCGCAAAACGTTGAACTGGCTCAGATTGTCAATCTCTAAAAAGTCAGCAGTGTCGCCCACGCGAAGCTGGCCGACAGGCAAAGAATAAAGCTCCACCGGATTCACGCAGGCAACTTGCAAAATGTTGAACACATCCAAACCTAGTTTGACCGATCGCCGAACCAATTGGTCAAGATGGCCGTGGACAAGTTCGTCAGGGTGTTTGTCGTCGCTGCAGAGCATGACTTGATCTGGGTACTCGTCGATCAGCTCAAACAACGCCTCAAAGTTCCTCGCCGCCGATCCTTCGCGGATGGCAATCTGGCAACCTACGGCGATCTTATCCAAGGCTTCGGCTTTGGTAAAACACTCGTGGTCGGTCGCGATTCCGGCCGCAAAATAATTGGCTGCTTCTGCGCCGCGTAGTCCGGGGGCATGACCATCGGCAATTTTGCCATGGGCATGCGCCGCAGCGATTTTTTGCATGATGTCGGGATCTCGCCGCAATACCGCCGGAAAGTCCATGACTTCGCTTAAATAGCCAATCCGATCATCGGCCAGTAGGCTTTCAACTTCTTCGACCGAGATCGTCGCTCCGCTGGTTTCAAATCGAGTCGCTGGCACGCAAGCCGGTGCACCAAAACAAAATTTAAAGGGCACCGTTGCGGCATTCTCCAGCATGAACTCGACTCCCGCGATGCCAACGACGTTCCCAATTTCGTGCGGGTCGGAAACCGTCGCTACTGTCCCGTGGCAAACCGCAACCTTGGCGAACTCCGAAGGGACCAACATCGAACTTTCGATGTGCACATGCGAATCGACAAACCCGGGGATCAGATAAGTTTCGCAATCGGTTTCCACGGCCTCGATAGACTCAATCCTACCGTCAACAACGGTCACCACAGACGGATTCACCGATCGCGCACCGATGTCGACCACGTTAGCTTCGATTTGAAAATTGCCATTCATGGTCGAATTCTAGCGGCAGGCACTTGGTTCGCTAGTGGAGCGAGAACTGCAATCGAGCCAACGTGGCTCCAGGTTACCGAGTCATCTTGCGGGTTCAGGCACGCCGTCCTGATTTCGGCTACATGCAAGCAATCTGAATAATCAATTCCTTGCTCGTTTCATCCACCCACAGCATCGTTTGGTAATGACCTTCGACGCCCTGTTTAAACATTCCTTCATCGTCCACCGAACGTTGCCTTCCAAAGAAAAAACGCATCCATCCCAGCACGGTCATTGAACTCGCGAATAATTTCGACACCCGGCGGCAGTCGATCGGCAATCGACTCTGGCTCACGAATCGCTCGCCTCCCGCAACCAGTCAGACTGACCACAAAGCAGGCTAGGCAAATGACAAGTAGCCACTGCCAGCAGACAGAATCAATCAATATTGAAAATTGATTCTGCGTTGTCGTTTTGGAATGTACCAATCCGATCACCCTTGACGCACTTTTTGAACCCAATCGGTCGCCAAAGCTTTTAAATCCGCTGGCTCGACTTCAGAATCTTCGCCGAAGTAAAACTTTTCGACGCGATTGATCGAACCAGTCAGCTCTTCTTTTTGCTTGATATCAATGCCATTGTGGTGCTTGATATCTTTTAGCAACGACAAAACCGTGAACGCGTTAATCTCTTCGGGAACTTCGAACGGCTCTCGCTCGGCCTGCGGCTTAGCAGACCGTGTCATCACAAAAGCAGCCACGCCGACGACACTCAAACCCAACACCGGGATCGCCAGCCAGAGCCACGCATAACTGGGTTTGCTCAAGTCTTTTTCCAGACGAATTACCGAATCGGCTTCGACCAAATCCGCGTCCTCGTACCGCTGCAGCTTGTTTTTGGCGACATCCATTTTTACATCCGAAAATACAAATTCAGCTGCCTGAGTCGTTTTGTCCTTCGCTTTGTATTGAACCGTCCAGCTCCGGTCGGACAAAATTTGAATCTGCGGACTCTGCATGTCAAACGAAGTTGGCAAACATCCTTGATCGGCAATACTGGCCACTTCAAAATCCGCCATGTCCATGTCAATCAATTGGTCCAAGTCAGGAATCAAGCCTTTCCCTGTCGCGGAAACTTCTAATATCAATTTGCCGTCGTTGATTTGGCGTTCGTCCAAAGTCTGAATCAATTTCAAATCGCTCACCGGCCGAGCCGACGAATCCGCAGAACAATCGACAACCAGCTCCGGTGATTCAACTGGAATAACAACGAAACCAGACGTGTCCAAAAAATCCATATCCAGAGCGACGGGGTTCACTCGGTCGACCTCGCTGCCCTTGGCCCGCATAGCGATATAGGCGTACGGCGTCACGCGCCAGCCTCGATCAATCGCCGGCCGCGACTCCATCGCCTCTTCGCCCATAAACGTAACGCTCTGAATTTCAAAATGATCCTCTAACGCCGTTTCAACCGAATCGACGAACTTGTCGCGGTAGTCTTCCGTCGGGCGACCGTAGTTATATGAGTAACGCCGCTGGTTTTGATTCGTGGCGTATTTTCCAAAACCACCCGCCTCGCGTTCAATCTCTTGAGTGTGCACGATGTTCACGTAGACACCAAACAGGTCGGTTCCAACACGATTGTTACCGTCCAACTGCAAATCCAATTTGATTTCGCCGACCAGATCTTTGTAGTATTGGAATAACTCCCTGGCTTCCCAAGCCAAAGGATGATCGCCGGCAATTTCAAAACCGTATTTGAGATAGCGATATTTAAGTTCCGGTTTGACCGGCGACATTCGAGCGAAAAGGTTGTTCGCGAATTTCCCCATGTGATAATCTGCCAGATCGCCGGGTAACGATTCGATCGCTTGTTTGATTTTGGCAAATTCTTTCTTCATGGGCAGCGTTCGCGCTTCCAGCGAACTAAGATCGACCGCGCCCAGTGCCGCGTAAAACCAACGGTCGAATACTTCGGTCGTCAGTTCGGACTTCTCAAGTTCAGGAGCACCGTCGACATAAAACTCCGCCGCGTTGGCAAACATGCTCATCGACGCCGTTCGCAACACGCTGTAGTCCGCCGACTTTTGCAAAGACTGTTGAAACTCATTGGCATCCATCACCAAGCTGGCATCGGCTAAATGAAGCTGCCAATTGGTTGGCGAAGCCGCGATGGCCTGTTCGGTCAACTCATGAGCCACCCCGTAACCTCGTAGCACCTCGCGAATGATCTCGGGAGCCTTGCGTTTGGTTTTGTTTTCTTCTTGGTTTTTAACGCTTCGCCATTCGCCAGCCAAATTTTGACGCATGCGTTGGGCCAGCGAGGCGATCGTTTCCGGCTTGAGGTTTTTAATGTCGCCAAACACGGACTCCATGCGATCCATCTGGTAAACCTCGGCCGACGAATGAACCGACACAAACGCATTGACAAGCAACTGCTCCTCGACGGGCTCGATGGGAAGTTCGCGAATTTTATCCACCCATCCGGACAGTTCGGCCAGACTGCGATCTTGTTTCGAACGCGTCAAAGGAATCGACTCGGCCTTTTCGCTGTAGCCGTAAAAATAACTATAACTGTTGCGCCGATTTCGGCTGGAATTGGGATCGTTGATATTCGTCCAGACTTTCAAAAATTCTTCCGCCAACTCATGGCCCAGATCGCTGTCCTGTTTTGCCAAATCTTCCATCAACGCAAAGGACTCAGCATACTCTTTAGACTGCAAATGAAGTTTGGCTCGCTTCACCTTAATGTCCGTCAACATGAGCGGCGATATTTGTTGCCGCCACTTGTCACTGGGCAACAGCGACAAAACTTCAACGATCTTGATTGGATTTTTGGCGTTACTGCGATAGTCGTTCCAATAATAATTTCCGTAGCGATCGGACTCCATTCCCGTCGAAGCATTGGGAGCTTCATCGATGCTGATTTGTGCTTCTTGAATCCAGTTTTGAGCCAGCAGCGAAAGCGTGTTGCCCCATTGAGCGGCTTTGTCCGGCGAGACTTCCAGCAGTTTTTCGACCGCCCGGTTTTGCAGCTTGAGCATTTTCAACCGTTCCTCACCATCAACGCTATTCGCTTTGCTCAAGTTCTGGGCGGAAATCGACCCTAGCGCGGCCAAAATCTGAACACCACGCTCGGGCTTTTTTGTAAAACTTTCGTCGAGCCATTTTTGGCCGATCGATTTGTCCAGCAACGGAGCGATGCCGATCAACCGAGCCAACGCTTGATCGATATCTCGCTGTTCCGCATTTTCAGCGGCGAAAATGTTTTGGTTGGTCGTCCAAACTGTCTTGAGCCACTTCATCTCGCGCTTTTTGTCGTAGCGAATGTCAGCCAACTGTTTCCAGATACGCAACGAGTAAATGTTGTCGTGAAAGGCTGAGTCGTCCACTTTGGGAATAAACCTTTCTGCTTCGTCGTACAACTTGCAACGCATCAAAAGGTCGGCAGCCGTCAAACGTTTATCAAGGTCTTCGCCGCCAAAGTAGGTTGTTCCCGTTTCAAATTTCTTCAGCAGCGGCTTAAGGTCGTAACCAACATCGATGGTCGTCCGTAGCAAGGTCGCGATCTGGCTAAGTTCAGCCGCACTGGTCACGTCTTTGTCTTTGTCGACGCCTTTGCCATTTGCATTGGCTGCGACTGCCAAGACTTCATTGGCGTTTGCTGGCATTCCTTTGCTGAGGACAACGACTGTGGCTGGACTGGAAACTTTGTTCACAGCTACGGCCACTTTGTTGGCTTCGGGCGAACTGGCTTTGTCCGTTTTCTCTTCCGGTTCTCCTTTTTTCTTTTTGCGGTGCTTCTTTTTGACAATGGAAATCTGTTGAGGTGAGGCCTCGGTCAAAGCGAGTACATCAAATGGAGACAAGACACTTTTCGGTGGCGTCTCGCCTCGGCCTTCCGCTTGGCGTCGCTTTTGGGCACCGTTTTTAGCATGTTGCGGCATCGCTACGACCAGCTCGGTCAATAAATACGAATAGACCTTTTGAGCTTCTTTTTTGTCTTTGAATTTTTCAGCAAAGTATTTTTTAACGTTGTCCCAATTGCCAAGCGATACATCTTTTGAAAATTGAGCAACCTCGGCCTGCAAGCGTTCCGTTTGCTTTTTGGCGATGACCTTGTCGTCAATTTTCTTCAATCGGATTGTCGACCCGACTTTAGCATCAAGTTGTGGCGGAGCAGGCGTGGCTGGCTTGGCCGTTTCATTTTTATCATCCGCCTTTTCTTCATCCGCCTTTTGATCCTCTTCCTCTTTGCCGGCTTCGCTTGCAGCACCTTCAGCCGTCGAATCGACTTTGGCGGCGGGTTCCGTTTTCTTCGGCTGCACCTTGGCCGAGATCTCTGTTCCTTCGACAGTCAATAGCTTGATCGTGCCGACCGGTTTGTCTTGATCATCAAAGACCGACAGAACCGTGTCCTTTTTAAATTCAGGGTTTGCTTTTTCCAATTTAAGAAAGACAAAATCTTTGAAAGCGTTGGTGATTTCGGCCGCTGGCGGGTTTACCTTTTCGGCTTCTTCCGATTTCTCTTTTTTCTTGACTTTGTCCGCACTCCACGCCTGCAGAATTCCGTTGGGAGTTCGATCGAATTTAGTTTTCAACAGTAATTCGACGCGTTCCTTTTCCTCCGGTTTCACCTTCTTTTTCGGGCTACTCTCTTCGGCTGGATTCGGTTCCTGCCAAAACAACGGGGCAGCTGCCAGGGGGCCCGACACAAGGCTGACTGCGAATGCGAAAACTAACAGACCGGCGGCCCTGGAAAGACGATTGAAAAGCATGGCAATAACTCGAGAAAGACGCTCGTTTTTACATGCAACGATTATACCTGCTACGTCAAGCATTGCACGAGAATGACCGGCATTGTCGGTATTGCGGCAGCAATATCAGCCGGAAACTCGGATCGCTATTCTTTTAAGGCTTCAAAAGCTTCGGCAACTGCCAAATCTTGCGAAACATCGATCGTCCGTAAGTCCAAGTACAGAATATCCTTTTGGACTCGGCCCATCACAGCGGGTTGGTTTTGACGTAGCTTGTCTGCCAAGGCGTCCACAGAAACTTTTGACGGTGTTACGGCCAAACACCAAGTTGGGATTTTCTGCGTCGGGACGCTGCCGCCGCCCAGCATCGATTGGCCTTCAACGACCTCACAACTTCCCACGAACTCGGTGGCTACAATTTGAGTGGCAATCTTGTCGGCACGAAGTTTTAGATTTTCGATTGGCATCGAAAGCATTCGCAAAATAGGAACTTGCGTCAGAACCGACTCGGGATCTCGGTATAACAACAGCGTGGCCTGCAACGCCGCCAAAGTCATCTTGTCGACCCGCATGGCTCGCATTAGAGGGTTGGCAAGAATCTGCTTGATCCACTTTGATTTTCCGATGATGATTCCGCACTGCGGGCCACCAATCAGTTTGTCGCCGCTAAACAAAACCACGTCCGCATCGTCGCGAATGCTCTCCGCGACGATCGGTTCATTCATCAGGCCGAATCGAGCGAAATCGACGAGTGCACCCGAGCCAACATCGTCGATGACAGGCACGCCATGTTCTCGACCGATGGCGACCATTTCTTTTGTTTCAACGGTTCGGGTAAAGCCGACGATTTCAAAGTTGCTGGGATGTACTTTTAGCAGCGCCCCAGTTTCTTCGTTGATTGCATTCGAGTAATCCTCAGGTCTGGTTTTATTGGTCGTGCCAACCTCACGAAGCTTCGCTCCACTGCATTCCATCACATCCGGTAGTCGGTAACTGCCGCCAATTTCAATCAGCTGGCCACGCGAGACAATCACTTCTTTCCCCGCGGCCATGGCAGAAAGCGTCAACATTGTGGCGGCGGCATTATTGTTGACGACAACCGCTGCTTCAGCGCCGGTCAACTCACAGATCAATCGTTCGACCGCCTTGACCCGTTGGCCTCGACCTCCCGACTTGAGATCAATCTCGACGCTGGCATATCCTTGCGAGATTCCCGCAACGGCCGCGATCGCCTGCTTTGCCAGAGGGGCTCGTCCCAATCCAGTGTGCAGGATAATCCCCGTGCCGTTTACGACTTGTCGCAGGTAAGGCACTTCTTCCGCTCTCAGCCAATCCGCAATCGAGTCGGCCATTTCTTGGGGGCTGGGAACGTTGATGTCGCCAGCCTTGTCAGCCACTTTTTGTCGAAAGTCATCCAAGAACGAACGAACACCATCAGCAACCACGGTATGGTTGACCGAGTCGACCATTTTTTTCAGCGGCTCGCTTTCGAGCAATTGATTGACCGAAGGTAAATTACGAAAGATATTTTGCATTTGGTAATCCGACTCGATTGGGCGTCAGCAACAATTAATTACGAAGTCTTGGCAAAACCAAGCTCAAATTTGGCCAAAAATTCTGGCGGGAAGTCGCAGTCAACAATAACGAACGCAAGGCACGTTTGGCCCATCAGTTTAGCCTATTCGGTATTCTCGCCGCGCTGCAAATCTTCCCGTTTGTCCAATTTGGCTTTTGCTTCAGGCATAAAACCGGACTCTTCAAAACGAGTATCCTGATCGCTGTTGGCAACGCGACGCTCCATCTCTTTGGACGGTTTAAAAGCCACCACGATTTTTTCAGGAACGGCGACGGAATCGCCGGTAGAAAGATTTCGGCCCAGCCTAGCCGCTCGAACCTTAAGATCGAAAACACCGAAATTTCTAAGCTCGACTCGCTCGCCTTTCGCCAACGAGTTCATCATCGTGTTCAGCGTTTTCTGGACGATCTCGCGAACCGCTGATTGTGGTAACCCCGTTTCTTCCGAGATAGATCGAACAATTTCTTTTTTGGTCAACGACATTGATCCACACGATGAATGAGACGCGTCTGGGGTGCGGATTCCCGATGGCAGCGGCATCAGAAACCAGTTCCAACTTAAGGACCACCGGCCGATAAGTCAAATTCGGCAGCAAAAAAAGCGACACACCGCAATCATCGCGGTTCGAACCTTTTCCCCAAAAAGCCTACCCCACAGCCGTCTCCAACAACGCATTTTCCGGTTGTTTGCAAGATATTGCGAACCGCACTAAATCTTCATCACGCGTCGCCGCTGTTCGATTTCTTCAATCTGAAAAAGTTTGCCTTGGCCACTTCCTGGGCAATCCTCACAGGTCTCAGCCCAGGCCTCGGGCGATTTCAAGTTGCTATCCCAGAAAGGCCAAGTGCGACATTGCCGCGGTCTTAAATCGTAGACTTCGCATTTTCGGCTGTCATGGTCAAAAAAGACACAATCACCATTGCTAAATTCTTTCAGCGACCGCCGCGCCCCAATCTTCCGAGTGTATTGATCTTCGAAATCGTCGCGGCTCAAATTAATTCGCTCGGCCATGGCTTCGACTTCGTCATCGTTGACCCAGACAAAGCCCGGAGCGCCAGTGCAGCAATCGCCGCAACCAGAACAAGAAAATTTCAAGCCGTCTTGATACCACGGCCCTTCGCTATTTGTTGAACTCATAACTCTATTTGTTACCTGCCTAATTTATTCGATACCAATTTCTTTTGGTCGCCAAACGTCTAACAAAGTCGCTTTAAAAGGGTTTCGCAACGCGACCCAGTCGACATCGCCCAAACCAAATCGAGCAATCGTCGCAGTCGGCATGGTCTCGTGTGACTGCGAAAGCTGATAAATCAAATTTTCGAGCCCAGGATTGTGCCCCACCAGCATCAACGTTTCAGCATTTTCGTCATCGAAACGTTCTAGCGTATCCAAATACTCCGACGCCGGGGCGTGATAAAGATACTTTACAAAGCGGACATCGTTCGTGTCGACGCCAGCGCAAGAATTAACAAAAAGTTCGGTCGTTTGTTGAGCTCTCACGGCGGAACTGCTGATGATTTTGTCCGGAACCACGCCTTGACTGTGAACGTACTCGCCCATCAGCGGAGCTACTCGCCGGCCTCGTTTATTCAGCGATCTTTCAAAATCCGTTTTTCCTTCTTCGGTCCATGAGGACTTCGCATGACGCATTATTAACAATTGCTTCGACATCAATGTCCCCCAAACGACACGTCATAAATTCAACGATTAATGACGCTCGCAAATAAAACCAAACGCAACCGTCACCAAGTCTCACCAAACTCAAATTCAAACCGTCTTTCGAACGGACCAATCCCCAACAACCGAATCAGTTTTCTCGAAACCTCGCTTCACAAACCCGATTGCCAACCAGCAGTTTTCAACTGGCGACCAAGCCACCGCAGTGATTCGAGCAATCTTCTTTCCGTCCTGTTCTATCGCAAAAGGGCAATCGGGAACTTCATTCGAATCCGTTCGAAGCCCTCGCAACAGCCAATTGACTCGGCCCAAGGCGTCCAGTCGAGCGACGGTTTCTTGTCCCAGATAACAACCTTTTGTAAACGAAATCGATTTTTCATCGCGGTCGAGTTCCTGCGGTAGATTTTCAACGGAGGATTCGATTCCGTTCCACGGCGTCACGTTTTCGACTCGTAACGTGTTCGCCGTTTCAATCCCGATCGGCTCAATTCCAGAACCCCGCAACATCGATTCGATGGACTCCTGGTTCGTCGCTTTGCCAACCACCAGCCAACCATCACCGGCCAATTCCGATTTTGCAAAAACCGACGCGACGCTTGCAGAGTTTTCGACCACGGTAGAATCTTCGGCAACAATCGAGGCCTCGGCTAACGCTTGATCAAGCTTTTCGCCCACGCAAAACCAAACCGCCAGATCAAGCGATCGGTCGACAAGTTCAGCGTCCTCTCGGATCAGGTATTTGTCCAAATGAGCGATGATGTCCGCCACCACGCTAGGGTCGTGAAAGACAAGTAGCAGTCGGTTTTCCAGCGACACGACGGTCGCAAAGAGCAGGCATTTACCCTTTTCGTTCAAAATGAACGCCTCGGTCACACCATTGGCCGGCAGCTTTTTCAAATCGGCGGTACAGTAATTATTAAGGAAAACGTTGCGATCTTCACCGGTGACCTCAATAACGCCATGATTGGGCAGGCGTACAAACCCCGCGTTTTTAGTGGCCGTTGCATAATCACCAGCATCAGTTTTGTGCATGACGTTTCACTTTTACAATACGGAATGAATTGCAAACATTCCCGGGATCAATGCGGCTGAAATTAAGAGGCGGTCGATTCGATCGACAATTGACATTTATGAGCATCGCGAATCAACACGCCCGAATCAAAGGATTCGGCAACACGTGCGATTTGTTCCGCCGAATCCAAATGTCCCAACCCAAGGTCCTCGACCTCCGCCGGTGGCAATTGACTTTTTAGAAAAACCGAACGCTCGGCAACCACGCCCGCCAACGACCGCAGTTTAACACTCGACTTCTTTTCAGGTCCGTCGTCAAACTGCGACTGAAGTGCTCGACGCATTTTTTTGTCTGGCTTCACCGACAACTCCGTCAGCACGACAATCGGCCCTTCACCTTTGATCAACTGGCTCGCGGTCAAAACGGCTTCCGCCACATCGTCCCAAGTCTGCCGTTTGGCGTCTGTTTCTATCGTTGCCAAAACCAATTCCGCTTCACCACCAAAGTCAAACGTCCAAAGTTCATTCGCGGCCAGTCGAGCCGCCTTGGTCGTCCGCATTCGCTCACCACAAAACAGCCCCACCACGCTCCCGCCGGGGCCACTGACCAATTGAATCACAAAAAACGAACCCAACATGTCATTGGCCAACGCAATTTCGGCTCGGCAAGCCAGCGACGTCACGTCCGCTTTCGAAAAACGCTCTTGAGCGCTCGCCCCGCTAAAGCTCGGATAGATGCAATCCGTCTGCCGCGAATCATCGCCAGGTTCAACAAAACCAATGGGGATCACCACATCGGCGTCGACCAACAAACGATTGACGTACACCGGGTCGCCATCATCGTTCGCATTTAAATAGGCCAAACCAGCATCATTGTCGGCGTCGTGGACTTGGCAGTTGATCTGATTGAAACCAAATTCCAGTTGAAACTGAACCGGTGGTTGCTCGTCTTTGGTTTCATCAGGCATGCGGTAGACGGACGGGTCGATTTCCAAAACACCAGCCGTTCGCTCGCCCATCACGATCGTCACATCAGCCGCCGCCACGTTCAGCTCCGCCAGTTGAGAAACCATCACGTCCAGCATTCGTTTGACATCGGGCAGATCGTTTTGAACAACGATCGCAACCGTATCACCGGCGAAAACCGATTCGGCCAACGGCGGATACATGATTGGTGACTTGACCGCTTGAGCCAAGGCTTCACCTAGTTCCACCGAAGTAGCGGCTTCAGCATCAAGCTGAGGCATTGCAAATTTCGACCGAATCGAATCATCGGCCAGCATTTCTTTGATCATGGCGACTACAGCAAATTCCGCAAAACAGTCTGCAGAATACCACCGTTTCGGTAGTAATCCATTTCAACGGCCGTATCGATTCGAACCGCGGCATCAAATTCGACCTCGGTGCCGTCTGCTTTTTTCGCAACGACTTTAATCGTCGATCGAGGCTGCAAGTCATCCGACAGGGAATCGATGTCAAACGATTCGCTACCGTCCAACCCCAAGGACTGCCAACTCGCACCGTCGGCAAATTCCAGCGGAAGGATACCCATGCCCACCAAATTGCTCCGGTGAATCCGTTCGTAAGTCGTCGCAATGACGGCCTTGACGCCCAGCATCATCGTTCCTTTGGCCGCCCAGTCACGCGAGCTACCCGTGCCGTATTCTTTCCCGGCCAAAACGACCAACGGAACATCATCGGCTTGGTACTTCATCGAGGCATCGTAAATCGACATTTGTTCGCCGGTCGGCAAATAAGTCGTCACGCCGCCTTCGGTGCCCGGAGCCAACTGGTTGCGAATACGAATATTGGCAAACGTTCCTCTAACCATGACGCGGTCGTTTCCACGCCGCGAACCAAAGCTGTTGAAATCTCGCTTTTCAACTCCGTTTTCGATCAAGTATTTCCCCGCCGGTCCATCGCCAGCGATCGCTCCCGCAGGCGAAATATGGTCGGTGGTGACCGAATCACCTAACAGAGCCAATACTCGGGCACCTTTGATCGGCGTAATCGATTCGACATCCGGCGTCATCGTCGCCAAAAACGGAGGCTCTTGAATGTAGGTGCTCTCGGGTGACCATTCGTACAAGGCACCTTCGCCCGTGATGATTTTGTTCCAAGTCTCATTGGAATCAAAGCAGTTCGAATACTGCTTCTGGAACATTTCGGCTTTTACATTGGCGTCCAGCACCTCCTGAACGTCATCTTGCGATGGCCAAATGTCTTTTAGGAAAACCTCGTTACCATCGGAATCCGTACCGATCGGTTCGGTCACTAAATCCAAATCCGTCGTCCCCGCGATTGCGTAGGCAACCACCAACGGCGGGCTGGCCAAGTAGTTGGCTTTGACCAACGGGTTCACGCGTCCCTCGAAATTGCGGTTGCTGGTGCTGATCACCACGGCACCCGGACCGAG
>CAZROJ010000012.1:13378-18769 GCA_964601665.1 uncultured Pirellulaceae bacterium
CGGCGGGCTGGCCAAGTAGTTGGCCTTGGTCATCGGATTGACTCGACCTTCGAAGTTCCGGTTACCACTCAAAACACTCGACGCAACCAACTCGCCCGTCGTAATCGCATCGGCGACGGGTTCTGGCAACGGCCCACTATTTCCAATACACGATGTGCAGCCGTAACCAACAGTGTGGAAGCCTAACGATTCCAGCGAATCCGATAGGCCAGCGCTGTCCAAGTAGTCGGTGACGACCCGTGACCCCGGAGCCAAACTTGTTTTGACATGCGACGGCACCGTCAGGCCTCGAGCCGCAGCATTTTTGGCTAATAATCCCGCTGCGATCATTACCGAAGGGTTACTCGTGTTCGTGCAACTGGTAATCGCGGCGATCACAACAGCACCGTGAGTGATTTCGCTGGAGTGACCATTGTTGTGGACTTTGCCAATTCGCTCCAAGTCCGATGCACCCAAACCAAAACCGGAGTGACCGACCGGAGCCGTCAACGAATCATTGAATGACTTCTTCATGTCTGTCAACAAAATTCGATCTTGAGGACGTTTCGGGCCGGCCAGCGAAGGCAGAACTGTTCCCATGTCCAGACCCAACGTTCGGGTAAAGGTCGGCGTTGGGCTCGAATCCAACCGGAACAAACCCTGCTCTTTGGTGTAAGCCTCCACCAACGCAACTTCTTCCGCCGTTCGGCCGGTTCGCGACATGTACTCGAGCGTCACATCATCGATCGGGAAGAAGCCCATCGTCGCCCCGTACTCCGGAGCCATGTTAGCGATCGTGGCTCGGTCAGCCAGCGACATCGCCGAAACGCCTTCGCCGAAAAATTCAACAAACTTGCCAACCACCCCGGCAGCACGAAGCTGTTCAGTAACGGTCAGAACCAAGTCAGTCGCCGTCGCGCCGGCTGGAAGTTTGCCTTTGAGCTCAAACCCGACCACTTCGGGCAACAGCATGTAGATCGGCTGGCCCAGCATTGCGGCTTCGGCTTCGATACCGCCCACGCCCCAGCCGAGTACACCCAAACCGTTAATCATGGTCGTGTGACTATCGGTACCAACCAGCGTATCGGGAACCGCGACAGGTCCGGCTTCGTCTTCGCGGACGAAAACACCTTTGGCTAGGAATTCCAAATTGACCTGATGAACGATACCGACGTTGGGCGGAACAACGCGGAAATTGTCAAACGCCTTTTGTCCCCAACGAAGAAACTCGTAACGCTCGCGGTTTCGTTTGAACTCAAGTTCAACATTCAGATCCAAAGCCGCGTCGCTGCCGAACTGATCGACTTGAACGCTATGATCGATTACCAAGTCGACCGGAATCAACGGATTGATTTTTTCAGGATCGCCACCAAGACGGCTCATCGCCGACCGCATCGCCGCCAAGTCAACAACAGCCGGAACACCGGTAAAGTCTTGCAGCACGACTCGCGCAGGCTTGTAAGGAATTTCAACTTTGGCTGGGCTGGCCGCGTTCCAACTGGCCAACGCTTTGACGTCGTCTTCACTGACGGTTTTACCATCGCAATTTCGCAGCACAGACTCAAGCAGCACGCGAATCGAGTACGGCAGTTTATCAATTTGCCCCAGCCCTTTTTCTTGCAGCGTTGACAATCGGAAGATTCCGATATCTTGGCCATTTACAGAAAACGTGTCGCGGGCACCGAAAGAATTGAATGAAGAACTCATGAAATCGCCTAAAACGTCGTTACGGGTAAGACAACATTGTCTTGGTTCAGGCCCAAGTGTCAACTGTCCCGCGCCAATCCGCTGCAAGGGCTTGAAATTCGGTGCAAAAAAAATGCCGAGGGTGATTCGCAGGCGACCAGCGGACGTCAAATTTCAACAATTTGATTATCCAACGCGATTTCACTTTTCAAATAGGTTCATGCGCGAAGATTTCGGCGACCATTTGCACCAAGGCGAGTTTCGCAACCAGGCAAATCTTTCTGCTTTGGCGACTCGAGTCATCACCGAGTCACACCATTTTCAATTCGCCTGTCCTAAAATCGTTTTGTCCTAAAATCGTTTCACTAAAAAATGTTCAAACTTTTGTCGCTTGACGATGTCTCTTTAGTCAAAACATTCAAAACGAAAAATCTTCCCAACAGGCGCTGGTGATGATGGTTAATCACTCGTAATTTGCCTCGGTTCGAATGGGGACGGGAGTTTAAAACGTTTATTGATCCCCTGGAATTCGGAGATAGTGACGACAGAGTTAGCTTTACTTGGCATGCCTGATCTGAACGTGCTGCAGTACAATCTCGTAGACAACATTTTTTCAATGACCGTTGCTACGATGGGCGCGGCGGCATTGTTCTTCTTCGCCGCACGGTCGACCGTCGGCGTTGCCTACCGCCCAGCGTTGATGGTTTCAGGTATCGTCGTTGCGATTGCCTGTTACCACTATTTTATGATCCGCCATAGCTGGCAAGACGCGTTCGTGCTCTCCGGCGAAGGTGGTTACACCGGTACGGGTGCCGCGTTTAATGACTTCTATCGGTACGCCGACTGGATTCTGACGGTGCCGCTGTTACTGGTCGAACTGGTCGTCGTGATGCGGTTGGCCAAAGACAAGGCCGGTCCGATGCTGACGAAGTTAATCATCGCCGCCGCTCTGATGATCGGGCTCGGCTACCCGGGCGAGATCATTCAAGATCCTTCCGGCGCGACCATGCGTTGGGTTTGGTTTGCACTGTCTTGCATTCCATTTTTCTACATCCTTTACGTGTTGTGGGTCGAGCTAACGGCTTCGCTGGCGACGCAACCGGCGGCAGCACAAGGGCTCATCAAGCTCGCTCGAATTGTCGTGCTGGTCACATGGTTGGTGTACCCGATTGCGTATGCTCTCGGCAGCACACCGGCGGCGCTTGAAGCAGCGGCGGGCGGAGGTGGAGATCCAACCGGTTTGGTCGGACTGCAGATTGGTTACGCAATCGCTGACATGACGGCGAAGGCCGGATTCGGCGTGTTAATTTACTTTATCGCTCGAGCAAAAACAGCTGCCGATGCGGAAAAGGGAATCGGACTTAACGACGTCCCGCAGATTGCTACGGCAACTGCTTAATGCTTTATTACACCTTAATGTTCGGGTATCCAGTGACTTTCGTCGTCGGGCAACCCGAATTTTTGGAAGTCACAAAGCACTAGTCGTTCGCTTGAGTTTCTCGAGACGGGGCCGCCCTTCTTGCGGCGGCCTCGGTTTTCGTTTTCGATGACCAGCCCGGTGAAATCCAATGCTTTACTCAAACCTCCTTTCAATCATCGCCATCATGAGTGGCGTGACTTTGTTGGGAGGTTTTGCATTGAGTTCCAGCGTGCTGGTGGGTCTTCTTTTTTTCGGAGTCATTTTAGTCGGGCTCCCGCATGGAGGCTTGGACCACCGCGTCGGTGTTTCGCTATTGCAAACGCTCGGCGGTGACAGCCGGCGTCGCGAAAGCAGTCGTCTTGGCGATCAGATTGGCAAACTGATTGCTTTTATCACCGCCTACCTCTTCGTCGCGGCGATCGTTGTCGCGGGTTGGTATGTGATGCCGACGGTGACGGTGGTTTGCTTCTTCGCATTCGCGGCATGGCATTTTGGCTTGGAAGAAGAATACAGCAACGACCTGTCGTGGTGGCATCACTTCGGCATCGCGGCACGAGGCGGTATGGTTATTTGGTGCACGGCCTATTTCCGGACAAACGAAGTCGGCGATTTGCTGCAAACGATTTTGCCGACCGATGCAGCCAGCGGCATTTGGATCGCTCAGTCAATTCAAACCGTTGCTCCTATGTTGGCAATGGTTTTGCTGGCGGACGTGCTGCGCTGCTTGAGCGTGGCAAACACGATTCGCATTGCCAGTTTTGCATTCATGTTTGCCGTTTGCCCAGTACTGCTATCGTTCGCGATTTATTTCTGCGGCTGGCATTCGATCAAGGGTTTGATGCATCTGCGACGTGATTTTGAGATGTCGTGGCCGCAATTGGCGATGGCTTTGCTGCCAATGTCCGTTTTGGCTGCCGGCCTATTTGCCGGTGCGGCATCGTTTTACCAGAGCGAACTTTCGTTGGCGGATTCAACTATCCGAGCGACCTTTATGGGGCTCTCCGCCGTTGCGATTCCGCATTTGCTGCTGCACGTCATTAGCGATGCGCTGAAATCGAACGCAAACATAAATACAAATGCACCGGCCGACTTTGACGCTAAGTCTGACTCGCGTCAAACTGCGTCTAAAGGAGCGGTGGCATGGTAGCGAATCATCAATACGATTACGTGATTGCCGGTGGCGGGTTGCAAGGCTGTTTGTTGTTGACGGCGATCCAGCACCACCAGCCGACCGCAAGCGTGGCCGTGGTCGATCGGCAAGATCAGCTTTGCGGCAATCACACTTGGTCCTTTCACCGAACCGATTTGAGCGAGTCGACGTGGCGGTGGTTCAGCGAATTGGTCGACAAGCTTTGGCCCGGCTACGAAGTTCGATTCGGCGGCGAATCGCAACAGCGATCGCTGGTCTACGGTACGATTCTTTCGCATCAGCTACGAGACAAAATCGAACGACATGCCAAGTTTGATCGCTTCATCGGTTCGGTCGCTGAAGTCACCTCGCAACGCGTGACCATCGACACAGGAAAAACGATCACCGGAACCGCTGTTTTGGATTGCCGAGGACAGCAGCGAACGGATTTGACGTCGCCGCGTGGCGGCTTCCAAAAGTTTGTGGGGATTGAAGTCGAGCTTGATCGGGATTGGAGTTCAGCCAACCCCTGCATCATGGACGACGATGTTGATCAAGCCGACGGCTTCCGTTTCATCTACTCGCTTCCTTTCACGAGCCGGCGAGTTCTTTTTGAGGACACACGTTTTTCAAATTCGGCTGAACTGAACCAAGAAGATTGCTTGCTGACGATCCGCAATTATTTGCGGCGTCGCGGCTACGAACAGTTTCAAATTCTTCGTCAGGAATCGGGCTGTTTGCCGATGCCTTACCGTCGCAGCAAAATTCCCAGCCCCAACGCTGTGGGCTATCGCGGAGGCTTCTTTCATGCGGCGACCGGTTTTTCGATTCCGCTGGCTGCGAATTTAGCCGACCGAGTTGGAGCGTCGCCGGCCAGTGAATCAGCGGATGTGATTCGAGCGTTTCGCGAAGAAAATCGCTTTCAGCATTCGTTTTCCTTGTGGCTGAACCGAATGCTTTTTCAGCTGGTCTCGCCAGGTCGACGTGCGGGAATTTTTAAGCGTTTTTACCGGCTTCCTGATTCCAGCATCGAACGATTTTACGCCCATCGATTTGTCGCTACCGATGCCATGCGGCTCATTTTTGGTCGTCCGCCCGCCGGGTTGACGCCGGTTCGATTCCTTAAGTCCTTTTGGGAGAAACCATGTCCAGCACTGTAAATCTGACGGATTCATTT
>CAZROJ010000012.1:18869-38466 GCA_964601665.1 uncultured Pirellulaceae bacterium
GGCCAAGCGGCCGCGAATCGCACTGATCGTGATTCAAACGATTCGACTTTGGCGCGACGATCGCTAGAAAAACCGTTGCAGGATTTTCTTAGTCGCAAAGGGAAACGAATCCGAGCCGATTTGATCGAGATTTCTTTTCAGCTTTGCGGTGGTTCGGGAAAGCCGCCGTCTGAAATCGTAGAGTTTGTCGAGTTGCTGCATGCGGGTTCGCTGATCATCGACGACATCCAAGACAATTCGCGAAATCGTCGTCAGCGAGAAACATTGCATCTGACTTACGGAGTTCCTGTCGCGATTAACACGGGCAATTGGTTGTACTTCGCAGCTTTGGAATTGCTGACCCAGTTGGACGTGCCAGCCGAACGTTCGTTGGCGATCATGAAAAAGGTTTTGCGTGTCATCAAGCAATGCCATGAGGGCCAAGCACTCGATTTGACCGCGACGTTCGATCAAGTAACCCCTGATCAGATTCCAGAAACGGTGCGGGAAATCAGCCGACTTAAAACGGGCGCGTTGACTTCCCTGGCGGCTTGGCTCGGCGCGGTGGTTGCCGGTGCTGATCACGCTGATTGCGAGCGTCTGTCGCGATTTGGTACGCAGCTGGGTATCGGCTTGCAAATGCAAAACGACTTTGTGGAATTGCAGAAAGTCGCCGTGAGCCGATGCAACTCGGATGACCTCCGCAACCGACGTTGTACATGGCCTTGGGCGTGGCTCGCCGAAGCCTATCCGGCCGCAGACGTAACGCGACTGGCCAAACTCGCTTGCGATCAAGCTCCTGAACAACAACATTGTGCTCAGCAAGTTCTTGAGCGTATCGAGATCGTTGCGGCCAACGAGATCAACGAAAAACTAGAAGGTTCGCTAGACGAGCTTTCGAATCTGAAAATTGATTCGAAAATCAAAAACAAACTCAATACCATGATCGCCACACTGGAGCTGCATTATGCCTAGCGCACTTAACGAGCTGAGCGATTCTCAAAATCAATCGCGGCAACCTGGACAAATGAAAACGCGACAGACATCCGCTGCGAACGACTCGACTGGCGACGGCAAACGCCTGACCGCGGCGGTCGTCGGCAGTGGTTTTGGCGGACTAGCCGCGGCGATCCGGCTGCAGACTCGCGGAATTCAAACGACTATTTATGAACAACGGGACAAGCCCGGCGGTCGAGCCTACGTTTATCAAGACCAAGGCTACACGTTCGACGCCGGTCCGACCGTGATCACCGCGCCGCATTGCATCGACGAGCTGTTCGAACTTTCCGGACGCAAACGCGAAGACTACGTGACGCTGCTGCCGGTGACGCCGTTCTATCGCTTGCGTTGGAACGACGGCGTTGAATTTGACTACGTCGGGAACGAGAGCGAGCTGTTGGATCAGATTCGGCGCATCAATCCAGCGGACGTCGACGGCTACAAACGATTCGCGGATTACACGCGAAAGGTGTTCGAAAAAGGCTACCTTGAACTGGGCGCGAAACCGTTTCTCAAGTTTTCTGACATGATTCGCGTGGCTCCGGATCTGATGAAACTGCGAGCCGATCGCAGCGTTTACAAGACGGTCAGCCGCTTCATTAAAGACGAACATTTGCGGCAAGCGTTCAGCTTTCACCCACTTTTGGTCGGTGGAAACCCGATGGACACCAGCTCAATTTATACGCTGATCCACTGGATTGAGCGTGAATGGGGCGTGTTCTTTCCCCAAGGCGGAACCGGTGCGTTGGTTCAAGGCTTGGTCAAACTTTTCGAAGATTTGGGTGGCAAAATTCATTTGAATGCGCCCGTCGAATCCATCGATCTAATTACCGGACGTGATGGATCCAGCAAACCGCTGCACCGAGTCACCGCCAGCGACCAACCGCAACGCGATTTCAATGTCGTGGTTTCCAACGCGGATGTGCATCACACTTATTCGCGCTTGTACAAAAATCACCCGAGTGCCAAAAAGCGATCGCGGCAGCTTGAACGAATGCAGTGGTCGATGTCTTTGTTCGTGATGTACTTCGGAACCAATCGGCGTTACGAAGACATTGCTCACCATACGATTCTGTTCGGGCCTCGATTCAAAGGGCTGTTGAAAGATATCTTTTACGGCAAATCGCTGCCCGACGATTTCAGTTTGTACCTGCATGCTCCGACGATCACCGACCGCTCGCTGGCCCCCGACGGCTGCGAATCGTTTTACGTTCTCAGCCCGGTTCCTCACCTTGGACAAGCCGACATTGATTGGGAAGAAACCCAGCAGCGTTACGGCGACGCGATTCTTGCCGCACTGGAGGATTACCTGCCCGGGTTGCGAGAGTCGGTCGTGACGCGGCGGCACTTTACGCCGCGTGAATTCAAAAGCGAACTCAACGCCCATCAAGGTTCCGCGTTTTCGGTGGCCCCGAAGCTGACGCAGAGTGCTTTTTTTCGGCCGCATAATCGCGATGACAAAATTCCCGGGCTGTACATCGTTGGAGCCGGCACTCACCCCGGAGCCGGTGTTCCGGGAGTCATCAACACGGCGAAAGCAACTGTCGGCGTGATCGAACAGGACTACGGAGTTCGCAGCCATGCATGAAACTTTTGACCAGATCGCTGACGAACAACAAGTCATCGCCGTTCACAGCAAATCGTTTGCTCTGGCGTCCAAACTGTTGCCTCGCGAAGTTCGATCCGACGTTTGCAAGCTCTACGCGTGGTGTCGATGGTGCGATAACGCCGTGGACGAAGCGCCGTCTTATGCAGCCGCGAAGTCGCGTTTGAACACGCTGCGTTCGGACGTTGAGTGCATTTACGATAACCGTGATGTTGAACTTCCGGCTTCGAAATGGCTGGCGGATTTGGTGTTGCGATACGACTTGCCGAAACAACTTCCGCTGGATTTGCTGTTGGGCATGGAATCCGATCTTGATTTTCAACCAGTCAAAAACGTCGCCGACCTCGAACTTTACTGCTATCGTGTTGCGGGCGTCGTGGGGTTGATGATGTGCCGTCTGCTTGGCGTGAAAGACGAATTGGCTTACGAAAACGCCAACCGACTGGGCATCGCGATGCAGATGACCAATATCGCTCGCGACGTTGCCGAGGATTGGGATCGGGGCCGCTGCTATTTGCCGCAAAGCTGGCTGGACGTTGATCCGTCGGCCGACGATCGACCGACGGATGAGCTCGTTTCGGAATCTGTCGAGCGATTATTGAAACTGGCCGAACGAAACTACAAAATTGGCTATCGCGGATACTCCGCCTTGCCATCGGGAACTCGGATTGCCATTCGCGTCGCCGCCGCGGTGTATCGCGAGATTGGAACGGAGATCGAAAAATCAGGTTTCAACGTAATGCAAAAACGGCATTTCGTTTCGACGCCTAAAAAATTCATGCTCGCCGGGCGTCAATTGCTGGAAGAATTTTCGAACCGGATTCGCGGTCGTTTACCCAAGTCAACCAATTACGGTTCATTTCAGACAGAACTCACAACTTTTTCGAAAGCAACGACGATGAACACTGATTTTCACTTTTCGGCAATTTTTGGGCTCTCGATGACGCTTGTCATGGCGACGGTGCTGTTTGCTTTAATGGCGATGAATCCAAAAATGGAAAGCTACAGCGTCATGCCATGGGTCTACTCCGGCGGCTGTGCTCTGGGCGCGACGGCACTTTGGTTTTGGGCTCAGAACATCAGCCGAAAGATCGACGCGATGGCGGATGCCAACGCAAATGATAAATGATGGCTCGACTGATCGATGATGCTATGTGCAAAACTGGCCGCGGTACTGTTTTCGATTGCATTCGCCGGATGCAACCCTGGGCAAATGTCGCCGGTCCTATTACTCTGCAGTCCTCAGTTTGACACGTTGTACCACGGCTCGGCGGCCTGCAGGTAGCTATGGCATGACTCGGCTGCATCGCGGCCTTCGCGAATCGCCCACACGATCAACGATTGGCCTCGGCGACAGTCGCCTGCGGCAAACACGCCAGGAATGCTAGTTTCAAAATCCTGCATGTTGGCCGAAATGTTACTGCGTTGATCGGTCAGCAAACCAAAGCTTTCAACGAACTCGGGGCCAGGCCCTAAAAAGCCCAGTGCCAAAAAGACGAGGTCCGCGTCGATAATTTTCTCGGTGCCATCCACTCGCGAAAACGGAGCCTTTCCCGGTTGCTCGGTCGACCAATCCACTTCGACGGTCTTCAAACCCGTCAAATTCCATTCGTTGTCGCCAATAAATTCAACCGTTTCCACGGCGAACTGACGAGGGTCCGCGCCGAACTTGGCCGCCGCTTCGGCGTGGCCATAATCCGTGCGGTAAATCAGCGGCCACTGCGGCCACGGATTCGAATCCGCTCGACCCTCCGGCGGCCGGGTCACGATTTCCAAGTTGACAACGCTTTTGCATCCCTGTCGGATTGAAGTACCAATGCAATCGTTGCCGGTATCACCGCCGCCAATGACGACGACGTTTTTGTCCTTGGCGTCGATCGCGAAATCATTTCCTCCCAGTAACGATGAAGTCGCACCCCGCAGAAAATCCATTGCAAAATGAACACCGTTGAGCGTGCGGCCAGGAATCTTGAGATCGCGAGGCGAAGTCGAACCAACGCAAATCACGATCGCATCGTAGTCGTTTTTCAATTGTTCTGGAGTCACGTCGACGCCCACGTTGACATTTGTTTTAAAATCAATGCCTTCTGCTTTCAACAAATCGAGCCGACGATCGACGATCTTTTTGTCCAGTTTCATATTGGGGATACCGTACATCAACAACCCGCCAATTCGATCGTCACGCTCCAGAACCGTGACCTGATGTCCTTTTTGATTCAGCATATCCGCACAGGCCAAACCCGCCGGCCCCGAACCGATCACGGCCACCGTTTTTCCGGTCCGCTTTTGCGGAATGCGAGCCTTGACCCAGCCTTCATCAAACGCCCGGTCGACGATACTGCGTTCGAGGCTTTTGATGGTGACAGGATCCTCGTTGATTCCCAACACGCAGGAACCCTCGCACGGGGCAGGGCAGACGCGGCCAGTGAATTCGGGAAAGTTGTTCGTCGAGTGAAGACTTTCGATCGCCTCTTTCCACTTCCCTTCGTAAACAAGATGATTCCATTCGGGGATCAAATTATTGACCGGGCATCCCGAAGTCATGCGGCCTACGATTTCGCCGGTATGGCAAAAAGGCACGCCACAATTCATGCAACGAGCCCCCTGATCCTTCAATTGGTTGTCGTTGATCTGGACCAGAAATTCGTCCCAATCGCCCGCTCGCTCGGTCGCATCACGGTTTCCCGTGTTGACGCGATCAAACTCCATAAATCCTGTTGGCTTACCCATTTTGTTTCCTGTCACTTTTCCTAAAGTTGATTCCGCGATCCTTGGATTCGCAAATTCATTCAAAACCGGCTGAACGATCGTCCTTCGTTTTCGATCGTCCTACGTTTTCAAGCGAATAATCTTGTCCAAACTTTGGACACAACGAACACTCGTTCGACACAAACTACGAAGCCGCCGTGGCCGCCGGCGGGTTGCTGTCTTGATTCGCTTCCTCGGCACGTTGTTCCAAAACTTGCCGGTACATGGTCGGAATGACTTTTTTGAATCGAACCGATTCGTTGTCCCAGTCATCCAAAATCCGCCGACCAACCGTCGACTCGGTCAAATCGGTATGCGTTTGGATCATCGCTTTGAGTTCAGCCAAATCGACCGCCGCTTGCACTTGATCCACTTCGACCAGTTCAAGATTTACTTTAGCGATGAACGCTTCATCGGGATCGTAAACGTAAGCAATTCCGCCGGACATTCCCGCCGCAAAATTACGACCGGTCGATCCCAAAATAACCGCGCGGCCACCGGTCATGTATTCGCAGCCATGATCGCCAACGCCTTCGACAACCGTAATCGCTCCCGAGTTACGAACCGCAAAACGCTCGGCCGCCACCCCGCGGAAGTAAGCTTCGCCAGAAGTCGCTCCATAAAGCGCAACATTACCGATGATCACATTGTCTTCTGCGGCAAATTTTGACTCTGCGGGCGGTCGCACGATCACGCGCCCTCCTGAAAGCCCCTTGCCGACGTAGTCATTGGCATCGCCGGTCACCGAAATCGTCACGCCCTTTGCCAAAAACGCGCCCAGACTCTGTCCGGCCGAACCTTTGAACAAAATTTCGATCGTGTTGTTGGGCAAGCCGTTCGGGCCGTGCGTCTTCACCACGTGGTAGCTCAAAATCGCACCGACAGTCCGGTCCGTGTTCTTGATCGGCGACTCGATCTTGACCTGCTTGCGTTCTTGAATCGCCATATTGGCTTTCTCGACCAAACTCCAGTCCAGCACGTTTTCCATACCGTGGTCTTGGTCTCGCGTGCAGTACATCGTTTCGCCAGCATTTTGTCCGATCGCGGGAGCCAGCAGCTTGGACAAGTCCAAACCTTTGGCTTTCCAGTGTTCGATCGCATGGTCGACATCCAACGCGTCAACTCGTCCGACCATTTCGTCGATCGTGCGAAACCCCAGCTCCGCCATGATCTCTCGAGCTTCCTCGGCGACCATGAATAGGTAATTGACGACATGTTCCGGAGCCGCGTTGAACTTTTTGCGAAGCTCCGGATCCTGAGTCGCGATCCCGACCGGGCATGTATTCAAGTGACACTTTCGCATCATGATGCACCCCATCGTGATCAGCGGAGCCGTCGCAAAACCGTACTCTTCTGCGCCCAGCAAGGTTGCGACCACCACGTCACGGCCCGTTTTCAATTGCCCGTCGGTTTGCAGACGCACTCGGCTTCGCAAGTCGTTCATGACCAGCGTTTGGTGCGTTTCGGCAATGCCCAGCTCCCACGGCATTCCCGCGTGCTTGATACTCGTCAGCGGCGAAGCGCCCGTCCCGCCTCCGGTGCCCGAGATCAAAATGTTATCCGCGTGAGCTTTCGCGACGCCTGCCGCAATTGTGCCTACGCCAACTTCAGAAACCAGTTTGACACTGATCCGAGCCGAAGGATTCGCATTTCGCAGGTCGAAAATCAGCTGAGCCAAATCATCGATCGAGTAAATATCGTGATGCGGCGGCGGACTAATCAAAGTCACGCCCGGCGTTGAACCCCGGGTCGCCGCGATCGTGTCGTTGACCTTGTGCCCCGGCAACTCGCCGCCCTCTCCCGGCTTGGCACCTTGAGCCATTTTGATCTGGATCTCGTCGGCGTTGGACAGGTAATACGCGTTGACGCCAAAACGTCCCGACGCGACTTGCTTGATCGCTGAGCGACGACTGTCGCCATTATCGTCCGGAGTGAATCGCCGAGCATCCTCGCCGCCTTCGCCGGTGTTACTTTTTCCACCCAGCCGGTTCATCGCAATCGCCAACGTCTCATGAGCTTCAGCAGAAATCGAACCAAAGCTCATCGCGCCCGTGCAAAATCGTTTGACGATTTCTTTGGCCGGTTCAACGTGTTGAACCGGAATCGGCGACCTCGCTCGGAAAGTCAGCAACCCGCGCAAATGGCACTCGCGCGACGTCTGATGGTTGATCGCCTCCGAAAAACGCTTGTAAGCCGTCGGATCGCCAGCTCGCGCCGCCTGTTGCAGGTTAGCGATATTCAATGGGTTCCACGCGTGCTTCTCACCGCCATGTCGCCAATGAATCGAACCCGCCGTTTCCAGACGCTGTTCTTTTTCTTCGTTTTGGTCTTGGCCGTTAAAGCCGAGCTCATGACGGCGAATCGCTTCGGCCGCCAGCACATCGTAGCCGACCCCTTCAATGCGACTTGCCGTGCCCGGGAACGATTTTGTGATTACGTCCGAGTTGATTCCGATCGCCTCAAAAATCCGAGCCCCTTTGTAACTAGCCAGCGTTGAAATGCCCATTTTGGCCAGCACCTTTAGCATGCCCTTTTTGACACCAACTTGGTAGGCATCCAAACAATCGGCCGCGGACATGTCGGAGTCCGCGTCTTGTTTGTGATGTTCGATCAACGTCTCCAAAGCCAGATAAGGATGGATCGCGTCGGCACCGAATCCTGTTAACAAACAGTGATGATGTACTTCACGAGCCTCGCCTGTTTCGGCAATGATGCCGATGCGCGTTCGCAGTTCTTTTTTCACCAAGTGATGATGAACCGTCGAAACGGCCAGCAGCGCACTAACGGGAACTCGATTTCTATCGATCGCCCTGTCCGACAACGTCACCAAAGAACAACCGTCTTGGATCGCTTGTTCGGCCTCGCGACAGATTCGTTCGAGCGTTGCCATGAAACCGGCTTCGCCATCAGATTTTTCAAACGTAATATCGATCTTGGTCGACTTCCAGCCTTGGTGAGCCAAAGAATGAATGGCCGCCATTTGGTCGGCGTCTAAAATCGGCGTCTCAAGGAACAGCCGCGCCGCTTGTTTGTCGGTGGTCTCGAGCAAGTTGCCTTCGGGACCGATGTAAGTCGCCATCGACATGACGATTTCTTCGCGAATCGAATCGATCGGCGGGTTGGTCACTTGAGCAAACAGCTGCGAAAAGTAGTCGTACAGCAAACGCGGCTGATCGCTCAAACAAGCCAAAGCCGCATCGTTGCCCATCGACAAAATCGGATCCTTGCGCACCTTCAGCAATGGCAGCAACATAAAATCCATCGTCTCGCTGGTGTACCCGAACGCTCGTAGTCGAGCGATCCGGTCTTGTTGCGAAAAGGTGTTGGGCGTTTTTCCAGCTGGCAAACGGTCGAAGGTCAACCGATTCGACTCCAACCATTGATGGTAGGGCTGACGGTGACTGATTTCGTCTTTGAGTTCTTGGTCGGCGACGATTCGTTTGTTTTCGAAATCCACGACAAACATCTTGCCGGGTTCCAATCGCCCTTTTTTGATAACCGACGCCGGATCAATCTCCAGCACACCCACTTCGCTGGCCATGATCACGCGGTCGTCGTCGGTGACATAGTAACGACTCGGTCGCAAACCATTTCGGTCCAAAACCGCGCCAATCATTTTTCCGTCGGTAAACGAAATCGACGCCGGCCCGTCCCATGGTTCTTGCAGGCACGAGTGATATTCGTAGAACGCTCGTTTGCGAGCATCCATGGCGTTGTGTTTTTGCCAGGCTTCGGGAATCATCATCATGACAACTTCAGGCAACTCGCGGCCCGACATCATCAATAATTCCATCGCGTTATCGAACTCGCCCGAATCGCTACAGTTGGGTTCGATGACCGGCATGATGTACTTTAAATCGTCACCAATGCTCTGACTTTCCATCAAACCTTGACGAGCCGTAATCCAATTTCGATTTCCGCGAAGCGTATTGATCTCGCCATTGTGGGCACACCAGCGAAGCGGTTGAGCTCGGGCCCAACTCGGCAGCGTGTTGGTTGAAAATCGCGAGTGAACCATCGCCAAATGGCTCGTATACATCGGATTGCGAAGGTCCGGATAAAACTCAGGCAATTGAGCCGTCGACAGCATGCCCTTGTAAACCAAAACCTGGGACGACAACGAACAAACATAAAATTTGTCCGACGTAATTCTTTCGGATCGGTTGACCGCGTGCGTCGTTGACTTGCGAATCAAATAAAGACGTTGCTCGAATTCTGCCTGAGCCAGCCCTGCTTTGGAGCCGACGAAAACCTGAGCAATATTTGGCATCGAACGCCGCGCCGTCTTACCGATACCCGCTCGATTGGGATCGATTGGAACTTCGCGCCAAGCGAGTAGCTTTTGGCCAAACCGGTTTACGTTTTGCGCGAACAAGTTCTTACACTTTTCACGCTCGGCTTCGTCCGTCGGTAAAAATACGTTTCCGACGCCAATGAATTCATGGTCAGCCGAAAAACCAACTTCTTTAGCCAGATGTTTGACGAAGTCTTCCGGAATGCCAGTTAAGATTCCGGCACCGTCGCCAGTCTCCGGCTCACAACCGCACGCCCCTCGATGTTCCATCCTCGCCAAAATCAGACACGCATCGGCGACAATCTGATGAGACGGAATTCCGTTGATATTGGCAACAAACCCAACGCCGCAACTATCGTGTTCGTAAGTTGCGTCGTAAAGCGTATTTTGTTTTTCTCGACTGGATTGGCTCAACCGCTCGTCCTTTCTAGCGACAGGGGATGCAAAATTTTGCTACAGCATTGAAGCACTTAAGCGTCAACGACGCAACTCAAAAAACAACCAAAGGGAAAAACCAGACCTTTAACTGGCCTTATTGGAACTTGAGGTGCGACTTTTTTACACTAGCAAGGAGAATCGTTCAGCTTTTCCTGCCCAAACGGCAAACTTTAATTGTCTGCCAAAGCTTGTCGTTTCCTTTGCTGAATTGTCGTTCACACGATTCTGAAGATTTTGGTCGGCAACTTCAACCATGGCAACTTCAACCATAAACTCTGACTTGCGAGTCTTGTGCCGTTCAAGTTCATTGACGAAGCCAATTTGTGTTGTCCGATTGAATCGTAATTAAATCGGGCGAATCGCTCTCAAGGCCGCGACCAAAAACATTCTTGAATCGGCTTGAATTCCGGCCGATGTCGATTCGCGTGGGCCAGCCACGTTTAGAATTTCGATTTGATTTTCCGACAGCCAATCAAAAAGATGCTGCTTGACTTCATCAAAGTCGTCTTGGGCTAAAGAAACTTGAACAAGGTCCAGGCACAGATGAGGCTTGCCATGCTTCTGTGCCAAGCGATGAGTCAGCTCGGTGCCGCCGGTCATTTGGTTTCGGAACAGAACCAGCGTTCCATCGGAATCCACAACATTTCGCTCGGTTCGCACGACGTAGTTTCGTTCGTTCGTTTCAAACAATTGGTACTTGAGCGGAATTCGGCCTCGTTCAGACCGACGTCCCGCAGGACACCACCCGCCGTGATCCAAGCCGAGTTCCAACGCGGCATCCAACCCGCCTCGATCGACGCCTGTCTGCCCGCCACTAACAATTTTTTTCAAAACGACGGCAGCCATGATCGACAAGGATTAAACGCGACAAAAACAAAAGCATAGGCAACAACTATACAGATTAACACTTATTGTACACTGGAAACCGGAAGCACCAACCGCAAATTCGCCGGCAAAACTTCCGAAGCGCCAATGGATCGGGGAAGCCGGGATTCATTTTGTTTGATAATTTCTAAGTAGCGAGACCCCTGCCCAAGCTTGCGCCTTGAAATGTCGAACAGCGTATCGTTGGCTTTCGTTTCGTAAATTCGATTCGCAGCGGAATCGAGCGATTGTTTGTCGAGCGGTTCAGGAACTGCAAATTTAGGAAAACGCTCGGCCAACCGCTCCGGACTCGGTATCAAAAGCATGGTTCCTTTTGGCAACAAATCAAAATCTTGCACCTTGTCCTTGTTGGCTAAATACAACGCGTGAAACCATCGCCCGTCGCGATAGTGCTCTTGGGCTACCGAGAAAAAACTGTCGCCCCATTGAACACGATGCGTTTGTGGAAACTGATTGCCGTTTTCCATCACCACGACCGGCAGGGAGCGTTCCGGACTCAATTTGGATTTTGACGGACTGGCGGCTAAAGTTGGCTCGTTGGACGATACCGAACGGACCTTGGTCTCGGCCGCAACCACAAGGCCCTCAGCATTTTCAGTGGACGGATCGACCAGACGCCGTAAATTCGGTTTGGCAGCCGGTTTTGCGTGTAAGATTTGCGAAGGCTCAGGCAGTTCAAACTCATTGCTCGTCTTCTTGTCGATCATCGTCTTCTCACCACTCATCGCCTTCTCGCCAATCATCGCCTTCTCGCCACTCAAATTACGATCACGCGTGACCAAGTCTTGGCTGACCGCGGTGGGCTGTGCATTCAGTGCCGCCCCCAAAGCGATGGAACGACTTACCGCGCCGGAATTATCTTCGGGTAAGATCGCGGTCGCCTGCCGCACCGCCGAACGCATGCCTTCCAAACGCTTGGGGAGATCCTTGGTGATCTTGGCCAGCTCGCGGGCTCGACGTTCGCCTTTGCTTTCGACATTCGAATTGGATTCAACGTTTTCAAATTCGAAGACGTTAGAATTGGACGCCGCTGCAAGATGGTTTTGCCGATCCGCCATTGATTGAATTGGTTTTCGATCGCCCAAGGTGTGGTCTAGCTTTCGTTCGCGTTGATCTGACCGGGTTTCCAAATCGATGTTTGGCAAGCCGACCAACTCGGTTTCACGCGGCCTGAATCTATCAAAACTTGGGCGACTCGAGCGGGGCCGTTGAACGTCAGGAAATCCTCCGTGCAAGGCGTTACTTGAGTCACCTTGGGCAGTTACCACTTGGGCAACTCCGGCCTGCAGCACGTGTTCAGGAATTCGGTCGCCAGAACCGGACATCCGTTTGACCACCAAATACAAAAACACGGCCATTAAACAAGTGAACACCGCCATCCATAATTGGGCTTCACGGTAAAGTTGTTTGTTCGATCGATCTGAAAATGGATCCGACACGACACCGTCCTTGGCGTAGTTGGTTGCAATGAATTTGGGTCACGTTGGACCCGTCTTTGGGCTCTTATTCTAGGTTTTCTGGGCGATTTAAGAAACGCGGATTATTAAGCTTCCTTTCTACCCATTGAAGACAGCGTCGCTCCAAAATGACTCATACGCGAAAGGAAAAGCCAAAGGAAAACAAGCCGCAGCCCAATTCTCAGCGGCCCTAACGAAAAAACGCTCGCCAAGTAAATGACGAGCGTTTGAAAATTTTTTGCGTTTTGTTCCGATTCAAAATTCGAAAGCTGGGCGACCAAGGCGGCCCATTCGATTTAAGACGATCGACAGTTGAATTTCTACCGCTGATGTTTGCAACGATTGCGAATCTTGGGCTTATTACCCGGTAGATTCTCAAACGCCTTTGGTCTAACGACCCGGGAAATCGTACAGCGGGTTGCTGGGGCTGAAATCTTTATCGGTCAAGCCAACATTGGTTTTAATGTTGATGTACGTGTACTGTTCCAAAATTTCAGGTTTGGCTCCGGGGCGAGAAGGCCAGTCGTACGAAGTGTATCGAACTGGTAGATTCAATTCATTATCGATTAAAACCTGAGCCTTATGAAATTCGTACGGGGCTCGTTTTTCTTCGTGAACCAACTCGATCAACGAGCAAGCACGGCCCTTCAGCTTCAAACCGTCTCGGTAGCTCACCTTGCACATGCCAGCAGCACGATCGCGGCTTGCCTTTTCGATTAGCTTGACAATCAAGTTTTCCAGTCCGGCGTCGTAGATCGGGTACTTCTGACCTTTCATGGCCAACATACCGTTGGGATCCAATTCAAAAGTCTGACGACCAATCACCATGCCTGGTTGGTGAACGAGCAAGTTGTTCGCATGCTTTCCATCAACCCACAAAACTTCTCGCCCGGCTTCTTCGCGGGGCTTCAAAAACTTCATGTAGATGCTGAAGGGAGCTTTTTTGCCACGCGCGTCCGTACGAGCACAGCGGACCTTGACGTTCATGTAACTGGTCTTGCTCAACTTCCCGTTGACTCGCTCTCGTTTGGCCATGATGGCCGTGTAGTCATCGATGTTGTCACGCATTTGATTGAGCGAATCATGCGCAAACGATAGGGCTCGGTCCAAAGGATGAGGAGCCACCTTAGGGGCGGTTGCGGTCGGAGTTGGATTCGCGGCCACATTCATCCGCTCGCGAACTCGCTCAGTCGCGGGATCTACTTTGGCCTTGGGAAGTAGCCGCTCCGATTTCGCAGCCGAATCCGTAGCGGATTCGTTTTTCGACAATCGCGAAACTCGGAAAACCGGTTCCGTTGTTTTTTTGATTGTTGTTTCAGACTCCTGCCCAAAGGCGCTGCTGGCAAACAAGCCAGAAGCGATGACTGCGACACCGACAGTAGAGCGGGTAAGAATAGTGCGTATTTGCATCTGCTTTAGATCCTCCATGACCTACCGAAACCCGAGAACTTCGGCCGTATTTTCATCCTAAAATGGGTCCGCTCAGATCGGTGTATGATATCCGTCTGCCCAAGATCCAACAATTCCGAGTGCCTCAAGTGCAAAGGTGCTAGCGTCAGCGCCGCGCCTTGCGTCTTCGAGATGACTCGCCAACGTTATCTATCGCCAGATCCGGCGCGAAACATTTCGCCGAAGAATCGCGCTATGGTTCAAAGTTTCAACAAGCGTCACAGGCGGAATTGGCCAACCGTCACAGATTGACATTTGGCTGACAAAGGCCGGACAGTCGGTTTATTCGTAAGAAAATAAATCTGTTGGCCAGCCTGAAAACGTTTTAGCGCTTCTTCCAGTCGGCGATTGGACGTTACCAATATCGTTCGAGCACGATTTGGCCGGGGGATTTGCTGCGATGCTTTTTCATTTTTCGCCTGCCCAGCGATTCTTCCATTGAATCAAGCATCGCCGGGTTGCCGCAGAGCATCACGGTTGAACTTTCGGCGGTACATTTCCAACCGACCTGTTTTTCGATCTGACCGTCATCGAAAAGAGCCGGGATGCGCCCGTTCATGCATCCCGCGTGTGAATCGCGGGTCAGCGTTTGAACGAATTTAAAACGGCCGCGAAACTTTTTTTCAAACCATTTCAATTCGTCGGTGTAAGCCAAATCGTGATGGTGCCGAACGCCATGCACCAAAACAATTTTTTCATAGCTGGACCATGGATGGTCGGTTCGCAACATCGCCACGTACGGAGCCAAACCAGTGCCGGTGGCAATCAGCCAGAGTATTTCTGCGTCGGGAGCTTTGTTCAAAGTAAAGCTGCCGGCGGCCTTGTCAGAGACTTCCACTTTGTCGCCAGCGTCTAAAGTCCAAAGTGGCGGAGTCAATTGTCCGTCTTCCACTTTGACGATGAAGAATTCCAATTCGTCTCCGAACGGTGAAGCGACCGAATAAGGGCGATTGATTCGGTTTGGTTCTTCGGCCGTTCCGGGATCGTCAGCGTCGGGCAAGGCGAGATGAAGAAACTGCCCGGGTACGAACGGCTGAACTCCATCCGCTTTAACCGTGACGGTAAAAAGTCCTTCCGACCAAACTTGTTTTTTGGTTACGACACCATGGCACCAATTCGGCATGCTTATTCCGTTTTAGACGATTCCGGGGAGACGACTGTTTCATTAAAACACTTGGCAGCTGAAACTAGACATGCATCTTGGACTATTTGTCACAGCTTTGCAAATCTACCAAGAAAATGTTTTGCGAACCACGGCAGGTTTCTTTTCAATCTTTGACGCGGGCTCAAACGCATAGGCGGGCGGTTCCTCTGAATGAGTCCGCTGGCTAAAAGGACCGAAGACCGAAGATCGTCGATCGACAGCCGAACAGGCTCCGCGCAAACTCGCCGCAACTATCAAGTTCGATCAGCCTTACCCGCGCCAGACACCCTCGAGCATGATCACGGCGTCACCGGTGATCAAAACTTGTTTCGAGTCGCCTTGTGCCAAAACCTCGACGTCCAACACGCCGGTTCGCTGCGAGCATTGTAGCGATCGCAGCTTGGACTTGCCAAACTTTTTACCCCAGAACGGGCCCATGAAAGTGTGCGTCGAACCCGTCACCGGATCCTCGTCAATGCCGCTCCACGGCCAAAAAAAACGAGAACAAAAATCGAAACCCTCAGTTTGGCTGGCGGCCGTCACCAAGACTCCGGTGATGGTTTCATCAGTCGCCACCAGACGCTGGAAATCGGGATTGAGCCTCCTGACCGCGTCTTCCGAGTCGGTGACCAGCATGATCATGTTCGTTTCCGAGTTAAAAAAGCACTCGGAGACCACGGCGAGCCCGAGTGCCTGCGGCATCCCCGGTGGTACTTCACGCGGCGACAATTCATAAGCCGGGAATTCCATTTCCAAACGACCGTCGGTCTGCCGAACTCGTAGCCCTTCACCGCTGCCGGTCAAAAATTCAATCTGACCAAGCTTCGGTTTCATTTCAAACAGAGCTTTCGCCGCCGCCAACGTCGCGTGACCGCACAGCGGGATTTCTTCTTGGGGCGAAAAGAATCGGATCTTCCGAACGTCATCCAAATCCAAATCGAAAACAAAAGCCGTTTCTGAAAAGCCCAGCTCGTTGGCAATTTCTTGCATCACATCATCGGCCAGATCACTGACGGCAAAGCAAACGCCCGCCGGATTCCCTTTGAAGGGCTGATCAGTAAACGAGTCGATAATGAATGTCTTCACGAATTGCTCTTATTGAAATTTTGTCAAATTGCGTTTTACAAATCCGCCAGCGCTTCTTTGGCCATCGCGATCGTGTCGTCAATATCTTCGTCACTGTGAGCATTGGAAACGAACAAAGCTTCAAACTGGCTGCACGGCATGTAAATCCCACGCTCGATCAAGCCCCAGAAGTATTTCGAGAAACGTTCCGTATCACAGTTGGATGCAGATTCCCAATCTGTCACGGGGCCCGGGTTGAAAAACAGAGTCAACATGCTGCCGACGCGGTTAACACAATGCTCGACTCCCGCCTCGCTGGCCGCCGCCGCCAAACCCTTGGCCAGCCGATCACAAAGCCGCTCAAGTCGTTCATACGGTGCTTCTTCTTTTAACGACTTCAACATCGCGATCCCGGCCGCCGTCGCAATCGGATTGCCGCTCAACGTCCCCGCTTGGAAAACTTTTCCCGCGGGCAAAACGTGCTGCATAATTTCTTTCTTGCCGCCAAACACACCCAACGGCAAGCCACCGCCCACGATCTTGCCCAGCGTCGTCAAATCTGGCGTGACTCCGAATAACGACTGAGCCCCACCATGGGCCACGCGAAAACCACACATGACTTCGTCAAAAATCAAAACCGCCCCATGCTGCTGCGTTAGCCCGCGAAGCGCCTTCAAAAAATCAGGCGTCGGCGTCACGCATCCCATGTTGCCGCAGACCGGTTCAAGAATCACAGCGGCAATCTTATCGCCGTGCGTCTTAAATGCCTCTTCCAGCATTTGGCAATCGTTGTAATTCAACACCATCGTGTCTTGACTGGTGCCCACCGTCACGCCAGGAGAATTGGGAACCGCCAACGTCGCCGCCGCACTTCCCGCCGCCACCAACAAACTGTCAACGTGCCCATGATAATTTCCGGCGAACTTGATCACGACATCGCGGTGGGTGTAACCGCGAGCCAACCGAATGGCACTCATCGTGGCTTCGGTTCCCGAGTTAACCAAGCGAACCATTTCGCAGGACGGCACCGCTTCGATCACCAGTTCGGCCAATTCGTTTTCGGCAACCGTCGGCGCTCCAAAACTGGTCCCGCGATCAACCGCCGCATGCACGGCGTCGCTAATTCGATGCCACTGGTGACCAAAAATCATCGGCCCCCAAGAACCGATATAGTCGATGTAACGGTTTCCATCGATGTCGAAAAGATACGCGCCTTCGCCCTTTTCAAAAACGATCGGCTCGCCGCCCACAGCACCAAAAGCTCGGGCGGCACTGTTCACGCCGCCGGGCATCAATGATTTGGCTCGAGCGTATTCCCGGTGGCTGTTTTCGTGGTTCAGTTGAGGTTTATTCACGGCGTTTGTATTTGGGTTTGTATTGGGGTTGGTGTGAGGTCGGTGTAAGTTTTGATCTAAATCGATAACCGAAGACGGGGACGAAACGAATTCAGCCACCAACAGAATTCAGCCACCAACAGAAAACGGCCAACAAGCGCTACGGCAGGAGCGTGTCCCAATGGCTGGCAAGCGTTTGGATCGCATCCTCGATTGGCTCTGCCTTCCAATATCCCGATTCGTCGACGCTTGCCAAGCCGAGTCGAGCTAATTTTCCCAGTGCGTCATGGACTTCGAAATCGACGCTGTCGTTTTCCCGAGTGCAATCTTCGTGTTCCTCCGGTTTTTCTGCCGCCGATTCTATTGCCGAATCAATGAATGCTTCGACCGCATCATCGAGTTCGCGATAACTCGCGCCACGCGTTTGAAAGCTTGGATGTCGCCACAGGATTGCATACGCCAGCAATGTTTCGCTGACCTCTTGTTCTTCCGCCTCGTTCAATATCCGATAAAGCACGCCAAGATTATTGTCCAAGTTTTTCACGTACAGGTTTTTGGTCAGGCCGTACTCATAATCGTTTTTGGTTCGAAAATAGCTCATCACTGACTTCACGATGTATCCAATCGTACCGCCAACCAAAACGACCAAGCCAATGATTTTGTCAAAGCTGAGTGCGACCGATAGCGAGAGCATCGAAAGCAGGACGGCACTTCGAGTGATCTTGTAAATCGTGATCGCCATGCCGGACAAGGTCGGAAACAAGATTTTGGCTCGATCCAGTTTCGTCAAACGAATTTTGGAACCCGGCAACAAAATCTCGACTTCGGTTTCCGGAATGTCTTTGAAGGTTTTCAAATAGACAAAACGCGAATCGAGCGAAAGCTTTGTTTTCTTTCGATCCTCCGGCGGCGGTTTGACTCGCAGCACCATGATCAGGCGCGTAAACTCCGGCAGCTCGATCGTTTCTAATCGAAATAACTTCTGCCAACGTCGGCGTCTAAAAGTAACCTTGCGATAGCCTCTGGCAAAAATTTCCAGTCGCTCGAAGATGTCAAAATCCACCTCCAGCTTGACGCCCCACTGCCAACCGACATCGATCGCACGCTCAATTTCTTTTCGCGTAAGACGTTTGTAGTGGGCAGCAAACAGCAACCCAGAAACCTTGTCGATCAGCTGATCACCAATATCGCTGCGATCATCGTCTTGAATCGCGTCAATGGAAACCAACTGGCTATCGGGATCCAACAGTTCGTAGATTTCTTCCAGCCGCAGCAGCGCCGCATGATGCTCGGTATGAAAAACTGCCTGCACGCGGCGACTGAAACGAAGAAAGTGATCACGTTCAAACGAATCCAAGTCCAGCGACTGGATTAATTCCTCTTTGAGATCGGCATGCCTGAGCGGAATGAATCGCGGACGTTCGGGCAGTTGATCCACAATCGGATCATCTTCGATCCGACCGACCACGATTGCGTCCTCAGGTTGGGGTGCGTTGTTTTTCAAGAATGCAAAAGCAACAAAGGTGATTGGCTGAAAATTTAAAACTGCTTGCCACACGGTAATTCGCGGTCGTTCTCGTTCGAATTATCGCCGATCAAATATTGGTAGCGCGGATCAGCGATTTCCCAACTTGATTCGTTATTATGCCTGAAGATGTAACGTACTCAAATTTGCCCTGCAGTCTGAATAGGACTAAGACTGATTTCTTAAGCTCCTTCATCTTTCGGTTGCCCGATGAAAAACGCAGATAAAAACAACCCTTATTCACCCCCAAACCAATCGGCGACTACGCCTAACGACCAAACCAAACGTACCATTTGCAAATCACATTTTTCTTTCCTGTTGCTAACAATGTTTTCCTCATTGTCTGTTTTTTATCTAGGTCTAGCCATACTCGCTTTAACATCTGAAGTTGTTCGCCTGCAATTTCTAGACGCAATTTTAAATCGAGAAACGATCTACACTGCGGTCTTTGCATCAACAATTCTAACGTTGGCAGTTGGGGTGGTTTCTACTTTTGCGTCAAAAATTGGTTTGAAACATTATCTTTTTTTAGCGGCTGTTTTGATGGTTAAACTATTAACCGCTTGCTATTACTGGAACGCTATGTTTTTCTTGTAAATTATTTTTTGAAACTCTCTAGTTGGACAGCGCCACTTCCCGCATTTCATTAGTAAAAACCTTGGTTTTCCGTCGGG
>CAZROJ010000013.1:0-15216 GCA_964601665.1 uncultured Pirellulaceae bacterium
GGATTTCTTGGTTGCTTGGTTGCTTGGTAAAGGTGCTGGCACGAAGAACCGCACGAAATTGAGATTCACAGCACTAGCGACCGGTTTTGGCAAATCGAGCCAATGGCGGCAAGTTGGCCCAGCGGCTGTTGCGATGGCTGGTTGGAGCTGGACGTTTGCGAGCTGGTTTACGCTTGGCCGGCCTTTGAGCGTAGTCGAGCTCGCGTTGCGCTTGCATCCACTTTGCCATTTCTGCGGCCGAGGCAAAAGTTTGTTCTTTGCCGTTGGCGAGACGCACGGAGAATGGGTAGTTGGCAGGTGATTGATTCTGGTTGTTCACTTTTTTCTCCTTGGGGGTTTGCTGATTTAGTGCTGGTTCTGATGCATCGCGACAAAGCGATCGCTGTGGGTGAAGCGGGGGGAGGGCACGGCGCATTCTGCACTTGGAGCCGCCGCCACGGAGTGATCGGCTGCACTGATTGAACGAAAGACAAAGTGCCTCGTGGGGGAATCGAACCCCCGTTTGCGGACTGAAAACCCGCCGTCCTAACCACTAGACGAACGAGGCAAGGTGTTGAGTGGTTGGTGTTGCTTTTGCATTTTCGTTGTTGCGTTTTTGCTGTTGTTTTTCAGATCGGCAGTGAACTTTTTCGCCTGCCGTTGGGATTGGTGCTGGTAAAGACGTCGGTGGTGATGGCGGGTTCGCCAAAAGAAAAATCTTTTACGACCCCAAAGTTTGCGTTGCCCACGTTTGAGCGAAAGGCGATTGAGAATCTACCGAGGTGGCAAAGTAGCGTTTTGCTTTGGTTGCAGGCGTTTACAGCGGGAATTCAACGACCGATGGCTTTAAGCCTTCGCTTTTGCTGGAACTGCCGACTGAATTCGGCTAGATTGTTAGCCAGTTCAATTTCTTGGGAGACGATTCATGACGACAGTATTGGTAGTTGACGACACGGCGGTTGACCGGCGTTTGGCGGGCGGGCTGTTGGAACGCTCGGCAAACCTCCAAGTCTGCTATGCAGAAAACGGTAAAGAGGCACTTGAGGTGATCGAGTTTCGTCTGCCAGATTTGGTGGTTACTGACCTACAGATGCCCGAAGTCGACGGCCTTGAACTCGTCACGGCAATTTCCGAAAAGTATCCGGAAATGCCTGTGGTACTAATGACCGCTCATGGCAGCGAGAGCGTTGCAGCTCAGGCACTTGCCAACGGTGCGGCTAGTTTTGTGCCCAAGGCAGAGCTTGCCAATAGTTTGGTGCAAACTGTGATGCATGTTTTGGTCATCGCCGAAACGGATTCGCGTTACAAAAAACTGGTCGCGTGCACGACCAAAACTGATTTTGAATTTGAACTGCCCAACGACCCGACCTTAATCGAGCCGTTGATTGACATGGTCAAGCAGGTGGCGGTCAGCCAAGGTTTTGCGTCGCAGAACAATCGAGTCCAGATGGCGATGGCGTTGGAGCATGCGGTGCAAAATGCGATGCTCCGAGGGAACCTTGAATTGACCCATGACGAGATGCCCGTGTTGGACGTGCCGAGGGTTCGCAAGCGAGCGGCTGAAGAATCGTTTGCCGGTCGCAAGGTATACTTTCGATCGCTGGTCACGCACGAGCAAGCTGAATTTACGGTTCGCGACGATGGTGGCGGCTACGACCACGCCAGCCTTCCCGAAGTCAGCGATCCGGACAGCTTTAGGGACGGTGCAGGTCGAGGCATGGTTTTGGTAAAATCTTTCATGGATGAAGTTCGATTCAATGAATCGGGCAATGAAATTACGATGGTCAAACGACGCTGCAGTTAGGCGAAAGGCGATTGAGAAACTACCGGGCAAGATGCCTAAGATTCGCAATCGTTGCAAACATCAGCGGTAGAAATTCAACTACCGATCGCCTGAGCGACGTTTTGGCCTGCAGTACCGATCGGCTAGCCGTCGTCCTATTTTCATTTTTGTTGTCGATTGCAGTCATTTGAATCGACAAAACCTCTCTCAATTAGACACCTCCTACCTCAATTCAATGTCGCGACAATATCAGCAACCTTACAGTCCCTATCGCACTCCGACTCAAGAGCGTCGTCGCCAGAGCAGTTTTTCGGGGTTCAAGTTACGTTTGTTAATCGCCGGCGCGATCGTCGCGTTCACTCTGGTCAATTACATGTTGAAAGGGCAGCGTAATCCAGTCACTGGAGAAACTCAGCGCGTCGACATGTCGATTGCGGAAGAGATGTCTTTGGGGCAGCAATCGGTCGACCAAATGGGTCTGCCGTCGCAGAACCGGCAGGCGGCGGCTCGTGTCCAGCGCGTTGGTAACGAAATGGTTGCCGCGTTGGAAGAATATTTGTGGCAGCAAAACATTGAACAGCCTTATCGATTCGACTTTCACTTGCTTGCTGACTTGGGCAAAAACCGCAGCTCGATCAACGCATTTGCTTTGCCCGGCGGTCAGGTGTTTATCACCGAAGCACTGTACCGGCAACTGGACGCAAACAACGATGGCGAACTGGCGGGTGTTTTAGGTCACGAGATTGGCCATGTGCTCGAACGTCACAGCGCCGAACGAATGACCAGCGGCGGACTGTGGCAAGGTTTGGCTCAGGCGGCGGGTGTGGCGGGCGGTTCGCAAGGTTCGCATCAAGCGGCCAACATGGTGGCTGGTTTGGTGAACAAAAAATACGGCCGCGATCAAGAATTGGAGTCCGACGGCTGGGGTGTCCGATTGATGGTTTACGGCAAGTACAATCCGTACGCTTTGTTGAACGTGATGGACGTGCTTGAGGCGGCTTCGGGTGCTGGCGGTGGCCCCGAGTTCATGAGCACTCATCCGCGTCCGGCTAACCGAAGAGAGTACATTCGAGAAATCATCGAAAACAATTTCCCCGGCTACGTTCCGCCAGAGTAGATCGCGATTGCGTCGCGGCTTAGTCGCTGGAGGCGATTTGTTCCACGTTCGCCACAGCGTCTCGGTTTAAAAACCAAACGATACCGCCGATCGCTGATACTAATAATAGAGCGAATCGGAAAACAAATCCGACGACCACGCCGTTTTGGCTGTCAAAGGCCAAATACAAAAATTTCATCGCGAACTCCATTCCGCCGATTCCACCGGGAAGCGGGACTGCGTTGGAAACCATTGCAATTGGTTCGATAATGAAGTGATCTGAGAAACTTGGGTTATCCGTTGTCAGGCCGATCGCCAGCGAATAGATCGCGATCGCGAAGCACATGTTCACGCCGACGCTCAACAAAAACGCGACGGCAATTGTTCTTGGTCGACCGCGATAAAGTATGACAACATCGGTCAGTTTCTCCAGCAGGCCGCCGACTTTGGGCAGGCCGGTCAACCTTGCGTACAGTTTTGTTTTTTGTAGTTTGGGTGAAAAGTACATCACGACTAAAGCCGCGTAGCCGCAGGCGGCGCACGCGACCACGAACCAGCCCACCCATCCTAAGGCGACTACTTTTTCTGGGTGAATTTTGGCGAGTTCGCTGGAGTCAAAACAGAGGAACGCGATGGCAGCGATCGAGAACATGGTTAGCAAACCGATCAGACGGTCAGCCAGCACCGATGTGATGGCAGCGGAAACTCGGTTTTTGGCTTTTCGCGTGGCGTAGTAAGCTCGCAGGGTATCTCCGCCGACGGGGCCGAAGGCGAACAATCCAAAAAACAAACCAATGAACCCGATGCGAATTGAATCAATCAGTTGCAGCGGCAGGTCGAGTGCTCGGATCAAAAGCTGCCAGCGATAGAAGCTGATAAAATTGGCCGCGAGGCAAGTCATGCCGGCGGTGAAAATCCAGCCCCAACGTTTTTCGCTGACGGCGAGTTGTTGCCATTGTCCGTCTTGCGCCGCGCCGTAAAAAAGGTAGCTCAGGATCCCGATCGAAACCGCGAGCTTGGCAACAAAAATGACGGGCTTCCAATTCACAGCGAAATCGACCAATAGAAAATTTGAATAGCGAACGAGCAAGTTTGGATGATGATGGCCCAGAGTCCAGTAGGAATAGTCGGACAAAACATAAAAAAACGTTTGCTCGGTAGGGTGTACCGATCAGTGGAGAGCGGTTTTGGGCCAGACGGGGGCTTAGTTGCACCTACAGTCGCCGAGCACTTGTGCGTTTTCGCTCGTATCATCGACGACATTAATTTTTTGACAAAACGCGATCGGCGAAGTGAGTGATTTTTTGACAGGACGCCGAAAAGGGTAACGCGGGCCAGCGATAATTTTGGTATCGTTTGTAAAGACTGGGAAAGTTCCTTTTCGCCCTTCTTCCAAGCCGACTATGTCCAACGCTGAACCACACAACGATCCAATTATCTCACTTGAAAATCAAGTCTTGCGTACTTTTGAGCAGCTAGGCTATCCGCAGCTTCAGGGAATTGCTTGTGAATCCGACGGGGACAGAATTAGACTCTCCGGGAAACTGGATTCTTTTTATCTGAAACAAGTCGCACAATCGGTTGCCGTTAAAGTCATTGGTGTCACTTCGGTGGACAATCAGATTACGGTCGAGTAAGAAAACCGTGAATTCTGAAAAGCAAGTTCCGCTTGCCGATTCCTCGGGCTTGTCGGCAGAGTTCTGGCAGCTTGCAAAACTGTCCGTGCCATTGGTGTTGGCGCAGCTGGCTCAAAACGCGACTTCGCTGGTCGACACGCTGATGGTCGGCAAACTGGGGCAAGGGTCTTTGGCTGGCATTGCGATCGGCAGCACGGTTTTTATGTTTGTATCGATTGTTGCCAGCGGCTGCGTATTGGGGGTTAGCGCGGTCGTTGCCCAGGCGGTCGGGGCTGGGGACAAGCGAACGTGTGGTCGTGCGATCAGGCAGGGATTGTGGCTGTCCGTTGGATTGTTCATTCCGGCGTTTGTTTTGTTCTGGAACATCCATCCAATTTTGCTGTGGTTAAATCAGCCGCCTGAAGCCGCCGCCGCCAGCAGCGCTTACTTGCGTGCGGTTTCGTGGGGCCTGTTGCCATCGTTGGGATGTTTTGCGTTTCGAGGATTGTTGGAAGGGCACACGAATACTCGGCCGATCATGTTTATCGCGGCTATCGGTGTCGTGTTGAATATTATTTTGAATGACATCTTGATGTTCGGTCGTTTCGGCTTACCACGACTTGGTTTGGTTGGAACTGGGTACGCGAGTTCGATTGTGCTGAGTTCAATGTTTGCAATGTTCTTTTTGTATTCGACTCGGTGCTACCGCGAATTGGAGATTGTTCGTGCCTTGCGATATCCTGATTGGAAAATGCTTGCCGAACTGATTCGTGTCGGCGGACCGATTGGTATGGCGTTGGCGTGTGAGTCTGCCATGTTTGCGGCGTCGGGCATTGCGATGGGAACTTTGGGAGCGACGGAATTGGCCGCTCATCAGATCGCGCTGCAGACCGCTTCGTTTTCATTCATGGTTCCGCTGGGCATCTCGATTGCGGCTTCAGCACGTATTGGCCAGTTCGTGGGTGCGTCCAACGGCATGGCTGCTCGAAGGGCAGGGATCGTCGGCGCGCTAACCTGTGGCGGCGTGATGATGTTATTTGCCGGATTCTTTCTAGCATGTCATCGGCAGATAGTGGGTTGTTTTTTGGATGCGACGGATCCAAGCAGTTTGCCCGTGGTCGAATTGGCGTCGACCTTCTTGATGATCGCCGCCGCGTTTCAAATCGCCGACGGCTTGCAGGTTTCTGGCTCTTTGGCACTTCGCGGGCTTAAGGATACTTTCGCTGGTTTGTTGATCACGGTGTTTTCTTATCTGTGTGTTGGTTGCGTGAGCGGTTGGTTGTTTTGTTTCGTTTTTGAATTTGGCAGTCCGGGGTTGTGGTGGGGAATGACGGTGGGGTTAGCCGTTGCCGCAGTTCTGTTGTTGGCTCGATTCTTTTGGCGAGTTCAAATCGAGATTGCTAAAAATCTCGTCTGAACACTTGAAGGCTCGATTGGCGGCAAATCGCATCGGGTTCGACGGGCTGGCCGGAGAATTGTTACATCCGTTGCAGAGCATCGTTTGCGGAGCCAATCGGCGGCACGAAGAGCCTTGTTGGCAAAGTTTACGGACAAATTCTGTTTTATTTAACCCGCAAAGTTTGACTCTGCTATTGCGTGTCTTAGGTTTGTGTGAGTTCAAGAAGACGGCTAAAAAGTTGTCCGACGGGCTCAGCTTCGACCGAGTGGTCGGGGTTCTTCCGTCCAAGTCGAAGGTGACTTGGCATTTACCTGTTTTCGAGCCAAGTGGCTCAGCCCCGTGTCAGGGGAATTCCGTCGGAGGATTGACACTATGAAGAAATTCATCACAAAAGTACAGAAGTTTATGCAAGCTGAAGATGGCCCAACAGCTGTTGAGTACGCCATTATGCTTGCTTTGATCGTTATCGTTTGCTTGGCAGCTATTCAAGCTGTTGGTACAGCCGCAAACGGTGCGTTCCAAAACGTTACAACTGAAATGACTTCTGCCGGTATCGGTAACTAGTCGATTCTGCGGCACTGTCGCACTAGCTGGCCGATCGAAATGATTGAATCGGACCAGATGCTAACGACGGATACGCCCCTCCGGTTACCCCCGTACCGGAGTGGGCTTTTTCCGTGTCAAGAGAGACGCAGCGTTCTGGCTGCGACCTCATAAAAAATCAAACACCATTACAGCTTCCCCACCTATCCGCCCGTATTTGCAAGTGAGAAATCAAATGGAATGGTTAGCGGCATCAGGAGCACAGCAGCAGGTATTTGGCATGATCTGTTGCGTATTCACTATTGTCGCCGCGTTCATGAGCTACGTACTAACGTTGCGATTTTAGCGCGGCCTCTGCCCTCGGGCAGCGATGGCGATGAACGCTAGGTAACACAGGGTGCAAAGGATAAATCAAATGAATGAATTAATGACGTCGATGAGTGACAACTGGGTTTTCTGGTTTGTCAGCTTGTTTGCTGTTGTTGCAGCTTATATCGACGGTAAAGAACTTCGGGTTCCCAATAAGCTTACTTTTCCAATGATCGTTGCCGGCTGGCTGTTTTGTTCGGTCAATTATGGCATGTCAGGTGATGGTTGGTACGTCGGTTTGGGATACAGTCTGCTCGGCACGGCCGCTGGGCTAGCAACGTTATTACCCGCCTACGCCATCGGTGGCATGGGAGCGGGCGACGCAAAAATGATGGCCGCGATTGGATCTTGGCTGGGTGCCACGATCGTGTTTTACTCGTTCTGCGTTGGAACCATTGTCGGCGGCGTCATGGCCGTGATCATGATCGTTTCGGCCGGAGATATCATGAAGCACTACCACCAGTTCTTCATGATCCTGAATGAGTTTCAAACCGTGAAGGACCCGGAAAAGCTGGCTCAAATCGCCACCGAACGAAAGACCAAAATGCGACTGTTGCCCTACGGAATTCCAATGGCAATTGGAACCGTGTTGTACCTCGCTTGGATGGGAAAACTCGTCTAAGAATCGTTAAGACCTGCGGATTGTGAAATGATCACGATCTGCAAGTCTTTTTTTATTGTCAAGCAAAACGGCGTGTTGAACTTGGCGATCGATTGGAAAGTCCAATTCAAACCAGATGTCACGCCAATGCCGTCTATAACGAATTTGATTGAAAGTTACGTGTTCGGTCAAAACATCGTGAAGCCGGTCAGAAGAGTCGAATGACACCAAGGAGTGTGCTGGCAAGTTTGCTGGCACTTTTTTTCGACTACCAAGCCAAGGATTGGCAACTCATTCAGTATTGAATGTTTAACGAACCAGTTCGAATCAGTAATTATAGGCGACGCCGGTTTGATAGAAGTCACCGGTTGGCTGCAAAAAAACACAAGTAGGCTCTGCCTCGGGTAAATCTTATGAAATCAAAGTCTCTCATCCTGATGGTTTTGTCGTTGGGTTTTGGTCTGGTTGCGGCAATCGGAATCAACCAAATCATGAAGTCGAATCAGGCGACTGCAATACAACCGGTCCAGAAAATGGGGCCCGTTGTCGTGGCCGCTGGAGACCTTGGCCTGAATGAATTCTTGACTGAAGAAAACGTGAAAATCGAAAATTGGCCTGTGGATATCATTCCGCCAGAAGCGATTACTTCCTTGGATAAAATTACAGACCAAGCAACGACCGTGCGGATGAGTAAAGGAATGCCGGTTATCGCGACGACGTTAAAGCACAAGAAAGACGTCATTGGAATGAACATTCCCAAGGGCATGAAAGTCGTCGCCGTCCGAGTGTCTTCAGAGCACACGGTTGGCGGGCTGTTGAATCCGGGTGATAAAGTCGACGTGATTGGAATCTTCAAGCAACGCGAACCGCGCTCGAATCGTACAACGACAATTTCGAAAACGTTCTTGAAGGCGTTGCAAGTTTTCAATATCAACAACAAGACGAATGCGGTCGATCGAGGCGAAAGCACAGGTCGTGGCGGTAACACGATTGTGGGTCTTTTGGTGACTGAAAAGCAATCCGAAGCCTTGGTTTTCGCTCAGGGAACAGGCACGATCAAGCTGGTTTTGCGTGGTGATGAAGTGGAAGGCGATGACGAAGAAATCGAAGATTTCGACAAAATCATGGCCGGAAAGTTTGGCGAGTCAGAAACGCCACTTCAAACAACGGCGAAGGCTATTTCGCCAACTCACACGATGGTGATCTTCAAAGGAGATCAGTCGGAGAGCCAAAAGTTCGGCATCGACGGATCACCCGAACGCAAACCAGTCGCCGATATGGTCCGCAAAGAACGTCGTGCCCCAGACGCTGGCATGTCAAAAGATAACGGTTCGGCAAAAGAATCTGGCAATAGCGATAATGACCGCAACATCGATGACGATCAATATCGCGGTGAATAGTTTCGAATAGGTTCTTCGTGAGACAACTCTTTTTCGGGTTGTCACCCTGACGACCGCTGGCGAAAGAAACGCCGGCGGTTTACTGGATCAAGGATGGTCTTGGAGGGGAAAAATGTCGGCTTTTGCCCAAAGCCCTATTGCGAGGATTCACGGATGATTTTGCGACCCACAATGTGGTTACTCGCTGTTGCTGTCGCAGCAGTATACAGCTGCACCAATGCGTCTGCTTTTCAACAGCAAGGCGAGATGATTCTCGTTACCGACGATGTGCGAGACATCGAAGTCGTTTCCGGTGCCAGCCAACCGCTCAAGTTTGAGTATCCAATTCCCAAGTTGATGGTTCAGGTTCCTGATGTACTGGATGCCTCGGCCGTTTCGGCGAACGAGATTTTGATCACTGGTCTCAAGCCGGGGATTTCTAAACTGACCGTTGTCGACGCTAATGACAACCACCACACAATCACAGTCGCTGTAAAAATCGACGTTCGAATTCTACAGCGTGCGATTGATAAAGTTTTCCCAACGTCACAGGTGCGTGTGGACGCGTTGCAAAGCAAGGTAATCTTGTCTGGCTACGTTGCCGATTCGGAGCAGGTCACCAACATGATGGAGCTTGCCAACGATTATTTCCCGGTCGGCGTTATCAACAACGTTCGCGTTGCCAAGTCACCCAACGTAGCGATTCAGGTCAAGATCTACGAAGTATCGCGAAGTAAGTTGCGTCGCCTTGGTGTCGACTGGTCATACTTTGGTCCCGATTTCCAGGCTGTTTCTTCTTTCGCTGACCTGATTCAAGGCATCGGTGGCGGAGAAATCAATGCAACGGGACAGAACGTTTCGGCTGCCGTCTTGGGGAACAGTCGGCGATTGGATGTTTTCATCGAAGCTCTCGAACAGCACAACGTTGCCAAGCTCTTGGATGAACCAACGTTGGTGGCTAAAGACGGCCGACCTGCTGAGTTTTTGTCTGGCGGTGAGATTCCTTTTGAAGTTGCTGCGGGCCTTGGAAACAACACGATTCAGTTTCGCCCGTTTGGAACGAAGCTAGATATCGTTCCAATCGTGCTAGGTCGCAATCGTTTAACTTTGGAAGTTCGGGCAGAGGTTTCGGAAGTTGACAATACGCTGGGTGCCGAATCAGGCGTGCCTGGATTCCGCGTTCGACGCGTCAACACAGCCGTCGACATGCCCGTCGGTCACACTTTGGCCTTGGCAGGTGACTACCGCGAAGAATTGGAAACCGAAAAGCGTGGTTTGCCAAAGCTGATGGATCACCCCTTCTGGGGAGCAGCGTTTCGCAAGACGGAAGAGGTTCGCACCGAGACCGAATTGGTGTTTTTGCTGACGCCACGGTTCATCGATGCGGTTGAAGCGTCACGTCTTAAGCGGGCACCGTTTGGCAAGGCATCGAAGTCGCCGTCGGACAAGGAATTTTACTTGGACGGTCACATCGAAGTGCCGACCTGCCCTGGCGATGATTGCCCAACTCCTGATGGCTTCCGCAACCAGATCGTACCTGCCGGAACTCCTGGGGTCGCGTTCCCAACGGGCCAGCCAGTTCAGCCGCAGTCTTTCTACCCGAATCAAATCCAAGGTGGCTCGATTCAAGAAGCTGCTCCACCGGTTGGCAGAGTAGAACAGATGCCTGAAGCCGTCCAAGGAAATGGTTTCAGCTGGCCTAGTAAGTAGTAAAAAGTGAATCTTCGGAAAACCGTGGTCAGGCAGTTCTGGCCGCGGTTTTCTGCCGATAAAAGAAGTACGGATCGTCTCCTTCGGTGACGCCGGTCGACCTGACACCTTTTTGGAACACACGCTGATGAGCGGCACACTTCGAATTTCGATCTGCGACCCAGACGAATCAACTCGAGACGATCTGAAAAAGTTTCTGATTGGCATGGAGCGGGTTTGGTTAGAGGCTGACTGTTCTCGTTATGAATTTTTCTTGGATATCGTCGCTCAGACGACGCCGGACGTAGCCATTATCGATATCGATAGTGACGAGCATAAAGCGTTGCAGTTGGTGGAGTCAGTCGCCCGCAATCATGCCGCGTGCGGAATCGTGGTTGTTAGTCGGCGAACCGATGGTCAGTTGATTCTGAAAGCGATGCGTTCGGGAGCTCGTGAGTTTCTAAATTCGCCGGTGAAAATTGATGAACTGATGGGAGCCTTGGACCGAGTTTCGGCGACCTCCGATGGCACGAAGCGAAGTAATTCTGGGGCAGTGATTTCTGTCGCAGGCGCATCTGGCGGGGTAGGCACCACTTCAATCGCTGTCAACTTGGCCGTTTCACTGGCTCAAAACCCAGACCGCAGCGTTGCCCTGATCGATTTGGATCTAGCCTTGGGCGATGCGGACGTGTTCTTGGATATGATTCCGGATTACACCCTGTTGGACGTGTCGCAGAACATCAGTCGCTTGGATTTGGCGTTGCTGCGGAAGTCGCTGACCAAACATGAAACGGGTGTCTACTTACTCCCGCGACCTGTTCAAATCGAAGATAGCGTCTCGATCACCGAAGAAGATTTCACTCGAGTGATGGGGCTGTTGAAGGCGTCGTTCACGCATCTGGTATTGGATCTTTCGAAGTACTACAGCCGTTTGGATATGGCCGCGCTCCATGCTTCGGATCATATCTTACTGCTCACGCAGTTGGATCTTCCATGCTTGCGGAACGTGGTGCGACTGTTGTCTTCGTTCGAGGCCGAAGATGGTTTGAAGGATCGAGTGCACGTGGTTGTCAATCGCAGCGGCTTGGACAACACGCAGATCAGCACTTCCAAAGCGGAAGAGACCATTGATCGCGAGATCTTTTGGCGGATTCCCAATAATTACGGTGTCATTTCCGACTGCCGAAACAACGGCGTTCCGCTGGCCAAGAGTGCTCCGAAGGCGGCCATCACGCAATCAGTGAATGACCTTGCCAACAAACTTTCCGGCGATCCCGCGGTGACCGGCGAAGATGTCGCGAAGAACAAAAAGAAGAATTGGCTGCCGTTCTTGGGCAAGTAACTTCGTTTTGATTCGATAGGCCGCAGCGTCTTATTTGGCTGCGACGCTGTGACCGCGAACAGCGACTGGAGAGCAGCGATTGACGTCGGGCCGTGGCTGGCGGGGTCTTTTAGCGCGATTAATTGGCGATCTGTTGTTGCCGGGCGTTCAAGTTTAACGTCGTTTGGCAGCTGTGCTTGCGCGGATGCCGCGGGCCGTGGGGACGGCAACGGTCAACGGGTTAGCGTCACAGGTCACACCGGCTTCCAAAAGTCTTGCGGGTAGCGGATAAGTTGTGATTCCGCCTTGGGTTGGTTTGGCTTTGAACAGTGCCGCCAACTTTTCAACTTCTGGATTGCTGCGAGCGTTGGGGCCGTTACCTTCGCGGACCCAGTCGAAGCTGCCGACACAGACGTAGCTGGAATAGCGGTCATGGAATTGATAGGCTTCAACGTTCTTGCTGCGGAGATAGTCGGTCAAAATTTTCGCTCGTTTGGCCGCTTCGACCAAACCCGTGTTGTTTTTGCCGCGACGGTTTCTGTCCATGAACGACTTGTCCATTTTCAGGCTTTGGATCTCTTGCGGGCGCACGACGGATTGGCCCGAGAAACTGGCGATTTTTAAAGTGTAAGCTCTGGGGTTGTCGAGCAAACTGTGCTTCAAATACTGGTTGATTTTGACAATGTACTCGTCAACTTGGTTTAGTTTCTCCGGCGGCAGGATTGGGTTTTGGACCAACAGCGCCATGCGCAACGGGCGATCGGATGAGAGCATGCGGTTGTCCATTCGAGCGAATTGATCGCCGTTGCCAAAAAATGTCTCGCTGGCGGCCCGCATTTTTTCGCCTGCCTGAGCCGAGTCTTCGATGTCGGAGCTGTAGAGCTGGAGTGATTCGGGCTTGAGTGTTTTGATTTTGGCGAGCGTTTGCTGGGCTTGTCTTGATTCGATGGTTTCGAAGTCACCGACCAGCACGGCGTATTCGGTTTTGTTGGCCAAGTTGGCCAATCGCATTTGGCGTTTTCGCACATTTTCGGCACCATCGTCGGTTGGTTTTTGGTACCCAATTCCTCGGCCTTCGATTTCTCGCTGGTAATCAAAGTCTTCGCGATAGACGTACGATTTCAAGCCATGAGATTGGCGAAGTTCGTTGGCAAGGCGGACAGCCTGTTGCTTGCCGTCTTGCCCGTCGAACGATGCGCACATCACCAACCATGGCCCCGCTTCAGGTGTCAAATTGAGTTTGACTTGTTTTTTTGCGTTTCGACCAAAGGGGATCGGTATTTGAGCGATGGCAGTCGACAGTTGGGCGGTCGAAAGGGCGACGGCAAGGCCGATGACAGCCGCTGCGAGTGATAAGTTTTTCATTTTCCTGATCCGTACGTTTGCGTTCTATGGAGCAAAACGTTTGTGAGTTTTTTAAGCTACGATTGGGACGGTAGCAAATCAGGATCGGAGTCACTAGGGCAATTTGATGGCCGTGAAAGCACGAAAGCAAGCAATGTTTAAACGGTCCGTTTTGTCAAAAATCGTGTCGCGGTCAAGGCTGGGCCCGTAGCTGTTCTTCGGCCCACGGCTTGAGTTGTTCGCGAAAGATTTTTGAGTTGTGCCGGATGTCAACGGGAAGTTTCTGCCGAAGCAAAACGTGGGTGATGGTTTGAGTCTGCGGGTGATCGGCCAGCAACTTTTGGATGGCGTCGACGATTTCTTTTTGGCCTGCGAGGGTTGCCGGCCAGTGCTCGGGTTGCGGTTCAACGATCATGACAGGAATCTGCGAACCGAATGCTCCCATGCCAACAAGTGCACTGCGGTGGACTTGCGGGTGCACGTTCGCGATTGCTTCACAGGGGACGGTGTAAAGGGTTTCGTTTTTGGTCAAAACGCGATGGCCTTTTCGGCCGCAAAACCAAAATCGATTTTGATCGTCAAGGTATCCCACGTCGCCCATACGGTGCCAAAAGGAGTCGCCGTCAATGATTTTATGTTCGGCGTTGGCTTCGGTTCGCGTGACGTATTGATCGGTCACGACCGGGCCGCTGACAATCAGTTCACCAATTTGCCCTGGGGCGAGTTCAGTGGCTAATTCGATTTTTGCGAGGGGCGAATCCGAGATCTCGATCACTCGCCAATCAATCTGGCTAAAACGAGTGCCCACGCACGTGCCGCGGCCATCGCGGGTCATTGCGGCGGTTTCGCCAAGCACGACTGAGGCCGAATTGCAGGCGACGGGTAACGCTTCGGTCGCACCGTAAGGCGTGTAGACATCGCCATCGTCGGCGATGACTGCTTTGACGTTTTGCAAAACATTGGGTGGAACTGGCGCGCCGGCGGTGTAGACGCTCTTGACCGTTGGAAGCCGCAATCCGTGTTTATTGCAATAGTTAGAAACGGTGTTCCAGAGTGCCGGCGAACCAAAAGATTGAGTTGCGTTAAATTGAGTGGCGGCGTCAATCAAGTTGGGCGGGTAAATCTCGGCGGGCTTCGTCGCGTCCATGGCTGGGAAGACGGTTGTGATTCCCATGGCGGTGTTGAAGAGTGCAAACAGCGGGAAGCCTGAGACATCAGCGCCGCCGGGTTGGATGTCGAAGTAGTCGCGTATCTGTTGGGCCTGTTCGATGAAATTTCGTTGGCGATACAACACGCCTTTGGGTGGGCCTGTACTTCCCGTGGTAAAAATAATTGCGGCCGGCGATTCGCGATTGACCTTGGCTGGTTCATACGCATCGTTGCTGTTGGCGTCGATCGAATCGGTGCGTTGGCAGCCGGGAAACCAACCGTCGGTGCAGATGTTGATCCGGCATTCTTTTAGTTTGGATCGAAAAACCCAGCGAGCCAAATGTGCTTTTCGAATCCCAACCAACGCTTGGGGCCGAGCGGCGGAGAGGCAGCCGACGAGATTTTTCCGGCCCATGCCGGGGTCGATCAAAATAGAAACCGCACCGACTTTGTAAAGTGCGAAGACATGGGCGACGAAGTCGATGCCCGGCGGCACCATCAAGGCCACTCGCATGCCGGCTTGGACCCGACTGGCTTGAAGCTGGGCGGCGATGGCATTGGTTCGTCGCTCCAGTTGGGCGAAGGTTATTTTAGAATACTCCAAAGTTTGACCGGGCAACACTTTGAGCTTTGTCGGTCGCGGGCGGGCTGGGCAGGCCACGGCAATTTGATCGGGGAGCCGCTGGGCGGTTTCGGTAAGTGCAAGGCCAATATTTTGCAAGTGGTCCAACCGCCACGGCGGTGAGCAATTCTTTGTATCATTTTCGGCGGGATTCGCGGGTTTTGAATTCGACTTTGACACGGGCAGGGTTTCTTCGCGTGGCTGAATGACATAAATTGTTAGACTACGGCGGTTTGGGCTGATCTCAGCAGCTTGACACTAGGACGGCGCTAGGACGGCCCCCAGCGATTCGGCTTGTTTGAGTGTTTGCTCGATGGCAGCATCTG
>CAZROJ010000013.1:15316-37001 GCA_964601665.1 uncultured Pirellulaceae bacterium
AAAAAGGCAATTCAAAATTTGACTAAACTTTAGACTGATTTTCAATCGTTTTCGTTGGGGTTGGTAGATTCTTTTCTGCCGACCGCTTTAACATACCAGACCGATGACTCGTTTCGACAGTGGAGCAAACCGGCCGTCGTCGAGCCAGTACGACTGATGAATTTACGACTGATGATTTAAAAAGCGGTTGACGATAGACGCAGTTAGCGATGTCGTTGAGTGTGAATGGTTGGTTGTCCAGCGGGCACCTGCTTCCAGCAAATGCAATTCAATTTTTAGGCAGACAATCTGTGGATATCGACGCATACCAATTATGCCCTTGCCAGAGCGGCAACAAGATCAAGTTCTGTTGTGGCAAAGATGTTATTAGTGAACTTAATAGCATTTTAAAAAAGAGTGGCAGTGGGCAAACCAAAGCCGCTTTGGGGCAGCTGGATCGAACGATGGCGAAGTCGGGCGAAAAAGATTGCTTGCTGGTGATCAAGACGCATATTCTGATCGCGGCCAATGAGATCGAACAAGCCAAGCAGGCCAACAGCCAGTTTCGAAAAAACTCGCCGGGCCATCCCATGGGTATGCAGCATTTGGCGCTGTTGGATTTGGCCGACGGGACGCTAGAGGACGCGATCAATTCGCTGCAAAATGCCATGGACGCGCACAAGGGTGCCGAGATTCCTTTGGCGGTTAGTAACGTCTACAAAATCGTGGCCGGTGCATTGGTCGACAGCGGGCACATTTTTGCTGGCTTGTCTCACTTGCAGTTCGCCGGTCGCCTACGCGGTGACGGCGACAGCGACGTTAGCGAGATGTATATGGCGATGCTGCGAGAGTGGGCGTTTTTCCCGTTCTTGTTCCAATCGCAAATGATGGAGCCGGCGTCCGAAGGAGTCGAATGGGAAAAACTTTATACCAACGCCAATCGAGCGATCGACCGTGGGCAGTTTCGGCGGGCGCTGCAGTACCTGACCAAGATCGACAATGACTTCGAAGAAAACGCCGTGGTCGTTCGCGGGTTGGCTGTCACCAAAACCATGTTGGCACATCAAGACGCAGCCGACGCGTGGCGACGCTACGCGGCTCTGCCCGGTTTGAACAGCACCTTTGCCGCTGAAGCGCTGGCTTTTGCTTACATGGAAGATGATGCCTGGATGGTTGCGGACCCAATCCTGTTGTATCGATTCGAATTGAATGACGTTGCCGAAGCATCTGAAAAACTGATCGCCAGCAAAGTCTTTGAACCGGTGGAAACTCCCGAAAGTTTGCCCGACGGGACGCCGCCGCCCAAGTACGGTTATGCGGTGATGGACCAGCCGGTCGCTAAAGAAACCGAGGGCTTGACGGTTGAGGATGTCGCTCAGCGAATTGCGAACGCGGAGATTTACGGCAAGCAAACCGACCGGCCCGCGAGACTTGAAATTTGGGTTGCGACCAGTCGCCTGGAGACGACGCTGAGAGTTCTGGCGGAAACCGGACTGGAACTGCCCGAGCCAGAAATTGAGACGGTTCAAGAAGACAGTATTCAGCAGGATACGCTGCTAACAATGCAGGCCGTGTTGCCGCAAACCATCGGTGCGGCCGAGGGCGATGCGTTGTTGCTGGAGCATCGTCGGCATCGATTTTTAAAGGACATCCCTGAGCTTCAGTTGGATGTCGACCATGAAATCTCGATTCGAGAGGCCGCGGGCAAGGCGGAATTGAAGAATCTTGTGTACGCGAGATTGTTGATTTTGGCTTCCAATTCCAAGTCGCGTTTCGCGCCCGAAGGAACATTTGAAAAGTTGCTGGAATCGCTGGGTTTGCCGCCGATGGATGCGGTTGCACCGGACGATTTCGCGGCGTTGACGTCCCCGCTGCGTTGCCGATCGGTCGATTTAAAGACGGCTTCGATGGACCAGTTGCTGGCACTTGAGGCCAGCGGATTTGCGGTGAATGATGCCCACATGGTGATTTTGGCCCTGCGGGAGCAACTGCAAAGGGACGATCGCGATCGGTCGATGGATGCCAAAAAGTTGCTGGCCCTTGCCAAGTGCATTAACGGCTTGGAAGAAACGTTGGAGCACGTGAAGCAGGCCCAGGTGGCAGCCCGCGAATGTGACGACCGAACATCAATCGGGCTCGCGTTGTGCGATGAATTCGAAATGCAACTGTTTTTGCGAGACGCAAATCGAGCCAGGGCGATCATTGCCGAAGTTGGCGAGTACACTGGTATCGAAGAAGTGAAATATGAATTGACACGGATTTTGTCGACGCACGGTTTGCTGGATACTTCGGTGCCGCTTGAGCAATTCACAGCTTCGGCCGCTGCTGCCGTTCAGCAAGAGGCCGGTGTGGCGGAAGCGACGACGGGGGCCAGTTTGATTTTGCCGGATTGATTTGCAAAGTTGTAAATTGCCCGAGTAAAATGGTGGCAGTTTCGACACCGACAACTTAGTCGGTCAGCCTGTCGATCACATTGCGGCTGGGGTCGCGACCAGCAAAAAATCTTTGACGCCAGTTCCTTTTGGAGATCCTCAGTTGCCAAAGTACATCGTTCGTTATGGTTTAATGCGCAGTATCGGCGTGATGACTTCACGTAATGATGATCAATACCGGCGCAGCAACGAAGTGATTGTTCGGTCAGACCGTGGTGTCGAAGTTGGCCAAGTTTTGTGCGAAGCGACGGACGATGCGTTGTCGCATTTGGACCAGCCGCCAACGGGTTCGATCGTACGCTTGGTGTCCTCGGATGACGCCGAAAGTATCAATGCGATTGATTCAGATCGATTCAATAAAATTGAAACGTGTAAAAAACAAATTGCGGCGTTGAATCTCGATATGAAACTGGTCGACGTTGAAACGCTGTTGGGCGGCGAACGGATTGTGGTGTTTTACTTGGCTGATGAACGCGTCGATTTTCGGCAGTTAGTGAAAACGCTGGCCAGCGATTTTAAGACGCGAATCGAGATGCGTCAGATCGGCGTTCGTGACGAAGCGAAACTGTTGGCCGATTATGGCGACTGCGGCAAGCCCGTTTGTTGCAATAATCACTTAGTGACCATGCCGCCGGTTTCGATGAAAATGGCCAAGCTGCAAAAGGCGACTCTGGATCCGACGAAAATTTCCGGTCGTTGCGGACGGTTAAAATGTTGCTTGCGATACGAGTTTGATACGTACGAAGAAATTCATAAGCAGTTGCCAAAAGTCGGGGCCCATATCGTTACCGCCAATGGCCGCGCCCGAGTCTTAAACCAGCAAATCATTGCCGAGCAATTGTTGATCGAAATGGAAGATCACCGGCGAATGGTAATTGACGCCAGTGAAGTGCTATCAGTAATCAAGAGTCAACCAAATTCGTCCAAAAGAAAAAAGTCTTCGACTCCGAAATCGATTGGTAAAGATCCCGCCGCAAAACCAGCGGCAAAGGGGGCGGCCTCGAAAAAAGCGACAAAAGGGCAGCCTAGGTCGGATGACGATGGCCGTAATCGGCGCAAGCGGGGCCCCCGAAAATCGGAATAACCGGCACGCCGGCTAAATTACGATTGGCTTGACTGGATCCCCGGCTAGAATGAGAATCGCGGCGTCATTGTGCTTCGGCCAGTTTGTTTCAGTGCGGGTCGAATTAGAGCCGATGAAGTAAACGGGCGGAATGTTATTTGTGCTGCATATCTCCTGAAGAAATCAAAACGAGAATCCACATGCATGATGAAATTACGCTCTTCGAGATCATGGAAAACGACACTCGGTACCCGATGGAGGCCTATCAGTTTGTCCGCGAAGCCCTCGCTTATGCTTCGGACAACATGCAATTAGATTTGCAAGAGTTCGAGCGATTTTCGGATGAAGAAGGCCCCGTGGTCGAACGGCATTTTACCGGGCAACAGTTGTGCGAAGCGATTCGTCGCTACGCGATCAATCAGTTCGGGTTCATGGCCAAGGTTGTCTTGCGGACTTGGAACATCGATTCGACCAGTTGTTTTGGCGATCTGGTTTACAACATGATCGAAGCCGAGTTGATGAAGAAGTCTGAGAAGGATCAGCGCGAAGATTTCGACGATGTCTACGATTTTGAGAACGTCTTCGAATGCGATGTGGATATCAACGCTTCGGCAGCGAATCTATAAAAATCGTGCGTTGAAACGGCAGACGAATGAATCGCGGGCGGATTGCCAGTGCTTTGTGTCTTCTAAAAATTCGGGTTGGCCGACGTTGAAAGTCACTGGATTGCCGCAGTTTCCGCAAGTTGACAACCCGAACATTAAGGTGTGACAAAGCACTGGGGGCTTTGTCATTGCTTTCGCCCTGATACTGACCGCTGTCTTTGCCGTGCTTTAAGGCGATCGGCAGTTGAATTTCTACCGCCGATGTTTGCAGCGATTGCGAATCTTGGGTATCTTGCCCCGGTAGTTTCTGAATTGCCTTTCGCCTAAGCTGTTTTTAATTGGCTCGAGCCATTCGAGCCATTGAACTAAAACCTAACAGCGCTTGCTAAAAGCGAATTCGCCAATCGAAGCGATATGTCCGACCAAGATGATACCCAACTCTCCGGAAACCAACCTTCCGGAAACCAACCTTCCGGAGACGGTGGGACGGACCAAGCGGTCGTGCCGCAGCGGATTGGCTTCTACGCAGCTGTTAGCTTGTTTGCAGGCTGGCTGATTTTTCTGGGATATCTCGCGTCGTTAACTTGGAGAGGCTAATGAGCCATCGACCGAAGATTGTGATTTTAGACGGCAAGACGCTCAACCCGGGCGACAATCCTTGGACGCCAGTGGAGGCGATGGGAGAAATAACGGTCCATGATCGCACGCCTGACGACCAGATTGTTAGCCGTTGTCAGGGTGCATCGATCGTGTTGACCAACAAGGTTCCTTTTTCTGAAAAGACGCTGGCTCAACTTCCGGAATTAAAACTAATTGCAGTAACGGCGACCGGCTACAACGTCATCGATGTTGCAGCGGCCAATCGTCAGGGCGTCGTGGTTTCGAATGTGCCCGAGTACAGCACGGATTCTGTGGCTCAGCATGTTTTTGCGATGCTGTTGAGCTTTTTGCATCAACCGGTCGAGCACAACGCGGCGATTGCGGAGGGGCATTGGCAGGAGATTGGCGATTTCTCGTTTACGCTTTCGCCGATTCAAGAATTGGCTGGGATGACGATGGGCGTGGTTGGGCTCGGCCGCATCGGACGGGCAACGGCAAAGGTAGCCAACGCATTTGGAATGCGAGTGGTGGCCAGCAGTCGCACGGAAAAAAATCCATTGCCCTACGAAGATTTTGAATGGTTGCCGGTCGAAAAACTTTTCGCGGTATCGGACGTGATTAGTTTGCATTTACCGCAAACGACTACCAATGCGCAGTTCGTCAACGCGGCGTTATTGAGCCAGATGAAGTCGAGCGGGATTTTGATCAATGCGGCGCGAGGCGGTTTGATCAATGAAGCTGATCTGGCTCAAGCGTTGAACGGCGGGCGCATTGCCGGAGCGCTGCTGGACGTCGTTTCCAGCGAGCCGATTGGCGAAAACAATCCGTTGTTGCAAGCAAAGAATTGCATCATCACGCCACACATTGCTTGGGCAACACTGGCCGCTCGAAAGCGACTGCTGGATGCGACCGCCGAAAACATTCGGGCGTTCCTTTCGGGCAATCCCGTAAACATCGTTTCGTAGACGGCCGGTGTGTCGGGTGGTCGGTGTGTCCACGTTTGATTCGAAATCAAACTCCGACTACTTTTCGCCAAGTCGCGGCCATCAGGGCATTGCCGGCGATGGACGGGTGCACGCCATCAGCCGCCCAAAATTCCGGCGCAACGCCGGCGGCGACGGCATCGTCAAACATCTTTTGAAACGGCACCCAGACCGCTCCGATGGAATCGCTGGCTTCGCGAGCGGCGGCACGGCGCTGTTCAAATTCTGGAAACCACTTGTCGTTAACCGCTCCGGTTTTCAGTGCGAAAGGTTCGCAGACGATGATGGTTGTTTCTGGAAGCTTCTGTTTGGTTTCAGCGAGTAAACTTTTGAAGCCCTGCAAGTAGGATTCGACGGTTCCGTCGTATTTGCCGTTCAGCTTGTGCCAGATGTCATTCACGCCAACCAGAATGCTCAACAAATTCGGTTTGACTTGGATGCAATCTTTGTCCCAGCGTTTTTGCAGGTCGGGTACTTTGTGGCCGCTGATGCCGCGGTTGAAGATGCGCAGGGCAAGGCTTGGGTTGTCCAGCATCAGGTCGGCACCAATCATCAGTGGGTACCCGTGCCCGAGTGCTCGCATGTTATTCGCCGATCCCTCGGCGTTGCGACTGCGTCCGGCGTCGGTAATCGAATCCCCCTGAAAAAGAATCGTGTCGCCTTTTTTCAATTGAGTTGTCGGCTGGGGCAGTTCCGCAGCCACATTTTGGGCCAGAGTCGTGATCAGCCCTGCCGTGCCAGCTGCTGCCAAAGAATTGGCGATGACTTGTCGACGGTTAAAGAGTTGTTTGGCTGCTTGGTCTGACATGGTTTTAATCCCAAAGGGTACGTTGAGTTGGTTTTGGCGAAGCGTCTTCATTGGCTTCGATTTTTGCTGGTTGCGCCGCCGGAGGTTTCAGGCTTTGCTGAGGTGTTTCGGTCTTGGGTGGTGGTTCCAGTTTAGTCGCTGGCAATTGCTTGGTCGCTGGAGTTGCCTTGTTTTTTCGTTTGGGAGAATAGGGCGACGATCGTTTTTTTGTAGCCGAATAGTCGATGGCGCCTTCGACGACATGGACATTGACGATTTGCCCGGATTCAACAAAGACAAGTCGTGTTGAAACTTGATCGATCGACAAGCCAAGGAATTTCGCCGCAGCCGTTCGGTAGGCTTGCAGTTGAGGTCGGTAGCGGCTGATTCGATCGTGAAGTTGGCTCGAGTCGAATCGATCTGTTTTAAGATCCACGATGTCCGCTGCGATCAACTGGTCGTCGCGGTAGATTAAAACCAGCCGATCAATGACGCCTTGTAGCAAGCCGGTGGCCGTGGAAACGGCAAAGCGACGCTCAGTGCAAACTTCGACGCGATTGGTGCCGATGGCTGAATCATCGATCAGCAACGCCAAGTAATTCGTCAGATAGCCTCGCCGCGAAAACAGCGTTTTTACTTTGGGCTGTTCGAGCAAACGGTAAAAGTCATCCAGAAACGGTTTAAAATCTTGGACGGCAGGGGCGACGGTCTGGAGGTGCTGTTGCAACGCTTCGAAACGCGGCAGGCCTTCGTCCGCCCAAGTTAATTTTTCAAAACAACCGTGTAGGATTCGGCCGCGAAGCAGAGATTCCACATTGGACCAGCTTTCGAAGACCTGTTTTAAATCAACATGATCACCCTCTGAAACCAGTGAAGGCAAAACCTTGGGCAAGCCACGTTTTGAACTTAGTTCGCGATCAACTTGGGCGGGTTGCAAACGAATTTGATCTGGTAGGTAAAACTGCTGGAGGTTGTATGGATCTTCGGTCGCGATTTTGGCGGGTTCATCAGCAAACCAGTCGGCATCGCCTTCGTTGTACAGCAGGCCTTCTTCGCGTTTGCCGTCGGCCAGTGTGGCCATCAAAACGCCAGCGGGCGATTTGTGATCGGCTTTGGCTCCATGCGAAACAATGATATGCACCGAATGTTTCGCACGTGTCAGCATGACGTACAAAACGCACATCGCTTCACGAACATTTTGCTGGCGATCGCCCTCGAACAGCTTTTGAAAGTTCGTTGGCAGCAAAGCGCGTTTATCAGCTCCAACGTAGCGAGTCGCGATATCGATCGGCGCTGTGGGCGAATCACGACCAACAACGACCGTCGGTGTTTGCCCGGACCAACCGCGAGCATTCAATTGGTAAGGCAGCACGACGACATCGAATTCGAGGCCTTTGGAGCGGTGGATTGTCATGACGCGAACGCGAGCCGAGTTTTGGCCGCTGACTTTGACTTCTTCGCGAATGAACTCCACGAACCGATTGGGCCGTAGTTCTTCGACCGGGTCGGCGGATCGGTCGTAGGCGGCGCGAACCAATTGCTGCAATCGCAGCGTCTCACGCTTGGTCGCTTGGGGCAATAATTTGCGGGCGAGCGATTCGACGACGGGTCCGTAGCCTTCGTCGATCAAACGTTTGCGAAGGCTGGCGGCCCCACTGCGGGCGGCCGACCGGTTTGCCTTAGCATTGGAGTCGTTTTCGGGGCTCAGACCAAAATCGGAAGCCAGTGGTGAATGCGAAACGTGGAATCGAGCCAGTCCATCGCCCGGGTGATCGGCCAACTGCATCGCCGACAGAATCAGTTCGACCGAAACGGAATCCGTCAGCGCACTGCCACCTTCTTCGCTGGCCTGCACGCCTTTCTCGCGAAGCTTGGCAATCAGTTCGGTGACTTCGATATTACGTCGTACCAAAACGCCGATCGTTTTATCTTCGGGAAGTTCTCTGGCGAGCTGGCGGATTCGCTTGACGGTTGCATCGACCAAATTCAAGTTGCGCAAGCGATCCTTGCGTTCCTCGATCGACCTCGCCTTGGGATCGCAGTCGGGAGCCATCTCCAGCGTGACGTGCCCTTTTAGGGTTTCTCGAGCCGTGGAATGTTTCGAAAACCACTGCCCCCAGCCGTGAACCGCGGCGTCCATCATCGCGTCGCCGCAGCTGTAGCTGTTGATGTTTCCAAAAACTTGATTGACCAGTTGAATGACCGCGGGCGAACTTCGGTAACTTTTCGCAAACGTAAGCGGTTCCAAGTTGGGCAGCGTATCGTCCACCACGTCGAAAATTTCTGCCACGCCGCCGCGCCATCCGAAGATGGCCTGTTTCATATCGCCAACGCAGAAAAACGAACGGCTGCCGTCGGGTTCAGCGACCACTTTTCTGGCGAAGGGTTCAATTACGTTCCATTGAGCCGGCGAGGTATCTTGGAATTCGTCCAGCAGCAAGTGTTGGATTTGATTGTCCAGCCGGAACGAAAAATGATCGGTATCCCACACCTTCACAAACGCCTGCAGACGCTCGGTCACGTCATCAAAACGTAAACTTCCCGTCACGTCTTTGGCTTGTTCGAGCAATTCGCCAAAGGGTTGCAGCAGGTCTCGCGTCGATTGATTGGCGTGAATCAATTGCTGGCTAACCACCGATTGGCAATGCGGAAGGAGGCGATTAAAAACACTTAGGATGTCCGGCGTCAGTTTCGTATTTCCGTATTTTAGATTGTCCGCTAGGAAATTTTGAAACGATTTAAGCTTGACAAAAGTGTTCCAATCCAAATCGTCGATCGTCTCCAGCAACACTTGCCAATGTTTGGCGAGCAGTTTTGTTTTCGGCGCGATGGCGTGCATTTCTTGCGCCAGCGACATCAGTTCATCGTCGCTAAAGTGTCGGCCTTGCGGATCCAGTTTGTCCCATGCTTCAGGGCCTGATTCGCGATAAATCAAATAAACGTTTCGCACGGTGTCGCGAATCATCGAAGCCACCCGTCGCGAAGCTTCGCCTTTGGAAAGCATGTGCAGCAAGCTCAAAATCGTTTCGTCCTCAAGCACGGCTTGGATGGATTCGTCTTCCAGTTGAGCGATCTTTTGTTCGTCAACAATTTCCCATGTCGGTGGCAAACCGATTTCTAAACTGAATGCCTTTGCGACTCGATTGAAAAAACTGTCGAGCGTACTGACTTCCAAGCGATGGAGATTCCCGAGCAGCCGTTGCAGGATTTCGGCGGCCTTGCTGCGCGAGAGTTCAACATTCAGTTGGTCCGCCAATTCCGCCGCCGCGTGATCGTTCAAGGCTGCATCAGACAGGCGATGAATGATTCGGTCCAGAATCTCCCCGGCCCCTTTTCGGGAGAAGGTGGTCGCCAAAATGGAATGGCAATCCACGCCCGAAACCAGCAGTTGCAAATAACGATTGGACAGCGCAAACGTTTTTCCTGTGCCGGCCGAGGCGCGGATGATTTGGTTGGGTAAATCGATTGGGTTATTGTTGGAATTTTCTACCATGGTGCCACCTCTTGGACGTCCGCGACATCAAATTGCTCAAAGACATTGTCTTGGCAAATCGCAGCGTAGTCGTCTGAGAATTTTGGAGGTTTGAGTGCCGGTGGCCAGTACGCGTTCGTGCGAATTTTGCGAATGATTTCTCTGGCCAGTTCGTCAGCCGCGTTCAGTTCGTCCGGCGACCAATTCGTTTGATCAAAACCGATGTCGCTTAATTTTTTAGGAAGCAAAACGTAGCCAGTTGTGACGCGATTAAAATCCGCATCGGCAACGACAGCCACCTCTTTAACCAAATGGCGGTACAGCGGCAATTGAAGATCAACCCACTCTTGTTTTCGCGAACGATAATGGGCCTTTTCCGCTTGCTTGCCCGCGTCCGACGATTTGTAGTCCCAAACAGCAACTTGGCCCGTTTCTTCGTGGCGATCAACTCGATCAATTTTGCCGCGAATGATAAACGGTTCGCCGTCGACCATGAATTCGTGTTCGAGTAATTCTTCGGTGCTGACGATTTGCCAGCCTTCTCGCCGACGTTTGGCTTGCAGTGGAGCGAGCTGCTGGAATCGAAGCCGCAATTGCTCGACTTGAATGGTGACCGCCGGCAATCGCGAGCCAGAATATTGTTTGGCGACCAGCGTATCGAGTTTGTCGTTCCAATACTCGAGGATCAGTTTTTCATCGTCGAAGTCTTTGGCAGAACTTTGCCCAAAGTCTTCGAGGACGTTGTGGCAAAGGTCGCCAAACGTCCCGCCGCTTAGTTCTCGCCAATTATCACGAACGGTGTCGAGTTTCAAAACGTGTTTTAAATAGAAACGATAGGGGCATTCGATGAAGGATTTGAATTTTGTGACGGAGAGTTTTTCTAGGGGCTGGCTGCATTCAGGTTGGGGGATCTCAATCTGTTGGGTGACTGGGAAATCGAGGTTATCGGTGATCCAGAATTCGGAAGCTTGCTGGCCTTCGTATTGAAAAAACGCTTTCGCGCGTCGGGCCGCGATTTCGGCGGAAGTCGCAAACAGCAGACGGCTTGGTTTCTTGGGATCGCCTTGTTCGTTGCGCCGGCCGGCAATCAACAATAAGTTTTCGCGAACGGCGGCGATGACCGTCAAGGCGTAGATGTCGCGCGCGTAGCGTCGGTCGTTGTCCAGAATGCCCAGTTGCCGACAAAGTTCATTGGGCAAAAATTGATGTCCGACCTCCGACGAGGGCACGTGTTCGTCGTTCATGTTGGTTACCACGAGGACGGGAGCATCGTCCAGCGCCAGGTCCAGCCAACCGGCGAATTCGATGGCATTGGGCGACGACGGCGGCACGACGCGAACTTCGGCCGCAGCCTGAATGGCCCAATCAAGTGCTTGGCTGGCGGATGTTTTGGTTTCAAATTCGACCGGTACTTGCTTTTGGTTGCCCAAAGCTTGAAACACTGCTTCGCATGCTTGAATGATTTGACGGTCGGCAAAGACGGTAGAATTCAAATTGCGATTGCCATAGATGGCCACCAAAATGAAACTCCAAGGCTGCGTCCAATCGGCAATCGGTCGAGCCGGTCCGGTCAGGGGCTGTAGCAGTTCGGCGACGCTTTGTTGAATGTGATTCAGCTCTTTTGCCGTGGCGGCATTGCTGGTGGCTCGGCGCTGTTCGGATTCGTCTCCGGGCGAAAAATCCTTTGCCAATTCGGCTGGATCACCGAACGGTTTTTGATCCGTCAGGCTAATTAAATGTGGAAGGTAAGTATTCTGATGTTGGTCGAGTCCATGTAGCCAGTGATTGCTGGACGTTCGCGCCACCAGCCAATCGAACAAGTCGGGATGGCGAACCAAGGCGGCAAACGCATCGAAAGTTTGGGACTCTAGATAGGCCTTGGCTGCCAACATCAAACGAACCGGCGCCGTTTCATGCAGACTGCGTCCGATCAAGCTGCGGTACGGCAAGTCGATCGCATTTAACGCTCGCCCCAACTGCGGCACCAAATTATCATCCGGAACGCCGATGGTGATTTCGTCGGTCGATACGTTGTCAGGCAATTGCGACAAATGGAAGGCCACCGCATCCGCTTGGTCGGCTGGTTGATCGACGACCAGGATTTGATCATTGTGCAGTTCGACTTCGGCCTCCAGCCAGTGCTGGGTAATCAGGCAGCCGAATTCATTGAAGCGATCGCTCATTGAGTGATCGGCCGCGACTAAGATTTTGACTTGTTGCGGATTGGAAACGCTAACCTGGCGGAGCATTTCCGATACCGAGCGATTCAAATCAGCAGCCCCAATGACGACGATGTCGCGCTGCGTTGAACAGCGGATTTCGTTGTTTTTCAAAAGTCCACTGGCGGCAAAGTTTCGGGCGGCTTGTCGGTCCCAGAGGTCAACGCTTTTTAAAACCGAGTAATACCGTTGCTGCATTTCGTTGAGGGCGTCCCAGCGATCGGATTCGGAATCCAAAAAGTTCGTCTCGTTTTTGACCTCGCGAGCGACACTGCGGAAGCTCCAAATGTCGTTGGCCAAACGACTGTGCAGCCGCGAAATCAAAGTGGCCAGCGGCTGCCAGTCTTGTAAATCTTCCACATCCGAGCGGCCGGTGATCAGCTGCAGTTCGGCGGCGGGGGTTTGTTGCAACGCTTTGGACCAAGCCAATTGTTGGGCCAGATCGGAGGCGAGCTCTTTTTCGGCACTGTACAGGAATTCGGGCAATTGGCCCACCGTCGTAATCAAGGGCGGCATGAATTCGACGCCTCGCCGTTCGGTTTCTTCGACCAACAATTGCAGTACTCGCTCGGTCGAACGGGAAGTCGGCAAGACCAGCAAGACATTGTCCATGTCAACGGGCGGATCCTGAGCGTCGAATTGCGTGACAGAATAATGTTCGGTTAGCCAAGCGGTGGCGGCCACCAGTGGCGGTCGCTTCAGGCCAAGGAAGACTCGGCAATCGTTCGGTGTGTTTGTCATTTATATCCCTGAAAACTCGGCTTACTCTCGACGCGTGCGAGATTTAATCCTGTGGAGCGTATTATAGTGTCTGCTGATTATTTGACACGTTAGGTCTGTCTCGGCCAAAACGAATTTATAAAGACCAAAAAATTGACTGCTCGATCGGCCTACTTCCATATTCCCTTTTGTCGGCACCGCTGCGGCTATTGCAATTTTTCGTTGGTCGCCGGGCGAGACCATTTAGTCGACCGGTTTATGGATGCTTTGGAAGCCGAAGTGGCTCAACTGACAGACGTTGTCGAGTTGGATACGTTGTTTTTCGGTGGCGGCACGCCGAGCCACCTGACGCCGCCGCAACTAATTCGGCTGAAGCAAATCGTTGAAAGCCGGTTCGTGGTCGGCCGTGACGCTGAGGTGACGGCCGAATGCAATCCTAACGACATTGACGCGGAGAAGATTGACGCCTTGATCGGATTGGGAGTGAATCGAATCAGTTTGGGCGTGCAGTCGCTGAACGCTGACAAGCTCAAGCGTTTGGAACGAGATCATTCAGCGGATGATGTTTCCAGAGCGATCGATCTGGCCCAACGCGGCGGCATTTCCAGCGTGTCGATGGATTTGATATTTGCTGCACCCTCGGAGACGTTATCCGAGTGGTGTTTGGATTTGGATGCGGCCTTGGCATTGGAGCCCGATCATATTTCGACTTATGAACTGACCTACGAAAAAGGCACGCAGTTTTGGAACCGTCTTCGGCGAGGCGATCTGGCGGTATCCGATGAAGAAGTTCGCGCGGATATGTACGAACATTCGATCGAGCGACTTGAGGCGGGCGGTTGGCAGCAATACGAATTGTCGAGCTTCGCGAAGGCGGGTCATCAATGCCGGCACAACAAAAACTATTGGAACGGCGACGATTATCTGGCGTTTGGTTCGGGCGCGTCGCGGTTTGTTGGCGGCCAGCGGTCAACGAACCACCAAAGCCCGTTGACTTACATGAAGCGGATTGAAGCGGGCGAATGTCCAGCCGCTGATGTTGAAACGCTGGCCGGAATTGCAGCGGCGCGAGAGCGGTTGGTGGTCGGGCTTAGGTTGCTGGGCGGCGTGAATATTCAGTCGCTGAAAACTGCGACTGGATTTGCGTTAGACGAAGTGCTGGACGAAAGCAAGGCACAGGTTTTGTTGGCTCACAAGTTGATCGAACTGACCGCGGGCGTTGTCCGGTTGACCAAGAAAGGCGTCATGCTTTGCGATAGCGTGGCCGGTTTGATACTAAAAGATGACGTTGGAGGCAGGTCGAGCGATTCGTAGACGATTCTTAGACGAGAGGTGACCGAATGTTTTGCGATTGCGCTACGGGATTTCTCGTTTGAGCCGGCACGTACCCAAGAAAGTTGGGTCCTCTACGAACAGCCGTGGCAGCGAGAGATTATTGGCGACTGAAACTCGCACGTTCACTTCGACAAACTCAGTGTCTGGCTGGATGACAGCGGGAATGGTCTCGACAACAAAGTCATTGACGCCCAACGTTCTTAGTACGAAGCCGACCGAGTTTTCGATTTTGTCTGGAGTGGCACCTGGGATAATGCCAGTTCGCGCTCCTTCGTAGGCCGCGCTTTGCGTTCCGTGCAGGATCATGTTGGTGCGAGCAAGTTCATAGCAGCCAAACAACAGAAGTATTAATACAGGCAAGCACAATGCCACTTCGACTGTGATCGCCCCATGGCGTTTGTTGTGTCGTTTTTTTGTCATGATAAAGAATTCAAAAGTGGATTAGTGGCAAACTGTCTTGCAGCGCTTTGTCGGTCAACGGCACGGTATAGCTCAAGCAGTCAAAGGATTCCTGCTGGAGTTCGACATGATGTTTTTGGGCAAAGCTTATCCGGACGTTGTTATGTGAGTTGTTTTATTCGATCAACAGTACTTGAAGCTGGCGTGCGATCGTACGAAACGCGTCGACCAGCTGAGCATTATTGGTGGCGTGTAAATGAGTTCCGCCGGTGCGGTTGGCGACCTCTCGCATCAGGTTTTGGTTGGCACCGTCGCTAAAGGTAATCGTGTGAACCGTGACGTTGGCTCGGCGACAGGCGTCGGCAACGACGAGCGGCGAAATGCCCGAATTTTGGTTTCCATCCGTCATCACAATGATTGACTTGAGTGCCAAGCGACTTGCATTGGGGTCATTGAGAACGGAATCCAAGCCGACTTGCATGGCTCGTCCGATTCCCGTCGCACCGCCTGGAGTTTCTTGTCCGATTCGTTCACGAATGGCTTCCAAGTTTTCCGTCAGGTCCAATAATTTTTGGGGAAACGTGTCGTAGGCAACCAAGGAAACGTTTTCAACCGGTTTTGTTTCGTTAAGTTCTTCCACAAAAACCGACACGCCGTTAAGCAAAGAATCGAAACGCGCGTCAATCCTCATCGATCCCGATTTATCCAAGACAAGTGAAATGTCTCGATCCAGTCGCGTGGCGGTCGCAGTTTGAATGGGTTGGAAGTCGTCGACACCAAAAATTCCACCAAACAGCATGTTGACTTGGCCGCTGGGCGAGGTTCTTGTTCGTTCGCCGATGACGCGAACTGAATTTGGAATCGCCAGTGGGTTGTTTGCGTTGGCGTCAGCGTCTGTAAACGAAAAGCTACCGTCCGTGCTTTGGGTGGCCGATCCAAAAACAATTTTCGTGGGATCCAGTTCCAACGGTTTGCCTGCGACTTGATTCCGTCGAGCCACATCGATGGCGGCTTGGATGGCGTCGGCTTCAGATTCCGTGCGGCCCAACGCTTCAACCGCAGCCCGCGCTGCCGCATCGGTGGCAGTGCGAAGTTCGCTGCGAACGACGTGAATCCGAGCGACGTCAATCGCGAAAACAGCAGCAACAAAAAGAATCACCATCGTTACGGCGATCAGAGGCAGCATCGCGCCGCGGCGATCACTGTAACGGTGGTTGGTGTTAAACTTCATAGGACTATTGGCTCTTTAAATTTTCAGCGTGTACCAGTTCTGGATCTCGATCTGGCTTACTCTTTGACCATCGAAGCCGAAGCGACGACAGTTTTGTTTTTGAAAGGACCGAACGGGATAAAGCTGTTCGAATCGCCTGGGGCCGTCACGGTGACCGTGATGGTCTCTCCCGGGGCAGCGTTGGCGATCGACGACGGCGTGAACTCGATCGCAAGACCGTTGATCCTTCGCCCGGCGGCAACGGCTTCGATGGCGTCGACAACATCCGCTTGGTCGCTGTCGCTAATCGCAATCTTGGCACCTTCGTACGACGCTTGAACCAGCGTTTGTTTCAGGAAGAGCATGCTTGCGCCCTCGATAGATCCGAGGACGATCAGCATGATGACGGGCAAGCAGACGGCAAACTCGACAACGGCGGCTCCGCTTCGTGATTGTCTCGGTGATCGGTTTTTGTTTAGTTTCATGGGACAAGCAGCAAGGTTAAGAGTGGCCTGCTCGATCGGATGAGCAGAGTTATCGTGCGAGAGTTCACGGTTACTTAATTAGTTGACCGATACTTCCTGGCTTTCGCCTGCTGCAGTTTTCAGTCGCTCGATTTCTTGTTTTTGTTTTTCAACTAGATTGGCGACGGCGTTAAATTCTTCGGCCATGTCTTGCCAAAAGTCAGCGCCGCGAAATGAGCATTTGTCTGAATTTCCATCGGCAAGTTGCCTTAGGTGACGTCGTAGCCGAGTAATCGGGCCGACGAAACGATTGCTAAATCGAATTGTGTCCAGCATAAACGCGGGGAGCAATGCGCCCATCACGATGGCAAAAAACGTAAATTCGCCGGCTTGATATTTGAGCCGCTCCATGACGCTTACGTCAGAGTCGCCCAGCAGGGTTTGCAGCAAAATGACGGCAAAGCCCGCGACGGTGAAAAACATTAGCCAATGCGAGAAAATGCGTCGCAGCAATGCACCTTGGACATGGTTGTCGATGTAGTTCTTCGTTCTTGATTTTTCAGACATGATTTCCTCGAGGAGCAAATGTCAATTGCTGGCAGTGAATTTCTGCAATGCGAATTGGTTAGACCGTTTTAGTTGGCGTCGCTTCGAGCCACACTCCTTTGACGAACGTCCTTTGACGCGCATCCTTCGGCGGGCGAAGTCGAGTGCAGCGCAGAAGTTTACCCCGCGATTTTACCCATGCTGGAAAATTATTAATTCCGGACCGCTTTAACAGGGTGGCAAAATCGTTATGACCGACAGGCGATTGGGAAGTTGGTCCGATGGGTGGGGCGGATCGTTGAGGGAAATAGGTTTGCCGGGTGTTTTGTGGTGTCGCGAGTTGGGTGAGTATGTTTTGTGGGGTTTCGAAGTGTCACGATTAAGCCGGTAATAGGGGCAGCACTAGCTGACGCGTTTTGGTTTTAGTTGGCGGATAGATTGCGACGAAGACGACTTAATACGAGCGTATCTCACAACTAGTGAGCCGACGGCGCTGGCCGCGGGCATATCGGGTTTTGGGATAAGCACTAAGACCATCGCGGCTGTTGGCCGATACTTTTGGACAAGCCCTTTTGACTGAACTGTTAGGTGTGGATCGATGAGCCTCAAATTTGGAATCTATTTAGTCGAGCAACGCATCATCAGCCCGGAGCAGTTTTGTGGTCTGATCAAGATTCAAGAAGAGTCTATGATGACGCTGGCGACGATCGCGCTTCGCAAAAACCTGATGACAATCAAGCAGGTTGACGCTGTGCTGAGCATGGCCGCGCTCGAACGTAGCGAATCGTTCATTCGCCTTGCCCAAGAACAGGGAATGATCGATCAGCAGGATGCCAATACCCTGCGTAAGGCACAGGAAGAAACAACGCCCACCATTCGTACTCTACTGGTAGAATGTGGATTGCTAACCAAGCACCAGTGCACCGTTCTGTTCGGTCACTATCAGAAGAACGGCTCGAAGGGCTTCACCAAGCCAGCGGTTTCGCAACCGGTCAAGAAGCCGCACATGGGAACGGCTCCGACGCATTCAAAGTCGCCAGCGATGGCACACGCCACCGTCGCGAATGCTCAACCGTCAGCGGCTTCGACACCGGCGATGCCATCGAAGCCGGCTCAGGCTTTACCGCAACCCAAGTTCCAGCAGCACAAACCTGTCATCGTTCGGCAGCAGGCCAATCAGTAGACCGGCGCGTCGAGCAAATGCGACGAAGCGACGACTGGAATCGAGTGGTTCGTCCAAATTGAATTGACTGAATCCATGTGCCGTTTGACCATGAAATTCCGAGTCAAATTGGTTTTTCGACCGGGCAATTCAGGTCGGTTGAACCACTCGCGAGGGCCGTTGTGGCCGTGTCCTCGGCTAAAAAACTGAGCTTAAACAGCGGCACCCGCTTTAGTTGTCGCAGCCACAATCGTTTGATCGTGATCGCGTCTTTGTGGTGACGCTCTCTTGCAGCCGCATCTTTTTTGCGGAAATCGAACGCGGTTATCGTCGTTGGCTTCTTCTTTCTTGAGCCAATTTTGGATTAAAGCCAAGAAACTTCTGAATTAAAAAGCTTGCTAGCCGAGTCGCTATCGGCTTTGCAGATATTCTGATTTTTTTGACCGATCGACGTTGACGCTTGTCGCGGGACTGGCTAATTACCAGAACGAAAGATTTTCGTGCGCTGTCTACGGGCTCCGTCGGTACGTCTTGATTTTGAAAAAAGTCGAGTCTGCTAACCACCTGAAAATGTATTTCAGGCCGGGCTGGGGGGATTGGTTCTGCAATGCCGTAGTACAGTTGGTCATATCGTTGCAGGACATGGAATGTCACAACACAAGGAGAGTTGCGTGAGAGTCTCCGTGCGACTTAAAGGAATCTGGGCTTCGGCTCTAGTTGCGTCCTTTGCCGTTATTCAGACACCGGCAATGACGTATGGTCAAACAAACGCGGCGACGGCCGCGCAGACAACTGCTTCGCAGGCATCGATCGCCGGCGAAGCAAACAACGATGAAGCGGCTAAAAAGGTCCTGCTGAGAGCTCGACAAGCATTGGCACAAAGTGAATTGCAGCGAGCTGCTGATTTGCTGGGTCAAGCTTCGTCGATGCAAGCAAACTTTGAAGCCCTTGGCGATTCGCCAGCCACGATTCAGTCGTTAATCGATCGACAGAATCAATTGGTGGCAATGGCGGAGCGTCGCGATCCCGAGTACAACGCGGGTGCGGCTTCGTTTTTCTTAGTACAGGCTGAAGCACTGCTGTACTATCAAGACTTCGATAATGCCGAGACGCTGATCAATCACGCTCGCAAATTCGATGTCGAATTCAATGACCGAACCGGAGATCCGGATCGGCTGGCAAAGCTATTGGAAGTTAGTCGAGCCAGCGTTCAAAAGCAAACGCCTGCCCCGGCCAGCGATGCGGTAGCGGAAACGCGCCGGCTACTGTCGATGGCTCAGCTTGCTTTTGACAAAGGTCAAATCAACGAAGCCAAGGCTTTGGTTGATGACGCCAAGAAGTTGAAAGTCGACGAAACGCAATTTGCTGCCAACGAAATGCGAACGTGGCAAATGGAACTCAAGATTCAAAAAGTCTTGGGTGGATCTTCGACACCTGACACCACGATCACGTCAGGTACAAAGTTTGACCCGTCCGTCAAAGCCACTCAATTTGAGATGGAAGACGAAAACGTTGCTCAGGCCAGTTACGATCCGACGAAAGACACGACCCGAAATATTCAGGTCGGCTTCAGCGATGTTCGTCAGGAAGCGGCAACCAACGGTACTTTCGCACCGATTCCGTCCACCCCGATGGATTACTACCGGGCTGGCCTCAAAGCGATTGCCGATCAGAATCCTGAAGAAGCCAGAAACTACTTGATTCGTGCTTGGGAAGGCCGTCTGGAACTGGACGACGTCACTCAGCAATCGATTCAAGATCAGCTCGCTCGTTTGAACGTGAAAAACTCAAACGCCAAGCCTGCTTCGGCGAATCTTCAACGAGGACAAAAAGCAGTTGAGGCCTTCCGCGTGCTTCAGAAGGAAGTGTTTAGCGAGCGAATGGCTGCTGAGCAATTGCTGAAGAAGAGCCCGCGTCAGGCCCTTGAAAAATTGGCTATGGTTCGCAATCGAATCGGCCAATCGCAACTCGACGCCGCTCAGCAGAGTCCGTTGCTGAAGATGGTCGATCGCGATATGGAAGAATTCCAAAAGTATATCGAAGAGAACCTTGCCGATATCGAAACCGAAGAGCGCAATCGCGAAAACAAGAGCATTGTTGAGCGCCGTCGGCAGCGTCGTGCGGATGTTGAACGGCAGTTGCAGTCTTTGGTTGAAGATTACAATCGTTTGACGGACGAACAGCGTTTTGCCGAAGCCGAGGTGATCGCCTCGCAGGCGTACGACTTGGCTCCGGATTCGGAAATTGCTGTCTTGCTGCATGAAAAGGCTCAGTTCAAGCGACGGATTGCTCAGCATGAGCTGATCAAAGCGCGAAAGGAAGCAGCATTCTTGGATGCAACCGCTTCTTCGAACGCTGCGGCAATTACCGATGTGACGACTGAAAATCCTTGGGCGATTAGCGACCCAGAAAGATTTGCCAGTCGAGGCGTGCAGCGTATGCAACGTCTTGAGGCCAACAAGTACAACTCGGAAGCGGAAGCTCGGATTTGGAACTTGCTGAAGAACGAACAAGTTCAGGGCGACTATCGCGGTAGTTTGCGAGATGCACTTCAGCAGTTGGCAACGACTTCTGGCGTGAACATCATCATGGACGAGATCGCACTTTCGACGGCTCAGATTAATTCTGATACTCAGGTTAACGTGCCGATCAATGCACCAATTTCCCTGCGGAGTGCTTTGCAGATTCTGCTGGAGCAAAAAGGTTTGGTCTTCGAAGTTGACAATGAAGTGATCAAAGTCACGACCAAAGAAGCTCAGTCGACGAACTTGGAAGCGAAAACGTATTACATCGGCGACCTTGTGATGCCGTTGGATACACCTCGCAACCCAATGGCGATGGACTGGATGTCTCCTTCGCGCAGCATGGGTTTGGGCGGCGGAAGCATGAACGTGCAGAACGCCGTGACTTCGCAGCCACAGAGCCAAATGGCACTCGCTCAACAGCTTGGTGGCGGTTTGCCGGGTCTTGGGAATCCAATGGCAGGTGGCTACGGTTCGAACAACGGGCCGCAACGCGGCGAAGCGTTGTACAACACGCAGGGCAGCCGACAGCTTGGTGGTGTTACGATCAACGATTTCGAGCCACTGCTGGATTTGATTCGAACGACCATCGACCAAGAGGGTTGGCGATTGGGCGGTGGTGGCGAGGCTTCAATCCTGCCTTACGTTCAGAACTTGAGCTTGGTTGTTTCGGCACCGCAAGAAACTCAGGACAAGATTCAAGATCTGTTGCGAAAGCTGCGGGAATTGAACGACGTTCAAATCGTGGTTGAAGTTCGCTTTGTCACATTGCAAGACAACTTCTTCGAACGAGTCGGGATCGACTTTGACTTTAGCATCAATGACAACACTCAGGGTGTGACAACCACCGCGACGGGTGACCAAGTTTTGGTCGGCGGTGGCAGTGGTGTCGTCGGTCGTCAGCCAGTTGAAACGACTCCGTTTACGCCAACTCAGGATTTCGATATCGGATTCCTGCAAGGTAACTTCAACGCGGCTGAGCCACTGTTTGGTGGTTTCACGGCTGCGTCGGCTGCCAGTTTTGGCTTTGCGATTCTGTCTGATATCGAAGTGTTCTTCTTGCTGCAAGCCAGTAAGGGAAACAATCGAACGAACATCACGCAGGCTCCAACGGTCACGATGTTTAATGGTCAATCGGCGTCGGTGTCCGACTTCGCCTCGCGACCTTTTGTGACGTCCGTGATTCC
>CAZROJ010000014.1:0-27874 GCA_964601665.1 uncultured Pirellulaceae bacterium
GGTTTGCTCGCAGTTTTTGTTTGGCTCGATGCCATGCACAAAACGACGCTCCGCATCGACGCTGAGGGCTGAAATCGTTTTGGTTTGATTCGTTCCGACTTGCCCAACGAGATACAAGCTGATCAGATACAAGCTGATCCGAGATAAGCCCGCCAAAGTAAACGGCCTTGGATTAGCCTTTTAGCCTTTTAGCCTTGGAACTTTTTCACGACCACGCTGCTGGCTTGGCCTTGAGGTGTGATGTTTAAGTTGACAAAACTATCGCCAGCCGAGGTGCCTTTTTCAGTGACGGCGTTGATGGGGCAATCGGGATCGAGGTTTTCGCAGTTCATGATGGGAAACAAAGAATCGTTTTGCATCGCCAGCAAGCTGGAAATCGTTTCGACCATGCCGCCGCCGCTGCCCAGATTTCCCATGTAACTCTTGGCAGCCGTCACGGGGCGATCGCCAAGCACTTCCTTGATCGCGGCAGCTTCTTCGCGGTCGACTCGGGGCGAACTAAGACCGTGAGCGTGCACGTGACCAATCTGGTCTGCCGACAAACCCGACGTCTCCAAGGCACCCAGCAAAACATTTTTGAAGGCCGTCTGGTAGTCGGCAGCGCCGCTTTCGTCCGCCACCGCCGATGAGCCATAGCCCACAATTTCGCCTAGGATTTTTGCGCCGCGTTTTTGGGCAACCGACAGCTCTTCCAGAATCAACACAGCGGCACCTTCGCCCAACACCATGCCGTTGCGGCCGGTGTCAAAAGGGCGACTGGCTTTGGTCGCGTCGCCGCCGGCGGCTTCGGAGTTTCGGTCGGCAAGCTGTTCTTGCAAAACCAGATGCACGGTCCGCAGCGGATGAATTCGAGAGCCCGTCGCACCGGCAATCATCCGGTCGGCTGACCCGCGTTGGATAATGGTGGTTGCTTCGGCGACGGCCAAATTGGCTGAAGCTTCGCGAACGGTGATCGAGTTGCTGGGGCCTTGCAGGTCGTTGAAAATCGCGACGTGACTGGCAGGCATGTTGGGTAAATACTTCAACAACCAGAGTGGCTCGACCGAAGTCAAACCTTTTTCCGGCCACGACTCAAACTGAAACTCGTTGGAATCATCGAAACAGTTTTTGATGCCGCTGGCGTAGTCTTCGGGAGCGGTGATGATGTAGTCGCTGCCAAAGACGGTTCCGGTTCGGACCGGGTCGTGGTGTTCGCCGGCAAAACCTGCATCGGCGATTGCCAGTTGAGCCGCGGCAACGCCCAGTTTGATGTCGCGGCACATGAGTTTAAGGGCGCGTTTGATTTGTCGTTTGAGCTGTTTGTCCAAGTCGCCAAAGTTGTCGGCAGCGCCGGTGAACTGCGAGCATTGGCCGCCCACGTCGGTTGGAAAATGCTCCGTCGGAATCGCGTCGATAACGCTCACCCCGCTCTTGCCAGTTGTCAGCGACTGCCAAAGTTCATCGGCCGAGTGACCCAATGGACTGATCAGCCCGACTCCAGTGATAACAACGCGACGATCTGAAGAACTCATGGAGATGCAAATGGTAAAAGTGGTTTGCGCGGCTCAAAGCCAGCGATGTTTAAAATTCGGATGTTGGGGCTTGGGCATCCGTCACGATTGGGCAGCGAACAATTTTTTAAGTCCCGTCCGGTATCGATCGACTATTCTAGAAGCCGTCCGCACCTCGTCGAGGGTATTTGAGCGTGATAGCAACGGATTTCACAGCGTTCTTGGGATCCGAAGGGGCTCGTAGGGCAGGGCGGCCTGAGATCCCTTTTCGTCAAGAACCGTTTGGGAGAAATTCAAATTCGGTAGAATTCAATTTCGAATTCGGCCCATTCGTCCCGTCGAATCGGGAACCGTCGCGATCGTCGCTCCGGTGGCGGGACCACGGTAATCGATGAACAGCAAAGCGTCGGCTCGCTTGGGACCGCTCAGCCCCGGCAATCGAAACCCGCCGGTGGTTGCATCCGGCGAGGGGTTGGCCACCACACCGCAGCTTAAAACCAAAACTTCATCGCTGGGCCACCGAAAACGCTCGTGCAGTCTCCAGCTGACCATTTGCGGGATCTGCAGGCTCACGTCTTGTTCACCGACCGTCGAAGGCACCGGTACTTTGACGGTGTTGAGTTTTTCGACCTGATCGACGTCACACTTGATCGTGGCTTCGATCGACGCGTTGTCGACGGTTGTCAGACAGCTGAGCTGCAGCTTGTAGCCTTCGTTTAAAGTCGTCATCAAGGGTTGGTAGTTCGGAATTTGGCCGGGAGTCCAACGCAGGCTGCGAATAAACTGGACCGGCCGAGTCTTATCCAGGGCAAACGATTGGCCATCGTGATTGGTCAAACGTCCGGCACTGTGTTTTTTGAAATCGGATCGACGGCTGAGCTGCCCCATCAAGATCGCGGCGTTCTCTTTGGACACCAGCCAAGCCTCGACGCCCGGCGACTTGACCTCGATCGGCTGCAGCATCGTGTAGGCTTGGGAGCGCCAATTGGGTTTGGCGACAGTGACCAAATTGACGTCGAATTTTTGAATTTGGCCTTTGGTGCGAACGAAACGGTCCACGATGCCTTTGACCACGGTTTGAATTTCTGGTGTGTGGTAGACGTAAATTTTGCTGCGGTCCACGTTCAGAACGCCCATCGGCTGAGTGAACCACATTTCGGTGCCGGTTTCTCGGAGGACCCAATCGAGCACGGCTTTTTCAGGCTGGTCGGTCGATGTGATTTGGGAAGTGTAAGGCGTAATGTCGTACTCGCGCCAAACTTGGCCTGCCGAGCGAGGCAGTTCGTTCATGGTTTTGCTGACGCGGGTGACCCCCGGCTGAACTTCTTTGGCTCGACCGGCCGAGTTGCTCGAACCGCTGGCGCTACCGGAGCTACGAAAACGACTCGACGGCTGCACGTTGGCCAGCGGGTTGTTCGCGTTGGCTCTCGCGGCGTCCGGCGAGCCCGTCTTGGTTGGTGGCTGGTTAACAATCGACCGCGATCGTTCGGCCGTGGCTTGATCCGCCTGCGGGTTTTGGGCGTTTGGGTTGAAACTTCCGAAAGAAGGCCTCCACGGGGCCGGATTCTTTCGCACGCCCGATTCGACATTCATGTTCGTTTGAGCTGACACCGGCGAGGTCATGATCGCCGCCAGAGCCAGAGCAATCCCGGCCAAGGGAAACGTCCGGGGCAGAATCAAACGGCGGACGACCTCTAAACCGGCACGCGGCACTCGTGATGACAGCATTGGATTTGACATTTTTTGAGCCATGGTTCGCAAACTTGAATCGAACAGAGTACGGCCCTCGGGGGGGCGGCGGAGTATAGAGACGCCGGCGAAATCGACCAAGATGAATCGGAATTGGACGGAATTTTTCGACTGGAAGGTCTCGCCGCGGTCACCGCGCGGCGGACGACCATCTAGGTCGCGGCAAACGTGGCAACGGGCAGGTTGTTAGCGCTGCAGTAAATCGCTGCAATAAAGCGCTGCAATATTTGGCGGAAATACATTCACTGGTGCCTAGCCTGCGTTGACGAAGGGGGAGGGAACAGGTATCTTTTACGGCCTATCTTTCGGTGATTTCCGAAACTGCGGCTTCCGGTGAGCTCAAATTGGGCCTGTCAGGGAGCAGTTTTTTTGGGTAGACGTCGATAACGACTGAAAAACCATGGCATCAGTACAGCTGAAACACGTTTCCAAGCGGTTTTCAGGTGCCGGTGGCTCGGCTGGCGATTCGCTGGCCGTTAACGACGTCACTATAAAGATAGAAGATCACGAGTTTTTGGTCTTGGTCGGTCCGAGCGGTTGTGGAAAGAGCACAACTTTAAGACTGATCGCTGGGCTGGAGCAAAGCACCGAGGGTGAGATCTGGATTGGATCGCGACGCGTCAACGACGTGTCGCCCAAAGATCGAGATGTTGCCATGGTGTTTCAGGATTATGCCTTGTATCCGCATCTGTCGGTTTACAAGAACTTGTCGTTTGGCTTGTCATTACGCTACGGATCACTGTGGGGCAATGGCTTGATTGGCGGCGGAGTGAAGCGTGTTTTGAACAGGATTTTCGATCCGGCTAAAGCGTCCGAATTGCGACAGCGGCGGCTTGGCATCGACCAACAGGTTCGACAGACGGCCGAACGATTGGGCATTGAACATTTGCTCGACCGCAAACCGTCTCAGTTGTCCGGCGGTGAACGACAGCGTGTTGCTTTAGGGCGAGCGATGGTGCGAGAACCGGCGGCATTTTTATTTGATGAACCTTTGTCAAACTTGGACGCAAAACTCCGACAACAATTGAGAGTCGAGCTGAAACGGTTGCATCGTGATTTAGATGCCACCATGATTTACGTGACGCATGACCAGGTCGAGGCGATGAGCTTGGGCGATCGTGTGGCGGTGATGAATGAGGGGAAGATTTTGCAAGTTGGCAGTCCGTTGGAAATTTACCAACGGCCTGCCAACCTGTTCGTGGCTCAGTTTATTGGCAGCGTGCCGATAAATTTGTGCTCGGGAACAGTCAAGCAGATTGAAAACCAGATTTGCTTCAATGGCCAACAGGACGGCGTTGAGGCAGGCTTGGTTTTTGCGGGGCCGAATGATGAAGTCTTGGATCCGTCCAAGATTGACCGATTGTTCGACCCGAGTCTCGCCGGCCTTGGCCAGCGAGATGTGGTGATTGGGTTTCGGCCCGAAGACGTGTCGGTTGTTAAGGCCGAGGCGGCGTCGAACCAATCGTCCAAGAAATCGATGCCGTTTCGGTTTTTTGCAAAGATACGAGAAATTGATCGTTTGGGTGAATCGACGTTGGTTCATGCTGGGTCACTTCCCGAAAACATTGCTAAGAGCACGGAAACTGATTCATTTCAAACAACGATTCTTGCTCGGATTGAGCCGGATTCGAACCTGAAACCGAACGACCGCATCGAAATGACGGTCCAACGCGATCGGGTTTTGTGGTTCGACCCATCCACTCGTAAGAATATTTTGAAAGATTAATAGATGAACGCCAGCGAAGTTTTGCGAATTGTAGATTCACTGCATCGCGAGAAGAACATCGAGAAAGAAATCGTCTTTCGAGCCATCGAATCGGCGCTGGTGTCCGCTGCGCGAAAGCACTTCGGTGAAGAGGCCGATATCGAGTTCATCATCGAACGAGATTCGGGACAGATCGCAGGTCGTTGCGGCCAAGACGAATTGGACTACGAAGAGACCATCGGTCGAATTGGTGCTCAAACGGCCAAGCAGGTGATCATCCAAAAAGTTCGCGAAGCCGAACGCGATTCGCAGATCGAAGAGTTCAACGAAATCCTGTACGACATCGTCACCGGTGCGGTCAACCGCAGCGACAATCGAATCACCACGGTCACATTGGGACCAGTCGAAGCGATTTTGCCTCGCAGCGAACAGATTCCAGGTGAAAGCCACCAAGCCAACGATCGCATTCGGGCTTTGGTGACCGAAGTCAAACCGCAAGGCAATCGAGTCAAAGTCGTGTTGAGCCGAACGCGGCCGGTGTTTGTCCAGCGTTTGTTCGAGAGCGAAATTCCGGAGATCGCCGACGGCGTCATTTCGATCAACGCGATCTCTCGCGAGCCGGGTTACCGGTCAAAGGTGGCCGTTAGCAGTATCGATTCCAAGGTCGATTGCGTCGGTGCTTGTGTGGGCGTTCGCGGAAACCGAATCAAAGTCATCATTGACGAATTGGCTGGCGAACGAATTGATATCGTTCGCTTCGACGAAGACCCAATGATCATGATCCCCAATGCACTCCAACCGGCGGAAGTCGATGAAGTGATTTTGTGCCAAATGATCGGCAAGGCGATTGTGCTGGTCCGCGATGATCAACTTTCGCTGGCGATCGGAAAACGTGGCCAAAACGTCCGCCTAGCCAGCAAGCTGTGTACTTGGGACATCGACATTATGACTCAAGGTGAACTTGAGCAGCAGATCGAGCGAGCTGTTCAAGGTTACTGCGTTTTGGACGGTGTTGACGAAGAACTGGCCAACCGGTTGGTGGGCGAGGGCTATTTGTCGTACGATGAGCTTTCGGTGATCGAACCCCCCGATTTGATGGAAATGGGCGGAATTACTGAAGAACAAGTCGATTCGATCGTCGAACAGGCCGAAAAACTGGCCGAAGAGGCGGAAGTTCGCGAAGAAGAAGAAAAGCGAGCCAAGAAAGCGGCTTACGAAGAGAAAAAACGGCAGGACGCGGCGGCAGCTGCGGCTGCGGCAGCCGCTCCGAAAGAAGAAAAACCACCCGCTGAGCCTCCGGCAGAAAAAGCGCCGGTTGAAGCAGATGGTAAGGATGGAAATGAAAAATCGACCCCAACCGAAAGTTCGGGCGGGTAAATATAATCGTTTTGGCCTGAGTGGCCAAAACATTGGTCTGTATGGCCAATTAATTAGTTAAAACGTGTCTGGTCCGTTATCGATTGACTTGCTCGATTAAAATTGAGCATCCATTGGTAGGGTGGTTTGTTACCGCCCGACGGCGAGAGGGCGATTTATGTAACAAGGTTTTAAAAGCTGAGCTGTGCCGCAAGTGTTTGCGAACCGGCCCAAAAAAAAAGGAAGGTCACGCCAAGTGCCCACACGCATCTACGCGTTTGCAAAAGAACTCGGTCTTGATAACAAGGCTCTGCTTGATATCTGCGAAAAAGCAAATATCAAAGGGAAAGGCTCTGCGCTAGCAAGTCTCGACGAAGCAGAAATCGCAACCATTAAAGAATTTATGGCAGGTGGATCGACCACCCAAGAATCCCCTGCTGAGCCCGATACAGGGGCACCCGTTCGACCTCGACCAGTCAATGCCAAGAAAAAAATTGGCGAGATTGCGACTCCAAAACGAGAAGTCGTTCCGGAGGAAGAGGAAGCGGTTCAGGAAGAACCCGTTGTCCAAGCGACACCGGAGGTGGAAGCCGCTGAACCGGTAACAGAAACGCCTGAGCAAAAATCGGCAGAACCAGAAACGCTTGAGCCGGAAACGCCTGCCGAGCAATCTCCTGAACCGGTCGCCGAATCCAGCGATGATGATCCCGCTCGACCCACTGGCTCCGGGCTCCACTCTCGTTTGAAAAGTGGGTCCAGCGCTGACTCGGATGATACCGCCAGCAGCAAGCCACCGACTCCGCCGGCACCGACGGGCCCCTCCAAGGCAACCGTTCGCCCCAAGTCACCCGTGACCAATCGAGGCATGTCGCCGCGTCGACCGGGGGTCGCTCCACCGCGCCGCCAACTTCGCAATTTGGACAACGCCGGTAAGTCGTCCTCGTCGTCGAGTTCCGATGCTAAGTCGGATCGGCCGAAGAAAAAAGCAGGCGCCGCGAATATTCGTTTGGCCGCCATGCCGGACGTAAAGCAGCCCAATCCCGCTGCCGAAAAAACGGGCGAGAAAGTTCAAAAACCCGATATCGCACTGCCTCAAGATGCGATCAAAAGTGTCAAAGCCGGCGGTGGTGCCGCGCCGCTTGAGCACTTGACTAAATCCAAGAATAAGAAGCCCCGCAAAGGTGGCAAGGGCGAGCAAACTGGTGAAGTGATTGGCGAAATGCCAGGTCGCAAGGCCGCGCCGGTTCGTCGTGACCGCAACGCGATGGGATCGCGACCGTCACGACAGCGAAACAATCGTCGCTATCAACCCAATCGGCGTCGCTCGCGTTCGGGTCCAGTTGCCAACACGGCAGCGCCGCGTAAAGACGATGTCGTGCTTCAATTGCCCTGTACGATCCGCGAGTTTTCCGAGGCGGCGGGTGTACCATCGGTGAAAGTACTGCTGACTCTCAAACAACTGGGCGATGAATCAAACAAGAGCATCAACTCGATGCTCGAAGACGAAATGATCGAATTGCTGATCGAACAATTCGATTGTCAAATCGAAGTCCGAGAAGCCGAATCGCTCGAAGACGAATTGATGCTCGAGTTCGAACAGGACATTGATCCGGAAAAACTGGCCCCCCGGGCACCGATTGTTACGTTCTTAGGGCACGTGGATCACGGAAAAACTTCGTTGCTGGACGCCTTGATCGGCATCGATGTGGTTTCAGGTGAAGCCGGTGGAATCACCCAACACATCCGTGCTTACGAGATCAAAAAAGGCGAACAAAAAATTGCGTTTGTCGATACACCCGGTCACGAAGCATTTACTGAGATGCGTGCTCGCGGTGCCAATGTCACCGACATCGCTGTCTTGGTGGTCGCCGCGGACGACGGAATTATGCCTCAAACGGAGGAAGCAATCAGCCATGCCAAAGCGGCGGGCGTGCCAATTATCGTCGCGCTGAACAAAATCGATTTGCCGGGCGTGACGCCTGACAAAGCCATGCAAGACTTGGCCTCGCACGAGTTGCTGCCAAGTGAATGGGGCGGCGAGACGGAAGTCATTAAAACAAGTGCCATCCAGGGCACCGGTTTGGATGAATTGCTTGAAACGATTTTGGTTACCGCCGAATTGCACGAATACCAAGCCGACCCAACCGCGCCGGCTTCGGGGACTTGCCTAGAAGCCGAACAGCAATCCGATCGCGGTGTGATCGCCAAGGTCATGGTTCAGTCAGGAACGTTGAACGTCGGCGATGTCGTCGTTTGCGGTGCTTCCTACGGAAAAGTAAAAGCGATGCACGACACGCTGCGTCCGCGAAAGAAACTCAAGGCCGCCGAACCTTCAACGCCGGTTAATCTGACGGGCTTGGACGTGGCACCGGGAGCCGGTGACAAATTTTACGTTGTCGACGACGTTGCCAAAGCTCGTGAACTGGCCGAACAACGCAAACACCAAGGCCGCGTTGAAATGGTCGGCGGACGAAGCGTTGAAACGTCGCTGGACGAATTCCAACGGTTGCTGGAATCTGGCAACTTAAAACGAAACTCGGCCGACATGGTCACCTTGAACTTGGTCATTCGAGCGGATGTCAAAGGTTCCATCGAAGCGATCCAGAAAGAGTTGAGCAAGATTTCGCACCCGGAAGTCGAGATCAAAATCCTTCAAGCGTTGGCCGGTGGTGTGACTGTCGGTGACGTTCGTTTGGCTCAAGCCTCCAACGCCGTCGTCGTTTGTTTCAACGTCGTTGCCAATGAAGACGCCAGATCTTTGGCGGACGAAACGGGCGTCGAAATTCGCCGCTACGATGTGATTTACAAGATCACCGACGACTTGAAAGCAACGCTCGAAGGCCGACTCAAGCCGGAAGAACAAGTCGTCGAATCCGGCATGGCGATGGTTTTGCGAACCTTCAGCATCAGCAAATCAGGAATGATCGCGGGTTGCCGCGTGATGCGTGGCTCGATTCAACGCGAATGCCGAATGCGTGTCATTCGAGACCAAACGGTGATCGGCGATTACGCCATCGAATCTCTCAAACGCGAAAAGGATGACGCGAAAGAAGTTGCCCGCGGAATGGAATGCGGTATCAAACTCGAGAAGTTTAACGACATCAAAGAGGGCGATACGCTTGAGGCTTACAAGATCGAGGAAATCGCTCGTACGCTTTAAATAGGTTCGTTGTCGGTCGATTTGATCGCGCCGACAGCAACCGGGCCGGTTTCCCCAATGCCATCCACTTCGTTTCAGGTTAATTCATGAGTTCCCGTCGAGTCCTAAAAGCGGCGCAAGCTATCCGTGAGGTCGTCAGCTTGGCGATCATTACGGATCTAAAAGACCCTCGCATTCGCAATGTCACCGTCACCATGGTCGAGGTCACTCCTGACTTGCGCCAGGCGAAAGTCAACGTGACCGTCATGGGCGACGAAACCCAGCAAAGACTCTGCCTGCGTGGTTTGCAAAATTCCGCTGGCTTCCTCCAGCAAAAAGTCGGTCGACGAATTGACACCCGCTACACGCCGCGACTGGAATTTGTTATCGATAAAGGCCTCAACAATGCCTTGGCAGTAACTAAAATCCTTGAGGAAGTCTTGCCGGCCGAACGTGCCGAACATGGCGACAACAACAGCGATACCTCGGCAGAGTCGCTCGATGACCCCTCTGCCGACAACCAGCACACCGAAGCCAACGAACAGACGGCAATCGCTGACATCGGCCAAACCGAACCAACCGACGTTGACCAGAAAAGTTAAGCGACGAAAACTGTTTCGACGTTCCCCCCAAACATTATCATTGCACCGGCGCTAGACCCGCAAAAGTGCCCAACCCTATCGAACTCCCATGTCCGCCAAAAATCGCGCTGACTTGATCAACAAGTTATTCCGAGTCGCCAAAAAAGAATTCGACTTCATCAAACCGGCATCCAATCGCAATGTCTTCGAACACATGCTCTACGGGTGTTGCTTGGAAAACTCGACCCACGAAGCCGCCGACGAAACACTCGCCAAACTCCAAGAAAACTTTTGCGATTGGAACGAGGTTCGTGTCACCACCGTGGACGAACTAGCCGAATCCGGCAAAGGCCTTGGCAATCCAAAAGAAAACGCACTCAGCGTCAAACAAACGCTGTACGGAATTTTCGAAAAGTATTTCACCTACGATTTGGAATTCCTGAAAAAGGAAAACCTAAGCAAGTCGGTCGCAACCTTCGAAACTTTCAGAGGTGTCAAGCCATTCGTGATTTCTTACGTCGCCCAAAACGGGCTCGGCGGTCACTCGATCCCGATCGACCGATCGATGATGAGCCTGTTTTACGTGTTGGGCATCGTCACTGAAGACGAAGCCGCCAAAGGCCGCGTGCCTGGTCTCGAACGCACAATTGCCAAATCCAAAGGCGTCGAATTTTTTGCCGTCGTGCATCAATTGGCCGTCGCGTTTGCCTCGACACCGTTCAGCACTGCGGTTCGCGATAAATTATTAAAAATCAATCCGAATTCAAAGGAACGTTTCCCTAAACGTGCCAGCAAGAAAAAGGCCGCGACGCCCGAAGCAGCACCTGCCAAACCTGCGGCTGAAGCCAAGCCCAAGCCCGCCGCCAAGAAAAAGGTGACGGCCAAGACAACCAAGGCCACCAAGAAAAAAGCGACAACCAAGACCACTAAAACAACCAAGGCCGCCAAAAAAGTTGTCAAGAAAAAGGCGACGAAAAAATCAACCAAAAAGAAAGCCGTAAAAAAAGCGGCCAAAAAAGTCACGAAAAATAAGGCCACCAAAAAAGCGGTCAAGAAAACAACCGCCCGCAAGAAGACCACAAAAAAGCCGGCCGCAAAAAAGTCGGCTACAAAAAAACTGTCCAAGAAAAAGCCTCGGTAGTGATACGGCAGTCGTTGATGCCAAAAATCAACATGGCCCGACTTGGTCTGCAAGCTGCACCCAACCCAAACCCTAACCCAATTCTCATTTCTAACCTGAGTGAAATGCCATGGCTGGTCATAGTAAATGGGCTAACATCAAACACAAAAAGGCCGCGACCGACGCCAAGCGAGCTAAGGCGTGGAGCAAGCTTTCCAAAGCCATCATTGTGGCTGCCAAACACGGCGGGCCTGACCCCGGCGGAAACGTCCGCCTAAAAACCGCCATTGCCGACGCCAAGGCGGTCAGCATGCCCAAAGACAATATCGAACGTGCCATCAAAAAAGGTGCGGGCGAAACCGACGGCTCGAACTACGAAGAAATCATCTACGAAGGTTACGGCCCAGGCGGCGTGGCCGTAATGTGTGATATCTTGACCGACAACCGTAACCGTACGGCCCCAGAACTACGCAAGGTCTTCGAAAAAGCGGGCGGCGAAATGGGCCGGACTGGGTGCGTGGGTTACTTGTTCGATCGCAAAGGCCTGTTCGTGATTTCGGGCGAAGCGTTCGATGAGGAAAAAATAATGGAAGTCGCCCTCGAAGCCGGTGCCGAAGACATCAGCACCGACGACGGAAATTTTGAAGTCCTCTGCGACCCAAACGTCTACTCCAATGTCGCCGACGCCTTGGAAGCCGCCAAAATTGAGTGCCTCTCCAAACAAGTCACCCGCATTCCGCAGAACGTGGTCGACGTCGGTTTTGAAGATGCCCAGAAAGTGTTGAACTTGATGGAAGCACTGGACGACCACGACGATGTTCAAGCCGTTTCCGCGAACTTCAACATCCCAGCAGACGTGATGGCTCAGCTGGATCAATAGATCCAGAATCTCAATCGCCAACTAGAAAATTGGCTTGCGGCCAAGCTTTCGACGGACAACCGCCCATTGCCCGGCATGCATCATCCAATGAGAATCCTGCATCACAAACGCCGTTCCAACTGTCGGTGCGTAGCTGCGTATCGATTCATGCGTTTCCGCATCCAACTGTTGCTCGGTTAGCCCGTCCAGCGTTCGCAAGGTTGCCGCTCGCTGCTGCCGGTACAACTGCAATAGTTCGTCTTTGGTATCGAAACTGATCGCGGCGTCATCATTGCTCTTGTCCGATGCGTATCGCTGAGCAAAACCAAGGGGCAAATCGGGAAGCGCACCGGGCACAGCAGCGTTGATCATTTTGTTTTCTGAAACAATCAAGTGTCCCAGTTGCCACTTGATGTGATTGCAGCCCTCGACGGGCCGAACCATCATTTCGTTGTCGCTCAAATCCTCCAAATAGGCGAGGCCAATCATTTCAGCCGTCGCGAGAGCCGCTTTTATCGCCGAGTGTGCATTCATAGCTGTTCTGCCCAAAGAGTGTTTCGTACTTATCTTCATCACTCGCAACCGAATGGAAGATGCATGGCTGGATAGGAGCGTGAGATAACCTTTTAAAAAGTGCTTATCCAAAAACTCAAAATACCCGCGGCAAACGCCGTCGGCTCACGGGTTGTTGGATAGGCTCTCAATCATAGCCGACCCAAACGCCGAATTAACCAATCAGACAGCCCGTGGCGATGACGAGCACTTTAAACAAAAAAATAACGCCAAAATCAGCACTCAACAAAACAAAACGAATCTTTATTGGCGGAAACGGTGTACAGACTGGTCCGACCGGCCGACTGGGCTCTTCCTGCCAGCCAAGCGAATTGTTGAGCCCAAACAAATTGATACTCCGATTCGCGATCGACAGTGGTAAACTATAGCAATCTCAACTTCTGTGTGTATCGGCTCGATCTTTTTTCGGGTGGCGCCGAAGCAGTAAAACCGCTGAATCTAAATGTCCGAATCGGCTCAAAAAGTTATTAGCGAACTCACCGCAGCCGGTCTGTTGTCGTCGGACCGCGTAACTGAATACTCGTTAGAAATCGAATCGGGCATCGATGTCCTGCTTGAAAAGCTGGTCAAAGACGGACACATCACCGGCTATCAAAGCGACAAACTAAAAGCCGGCAAATCAACGGACATTTACTTTGGTGATTATGTCGTCATCGAATTACTCGGGCAGGGCGGCATGGGTACGGTGCTGCTGGCAAAGCATCGGCGGATGGACCGCGAGGTGGCCATCAAAGTCTTACCTGTGACGGCTTTGGAATCCAAAGACGCGGTCGCTCGTTTTTATCAAGAAGTCAAAGTCGCTGCGCAGCTGACTCATCCCAATATCGTGCACGCCTACGATGCCGGCGAGCATCACGGATTCCACTACTTGGTGATGGAGTACGTTCCAGGTCATGACTTGGCAGCTGTTCTTTCGCAGCTGGGCCCGGTGCCACTGCCGATGACTTTGGAGTACATCAAACAAGCCGGCAAAGGACTTGATTACGCTCATCGAAAAGGCATCATCCATCGTGACATCAAACCGTCTAACCTCTTGCTCAATGACGAAGGCGACATCAAAGTTTTGGACATGGGGCTGGCTCGCTTCGGTGGCTCAACTTTCAATCAGGAAGTCACCCAGCTGACGACCACCGGCCAAGTGATGGGGACTGTTGAATACATGTCACCCGAGCAAGCCGAAGACACACGTCAAGCTGACCATCGATCGGACATCTATTCTTTGGGCTGCACCATGTATCGCTTGCTGACCGGGATCAGCCCCTTTAGCCGCGACACGGTTGTGAAAACAATTCTGGCCCATCGTTCAGACACGATTCCAAAAATTGATACAGGACTTCCCGAAGACCCTTCGGTAAATGCGCTATTCCAGAAGATGGTCGCGAAATCGGCAGACGATCGTTTCCAATCGACGTCTGAATTGCTGGAAGCCATCGAGACCATCGAAAATGGCGATGTTTGGCAGCCAGATTACCTCTCCTCAAGAGTGGGTAGCCAAAACAACTCGGACTGGGTTCCTTCGGATAGCGTCGAAATCGTGAACCCTCAAGCTCAAGGCACCTCAAACCACCAGCCCAGTTTTAATTCGGGCCTGTCACCGACTCGCGACATCACGATGTCACCCGTCCGAACGCACAACGTTTTAGATAAAACACCCAGCGTTTTAGATAAAACACCCAGCGTTTTAGATAAAACACCCAGCGTTTTGGACACGCCTTCACGTACCCCAACCGGTGTGCCCTCGAGCCAAAACTCGGACGACGTCGTCTACATTCCAGAAATTGGATCGTCACGAAGGGCCCAAAAACCCAAACCGTCGACCGTTTTAAAAGCCATGCCGATCGTCGCACTGGTCTTACTATTCGCCTCCAACAGTAGCTACTTCGTGCCCTTTGGAATTAGCTGGTTTACGTGGCGGAAAGCTCGATCCTTGCTGCTGGAAAGTCTTTCTGGAAATCGCGATGACATCGATCGCGGCAGTGCCCGGCGAATAAAATGGCTCAGCATCGTGGTTTACATCGCTTCGATCATTGCACTTGCCAATTGGCTGATCCCCCGGATAACTTAGTCAGCCAAGGCAGCCAAGCTCACGCGTTCAGTTGTGAGCCTCAAAATCGAAATCTCGTTTCGAACCCTGACTTTGAACCCACCAAGATCAGCAGCTTGCTTTAGCTGCCGAGCAATTGAACGGTTTGGCCGGTTGACGCTTCGTCGGTAATGACGGTCCCGATCAGCGTATGAGCGGCCACCTCGAACACGCCCACTGGAATGGTTTCGCCGACCAGTCGTTCGCTGCCATCAAAGACGACAATTCGGTCGCAATGGGTTCGGCCCGTCAACTGAACCAACCCATTTCCGTTAGCATCCACGTCGTCGCGTTCGTTAACTTTGGCTTCGGATCGTTTGCTAGGGCCTTCGACGAGCACTTGAACAGTTTCACCTAGGAACTTTTGATTGTCTTCTTCACTAATTTTGTTCTGGATGTCCAACAACTCGTTATTGCGCCGGCGCTTCACATCAAACGGAACATCATCCGGCATTCGCTCGGCCGACTTCGTACCCGGCCGTTCGCTGTATTTGAAGATGAAACTATTTTTGAATCGGCATTCTTTAACCAACGTCACCGTGTCTTGAAATTCTTCTTCTGTTTCACCCGAGAAGCCCACGATAAAATCGCTGGACACCGCCGCAGCATCGCCCAGCGTTTCATGAATTCTAGCCATCATGTCGCGGTAGTCGCCCACTGTGTAGCCTCGCTTCATTCTTTTCAAAACCGTATCGCTACCGCTTTGAAGCGGCACGTGCAAATAGGGCGAACATTTTTTTAGATCGCGAACCGCTGTCAGCAATTCGTAATCCATATCCTTGGGATAGCTGGTAACAAATTTAATTCGCTCCAACCCGTCAATGTCGTGCAAGCGATACAGCAAATCCGCCAGTCGAGTGGTCTTGTCCGGGCCAACATGTTTGTAGCTGTTGACCGTTTGGCCAAGCAGCGTAATTTCTTTACAGCCTTGGTCGGCCAAGATTTTTGCTTCGTCAAAAACCATGTCCGGGTCGCGTCCCTGTTCGGGCCCGCGTGTCATGGGAACGATGCAGTACGTGCAAAATTTATCGCAACCAATTTGAATACGCAGAAACGCTTGGAACGGCGTTGGACGCATCGTTGGATCCCGCATCGGATCGAAAGTCTCATGACTGCGCTTGATTTCTTCGACCTTGCCGGCTTTTCGCCCTAACCCAACCGCCGTGTGCTTGCCGCCTTCGTCACGCACCTTCTGGATCAGGCCAGGAATCTCTTTCAACTGCCCCGGCCCAACCACGATGTCCACATAGGGAGCTCGTTGGAAAATCAACTTTTGATCTTTCTGAGCCATGCAGCCCATCACGCCAATGATCTTTTCCGGATGCTTCTTTTTTTCGGCACGCAGTCGACCCAGTGCACTGTAAGTTTTATTTTCAGCTTGTTCACGCACCGAACACGTATTGAACAGAATGGTATCGGCGTCGGTGACGCTATGGGACAACTCGTATCCCTCACGTCGCAAGCTCGCGACGACCATTTCACTGTCCAGCATATTCATCTGGCAGCCAACGGTTTCGATGTACAGTTTATGGGTTTTTGTTTGGGATTCGGTGGACATCATCCAAGCCTGAAAAAGTAGCCACGGCAAGACACTGATAAATTGGGGTCACGTATCTTAGCAAGCAATCGAATTTTTTGAATGCGAATTCGAAGCGAGGTGTTTCGATCTCGACGAAAGTTCGACAAACGCGCCCCGTCCTACAGTCCCCAAATCGCCGCCTAGCGGATCGGCTACGGCACCCGCACGATTGGCAGGAGTGCTTCGTAAATCGGGCTAGCAAAGAACATCAGCACAACGCTGCCAACTGCGGTGATACAAAGCGGCACCACACACATCATGGGGGCCTCATGCCAAGTCTTGGGCTTTTCACCCTCAGGCACCATGAACGCTCGAATTGGAATCGGTATCAAGTACGCAATGTTCAACAGCGAACTGATCATCAAGGCTCCCATCAGCCAAGCATGGCCCGATTCGACACAGCCAAGGGCCAGATAAAACTTGCTCCACGATCCACCACCTGGCGGCAATCCGATAATGCTTAAGCTGGCCAACAAAAATGCCGCGAACGTCAACGGCATCGCTCGCCCCAGCCCTCGCATATCGCTGATATTCTTTTTATGGGCCCCCACGTAAATCGCACCGGCACAGAAAAACAGTGTGATCTTGCCGACAGCATGCATCACGATATGCATGCCGCCACCCACCACACTACTTTCAGTAGCAAGCATCGCCCCCAGCGTGATATAGGCCAACTGCGAAATCGTCGAATAAGCCAATCGCGCCTTCAGGTTATCCTTGGTCATTGCAACCAGCGACGCGATCAAAATCGACGCGGCGGCCAAGTAACACAGCCAATCGCTCACCCCCACATCCTGAAAACTTCCCGTCAAATTCGTGTCGCGAATCAGGTCGATTCCAAATACATAGACAACAATTTTTAGAACTGAAAAGACGCCCACCTTGACCACTGCAACCGCGTGCAGCAGCGCACTAACTGGGGTCGGTGCCACCATCGCGGCTGGCAGCCATCGATGAAACGGCATCAAGGCCGCTTTTCCAATTCCAAAAGTAAACAACGCCAGCAGCGCCGCGATGCCCAGCGGTGAGATCTTACCGGCTTCCATCGGCGCGGCCAGAATTCCGCCGGGCGTAAAGTCCAGCGTTCCGGACACTTGCCAAGTCCACATAATGGCAAACATAAAAAAGGCAATCGAAGTCGAAATCAAAATACCCAAGTAGACTCGGCCGCCCTGCTTGGCCTCTTCATTACCGTTATGCGTGACCAACGGATAAGTGGAAATAGTCATGACCTCGTAAGCCACGAACAACGTGAACAGGTTCGCTGAATACGCAGCCGCCAGTGCGGCAAAAATAGCCGCCGCAAAGCAAGCAAAAAATCGCGTCTGGTTTTTTTCGTCGTGGCCACGCATGTAACCAATGGCATAGACCGTTGTCAAAATCCACAGCCCCGATGCCACCAGAGCAAACATCATCCCCAAGGGCTCGACCGAAAACCTAACGTCAAAGCCCGGCACCATTTCGCCAACCATCAGCTCGGGCCGTTGACCGCCAAACACTAAACCAGCCAGCTGGCAAGTCACCACGAACAGGCAAATGGAAACCACGATCGTGCAAGCTTCACGCAGGTTCGGAATTTTACCGCACAGAAAAATTAATCCGACACCAACCAACGGTAATACAAGCGACGCCAAAATCAGCATTTCAGGGTTCATTTGCCGGCTCCTGCAACATTCAACAGATCACTCGCAGCCAACTGAGCCAGCTCGGCCGAGTAAACCGTCCAACACCCAAAAACGATCGTTCCAATGATCACCACATACATCGGCACCAACATCACCAGCGGAGCTTCCTTCGCCGCCTTTGCTTTTTCAGAGGGTTCAGCAAAGTAAATAGCCTCGACCACTTTCCAAACATAAATAACCGCCAGCAACGAACTGATCAGCATCAAGATCGCAATCGCCCAGTTCCCCTTTTCCATCGTCGCCGTCAGCAGCATCCATTTGCTCACAAAACCAGCCGTCATCGGAACACCAATCAGGCCCAGCCCGCCGAGTGCCCAAGCGAAACAGGTCAACGGCATCGTTTTGGCGGCACCTTGCAAATCAGCAATGCGAACCGATCCAATTCGCAGCGCGAAGCAACCCACAACCATAAACAAACCACCTTTTATCAACGCATGGTTAAACATGTGCACGATCCCTGCCGCCACACCGGCTTCGGTTGCCAACCCAATTCCCAGCAGCATGTAACCGATCTGGGCAACACTGGAATAAGCCAAAAGTCGCTTCACATTCGTTTGATAGATCGCTGCGGCCGAAGCGACAAAGATTCCGATCAAACAAAGAATCGCCAGCGCCCGATCCAATGGCAATGTTTCGAATGCAAATTCCGGTTTGTAAATCGTGTAAACCATCCTCGCAAACGCGTAGACGGAAACTTTCGTAGAAGTCGCCGCAATGAACGCCGTGACCACCGACGGAGCGTAGGTATAAGCATTGGGCAACCAGGTGTGCAGCGGAAACACCGCCATCTTGATGCACAAACCAACCGTCATGAATGCGAACGCCACCAGTTCCGCTCGAGGCGTTTCCGACGCCGCCAAACGCTCGGCAATTTCCGACATATTCAGCGTGCCAGTGATTTGATAAAGCAGACCAATTCCCAATAAGAAAAAAGTTGCCCCGATGGTTCCCAAAATCAAATACTGAAACGCCGCCAAAGGTGCTCGACGAGACTTACCCAAACTAATCAACGCATAACTTGATAACGAACTGATTTCAAGGAAAACAAAAACATTGAACAAGTCACCCGTCACGCACATGCCCAGAAGACCGGTCACACACAACAGATAAGAAACGTAAAACAAATAGTGTTTTGATTTTGGAATTTCGACTTCGATACTCGGCGGCGAGTACGTTAGAACGATCGCCCCCAACGCCGAAACAAACAGCATCACAAACGCGTTGAAACTATCGATCCGATAGACGATGCCGTACGGAGAAGGCCAGCCGCCCAATTCGTATTCAATCACGCCTTCGACCAAAACCCGGCCCAACAGCGATACAGAAATAGCGAACACCACCCAAGCCACAATGATTGACAGCAGCGCCACAACGCGACGCTGCGAAATCAAAACCAACAGAGGTGCTGCAATCAGTGGGATCGCAATCAGTAAAACAGGAAAATGTTGTTCCATCACTGAGCATCCCTGTCCATGGCAAGAATGTCATCTTCTTCAATCGAACCGTATTCCTCACGAATTCGAACAAGCAAAGCCAAAGCCAACGCCGTCGTTGCGATTCCGACCACAATCGCCGTCAGCATCAAAACACTCGGCAACGGATTCGAATAAAGCGTTACCGCATCGGCAGCGTGATGACCGACGGATTCGACAATTTCGTGGGCATGGTCGGCTTTGCTGTCAGTGTAAGAAACTTGGTGAATTAAATCCGAACCGAGACTGGCATGCGGTTCACCGTGGCCATGCGATTCTGAATGACCGTGCTCGTGCCCATGGCCGTGCCCCCCCTGTAAGATCGGGGCAGTACCGCCGTCAATTTTTCCCATCGTGATGTACAACAGAAATACCGAAGTCTGGAAGATGTTCAAACCGATTACGGTTTTCATCAAATTTCCACTCGAAATGACGATGTAAAAACCAGTCATCATCAAGCAAATAACAACCCAGTAATTAAACAAGCCAACGAAAAGTTCCGTGGTCATACTCGTCGCTCCCTTCCTGAGAACGCGTAATAGATCATGATCATGACCGACGTCACCGTAATACCGACGCCCAGTTCGACCAGAAAAATTCCCAAGTGCTGCTGATGCGGCAAGATCCCCGACATCACATGATGGTCCAGCACGTCGTAGTCCAAGAAGTTTCCTCCCAACGCAACACAGGCGAATCCCGTCGCGGCGTACAGCAGCAAACCCAGTGCGATTAGTTTTTCGATCAGCCATTCCGGCGCGACATGCTTGGCCGCCGGCAACCCGTACACCAAACCATAAAGAATGACCGCCGCTGCAAAAATCACACCCGCTTGAAAACCGCCCCCCGGACCGAAGTCGCCATGGAACTGCACGTACAGTGCGAACAGCAAGATGTAGGGGATCATAAACTTCGAAACGACTCGAATGATTGGAAAATCGATCAACTTACCACCTCGTTTTCCAACCCATCATTTTCTGGCTTCGAATCAGACGGAAGGTTCCTCCGCAGGATCAACAGCACGGCAATTCCCGCTGTAAAAATCACAGCCGTTTCCCCCAACGTGTCGTAACCTCGATAACTCGCCAACACCGCCGTGACAACGTTTGGTAGACCGTGCACGCCCATATCCGTTTGCGATCTTTCCACAAACGACGGCACAGGATAGGAATGAACCGCGGAATTTGGATCACCGAAATGCGGCATGTCCAACGTCCCGTAAACCAACATCGCGCCCGTCCCAATCACCACCGCCAAAGACCCGATCACTCGGCGCAGCGGCGGTTTTTTGGATTGAAAATCGTCACCCGACAACATCCCGCATTTGCCGAACTTTCGCGGCACTAAAGAAAGCGTGGCCAACATCAAAATTGTGGCAATACCCGCTCCAACGGCCGCTTCGGTAAACGCAACATCTGGCGCATCCAAAATCAGCATCCAACTGGCACTTAGAAAACTATAAATGCCGGTAAACATCACCGCTGCCCACAGATTCTTAATCCGCGCAACAGTAACCGCGGTCGCGACCAACAAGGCAAGAATCGGAATGACAATAAAATCCATCATGGGCTTTTCGAAACGTTAATCGTTCTCGTTCGACTCCATCGTGTTCATCTCCAACTCGGGCTCAAGACCTTGCGCCAGTGCCGATTTTGCTAACGCATGACAAGCAGTCGGACTGGTAATCAACAGGAAGAAAATGATCATGAACAGCTTTAGCGTCGTCAGTCCCTGCAATTCGTATCCGCTCCACACCATCAAACCGCCGATGATAAACGCCGCACCCATCGTGTCAGTGATTCCCCCCGCGTGCATCCGCGAGAAAAACTCAGGCAACCGCACAATTCCAAAGCCACCGATCACCGAAAATAAAGAACCGATGAATAGCAAAACCCAAACCAAAATCTCAACCACGATTTCCATTACCGATCCCCGCTGCTGACATTGCCGTTGTTGACATGAGCATGGCCGGCATTTTCGTCCTCGCCCGCCCGTGCATCGAATCCGCCAAACTGAGAAAATCGCAGCAGTGCAACCATCCCGATAAAATTCATCAGGCTGTACAGCAACGCTAAATCAAGAAAGTCTTGTCGCTCCGGCTTCATGGCGAAACAAACAACACAGATCAAAAGTACCGTTTTCGTGCCAAACATATTTAACGCGAGCACTCGATCGAAAACGGTCGGCCCCGCCATGGCTCGAATCATTGCCAGCGACATGGTGATCAAAATCGCCACAGCGGTTCCAATGAAAGCAATCTCGATTCCCATCAAGCATGCCCTTCGAGTTTGTTGACCTGACGAACCATTTCACCAGACAAACTTTCCTCAGCACCTTCAAAAAACAAGGCGTGCACCTTGATATCGTGACCGCTCATGCTGACCGACACGGTACCCGGCGTCAACGTGATCGAATTCGCCAAAACAACATTTCCAGTTTCCGTCTTGTGCTTGGCATGCACGACAAGCATGTTTCTTTGCAATTGAAGACGCGGCGCTAAAACAATTTTGGCCACAGCGAAATTCGCAATCACGATCTCTTTGATCAAGTAGCACGCGTAAGGAATAATCCGCCAACTGAAATGCAACGGAACGCTTTCGCTATCCGCGATCTCCATTCGCAAGCAAACGAACATCGAAAATAAAATTGATAAGACACCTAACAACATCACAAATGGGTTTTCGACGCTGACGCTTCCCGACCAGACCATCCATGCTGCCGCAAGATTCAAAATTAAAACCAGCGTGTATTTCATGAAACCATACTCTGAAGATTTCGACGCCGCTGCAGTGTTCAGCGCCGCTCGATTCGGATTCTAATGATGATGCAAATAAAAAAAAGCCGGCTCGTCTTCCAACGAACCGGCTGTGTGTTTTTCACCAAAGTAACTTAGGTTATACAGTGCGCCTTTTACGACGACAGACAACCATTCCAAAACCAATCGCTGCCAAAGCAAGCGAAGTCGGCTCAGGAATCGCAGCGTTCAGCTGAGTCGATCGAATACCAACGGCACCCGTAGTGGTCTCGGTAAAATCGCTGTTGGTCGAAGCAAACGTCGAGAAGAACCCGACCGCCAAATCTGGCCCCAATGCAAGACTCTCGCTAACACTATTGAATCGATCCTCAGGGTTTGCACCCAAAATACCTAAAGTCGCATCGTAGACGTCGATTTGGTTAATGTTGTTCACGGCACCAAAGGAGCCATCAGCAAACAAAGACTGCGTACCTGATCCCAAACCCGCCACTCCAATCTGAGCATCGGTAGCGCCCGAGCCCAGTCCAGTTACTTCCGACCCGGTCTCACGCACGTCAGAACCGGTTCCTTCGAAGTCAAACCCAACAAAAGATTGGGTGATACCCGAATTCTGGTTGGTAAATCCGGTGCCAGAAATCTGCAGATCGTAACGCAGGAAAGCCTCATCGGTGGATGTATCGATCAATGCGAAATCCATCACCGCCTGTAATGTGACATCGCCACCGGTATCGTTGAACGTCACAGGAGCAAATGTAATTTGACCTTCGTTAAAACCAAAACCAGTTGAGTTTGGCGCGCCTGTCACGGTCGCATCAGTCAATTGGATCCTTTGAAGCGGATCACTAAAACCAGCTCGGTAACCCAGAAACACGCCCATGTTACTCAACACGTCGCGAGTACCGTCTTTGCGAGAGAGTTGACTGTTGGAGCCGGCATTGGCATCAAAAGCGAACGTGTGGCTGTTGCTCAGCAACGTAATTAGCTCAGCAGACGCATGAGACATTCCGAATGTCCCAAAGGCAAGGAATGCGATGGTGGAAAAAATCAGTTTCTTCATGGTTGTATCGTCACGATTGCGGTGGGGGGAAGGATTTAATAGAGCCGCAAATATAAGCCTGTTGCCAATGTGAAAAAAGAGAGGTGAGGTAAAATTTACCTTTTGCTAGCGACTTCGACGCTAAACACCCAGCAACCAAAGCTCCCGTTCTCCCCAGACTGCCCAGTCTCCCGTCGCTACATTGAAACTTACCCAATCAACGTTTTGCTCAAGATGTTGGTCAATCGAAAACTGTTTTTCATGATCTGCTTGTCGGCGACTGAAATTGCCGCATTGAAATCAAACATCGTTTCAACTCGTTCGTTCAACGTGACAACAATTTTTAGTTCGTCTCCGGGCCGCGCGAATCCTTTGTACCTCGCCCAATTCACCCTCGCTAAAACCCCCAACGCATATTCGTTGAACTTGGGATCGTGAGTGTTAAATTCTTCCATTGGGTTGTAGTTGGCTGCGATCAAAATCCCTGCCGTCTGGGTCGTGATCTCTTGCATGATCGCACCCGGCAAAATGTGAGCTCCAGGAAAATGCCCCTGAACAAATTGCTCGTCGCCCGTGACTCTGTAACGCGTCGAAATTTTGTCAGTTTGAATTTCGTCGATTGCATCGACCAGAAGATAAGGCGATCGATGGTGCAGATAGTCCTCGATTGAATCGAAACGGTGCTGGTAAAATTTCATTGGGAATTCAATTTCGTTGGAAATTCAAATTGGGCTGAGACAGCAATTTAGGTTAACAGGTCCCTTGGCGGCGAAACCGCAAACTAGCTAATACCAAAACGAACCTTTGATCGCATTCTAGCCAAAAACGGTCACTTTCAAGCCGAACAGACACAGCTACATTTCCGTGTCCAACACGACTCGCGAACCCATGATGAAATCGTGCAAAGATCGTCCGCCGCTGGACAACAGCATCCAACCAATATCAACCAAAAAACATAGACCAGAAAAGACGTAGACCGACACCACGACCGCCAGCGCATCGCCAAAATCTCGATTGTCCACCAGCGTCATGAAGAAAATAATGAACCACGGAAACTGCATTCGCAATAAACTTCGGATGGCAATTTCGTGGCGCTTTGGCTTCAGTCCGTATTGATTTACCACTCGTAAATGCATCAAGTTTCGCCCCAGCGATTGACGCCAAAAATAGACTCCAATCGTGTACAGCAAAATTGGCACGAACGTCAGCGTCGCCAGCAAAACCGCGCGCGTTGCCACGTTCGTCAACACGGGTAGACGATCGCTGCCCATGACCAGCAATGTTTGCAAACCAATGGTTACCAACAACACGCTGGCCCAATCCACACCCGCCGCGATCAGTCGCGGTAGAAACCTCGCCGCGACGGTGGAGTTAGCCTGCAGCCGAATCAAATCGGCAATCAAATCTTCATAGGAACTATATCGGTCTTGGGGATTTCGGGCCAACAATCGTGACAACAAACCCTTCCAAGACTCGGGAACCTGCGCGGGCCAAGGCGTTGGGAATTTTACATGGGCTCGCTGATGAAGTTCGATCCAATCGTTCACCGTCGAGCCTGCCATTTCAACCGGCACCACGCCGAACGTCATCTCGTACAGTGTCACTCCCAAAGCGTACATGTCCGACTGGATCGAGATCGGTTTTCCTTCAAGTATTTCCGGTGCCAAGTAATTTGGCGTCCCGCCCGTTGCCGCCGCTTGGTTGGTTGACGCTTGGCGAGCCATCCCGAAATCAGAGAGCTTCACTGTCCCTTCGTGATTAATCAAAACGTTGGGCGGCTTAATATCGCCGTGGACAATGTCCAACTCAAAAGACGCCTGCAAAGCTTGGGCCAGCTGCAATCCGATACGCGCTGTTTCATTAAACGGAATTTCACCTTCGGCAATTCGCTGGTTCAAACTGGAACCATCCATTAACTCCATCGCCAAAAACGGATTGCCGTTTTCTTTGCCAACGTAGTAGATCGTTACGATATTTGGATGCGTTACGCTGGCCTGAGAAACCGCCTCTTGCAACAGCTTGTCGATCTCCTGTTCGGAGCTAAACGTCCGCTCGTCGGTCGAACCAATTCCACTTCTAAGAATCTTTACCGCAACGTAGCGTTGCAATGACGTGTCTAACGCTCGATAGACTTGCCCCATGCCGCCGTGCCCCAGCTGCGCGACAATCTCGAAGTGCCCAAAACGCTTGCCGATCAGCGTGTTCGCATCCTGCTGCTTTTCATCCACCAAGCTGACTTTGCTTTGGACCGTATCTTGATCCACCTGGGTCTTCGTTTGGGAAAGCAAAAATTGATTGTCGCTCCACGCGACTGTGTTCGAGCTAGAGTGCTTGAGCGATTTTGGAGAAATTGGCCGCGAGCAATGATCGCAAACCCCACCACTGCAGGCACTCAGCTTTAGCTCGGCACCACACGGGCAACGATACGTAACCGGCCGCGAGGGCGGAATTGGCCTAGTTACATCTGGGTCCATGTTGCGGCAGGGAAAGAAAGCGACGAGCTCTTAAATTCGTCAATTGACGACCGTCTTTATATTAACCCTTTCAATGGCTTCCACCCAAATAAATGCAGTTCGAACTTTGATTTCGACGAAAAACCTGATCAAAAGCGGCCCAATTGATGCGGATTCGCGCTACCAATCGTTGCAAACATCAGCGGTAGAAATTCAACTGCCGATCGCCTTAGATACCCAACCCAACCTTCTGCTTACCTATTCTAAAATTTTCTTACCGGTTAAGGATTCAAATTTCTTACGTTGGGCTGGGTCAAGAATTTTGAAAACACGCTCAAGCAATCGGTGTTGAGCCATCTGTCGTTCTGCTACGATTTTCTCGACAATTAGGCGGACCCGCTCCTCAAATTCCCTCGCAATCTTTTGCATCACAATTTTCTGCGAACCCGTTAGTTCCAAATAATTCGCAATCGTTGGGTGAAGCAGACCAACTGACGAGTCGTACTTCTGGCCGGCGCGAATTTGTGTCTCAATCTGCCGAAACCACGTTAGCTGGTCTGGCAAAAAAAACTCGTGGTACTCCGGTGGATACTTGGCCTTTCCGTCCAGCAGTGACTCGAAGCGTTGGACCCCACTGGGGCGGGCAACAATCTTGGATTCCACATGCAGCTTCCGTCGAAATTTACCTTTCAGAGCAAGGCTTTTTCGTTGCTCTTGGGTAAATTCCATTTCGTCCCAAAGCAGCTTTTCGAATAACATTTGGTAGGCCAGCAGGTCCATGCACGTATAGCCAAGCTTCTCAAATTCTTCGTTTGGCGCATCAATAAACCATCGTTCGTTGCCACGGGCCATTTTCTTCGCCAACTCTCGAATGCTTCCCGAGTTCCAACCACCACCATAATTGGCAGTCCCATCTGGACGAACCCCATGACGCCGGAACTCGGGCTGCTTTTCAATCCGATACCACTCAACTGGCTCCCCCATCATCCGGACCGCTCTGCCACGCTGCGTCGCATTTAACTGCGCAAGCAGCGCATGCCAACGATCCTGAGAAGCGTTTCGCAAGGCGTCCATCTGCATCTTAACGGCAGATCGATAGTCCTCCTTGCAGGATTTATTGACGGCTTCCACCTCCTTCGTTTGCTCGCCTTCAACCTGTAAAGCTTTGCGGAATAAGGGCAGTGAAAAAACAGTTTGTAACTCGCCGATATCCTGGAGCGAGGCTCGTTCTTTTAGCATTTGCAGATGGTAGATGTTGCGTTCCAACACTACTTGCATGCCGTGTTCTGGCCCCAATATGTCAAACACCTGCTGGGCTACGCGATCGCTATCGAAAAATGCTCGCCTGAGTTTTGACGCTTCTCTGTCAATACTCCCATCGGGTTTGTGAACTTTGAGCGATTTATATTCTTCGTACAGTGTTTCTAGCTTGTCTAGTTTTTCAGCTTGAAAACCAAACTGCCCTCGTTTGCGTGAACGCAGCTTTTGTATTTCGCGCAATCCAGCCTCAAACCAATAGTTCGCAACACTTTTTGTCGTTGCCGCTCTTTCGCCACTTCTAACAATATCTAGATTGTAGAGCGATTCTTTCGTCACGACCTGAGCGCGGGCAGCGGTCACGAAGAGGACCGCTCCCAACAAAACGGCGATAGCTGAACACTTGTTTAAAACCATCATCATCCAACCTTTTCGCCTAAAAGCAATAAGACACGCTTTTCAACACTAACGAAGTTCCGATCGACTACGGAAAAACAATCTGGTCGTAATCTTCTTGAGGAAGGAACCGCTTTTGATAGATATGAGTATCTGATCCAGTCGAAACTGTGTTGCCTCCTGAGTCTTTTATTGTGACATCGGCTCGTATCGAATGATCGTCAGCTGAAGCCATGATCGTCGCAGATGCGTTTGAAAGAGAGATGATGGAATTCGGCGACATTGTCGCTGGGCCAATCGTGAGATACAGAGCTCCGTCTCGATAAATTTTCACGGTGCCGGTGAGCGTCTGGTTACTTGAACCATTTATAAGCTCAATCGTCGTCTTCGACGTGAGCTGATCGCCCGTATTGTCAAAGAGAGACTTTTGCACGTGGTTTACGTGCGGCAGCCAGCCATCGAATCCAATGTATTGGGCTTGGGCAAAGTTAGGCCAAAGAAACAAGGCCAAAGAAACAACGTGAGAAAATGCGTTTCATTTTTTCGACTTTCGAATGAAACAAGAATGACACATACATGCCGATAAGTT